>JAVJVX010000009.1:300000-519521 GCA_040220875.1 Alphaproteobacteria bacterium | reverse complement strand
TCTGCGGCGCGCTCATTGAAACCGCCGGCGCCGGCGGCGGACGGGGCCCCGCAGCGGCCGCGGCCGTGTTGGGGCCGGCATTGCCCCCGGCGCGGCCGGTGGTGGCCTGCGGCGCGGCGGAACCTGCCGGCCGCGCGGGCGCCGGCACGGGTTCCCCGGGAGCGGGCACGACCTGGAGGATGGCCACTTGAACATGAGTGCCGAGGGTGCGGATCTGCAGCGCCACCTGGCTCCCGGCGGGCAGGGCGAGGGCGGTATTGAGAGCGATCACCCCATGGCCGGTGCGGATCAGCACATGTCCCTGGATGTCACGCCCGGTGACCTGTCCCTGAACGATTGTGCCAGCGGCGACGTTCTGAAGGGAGTTGGGCGGCTGCGCGATGGTGCCGGTGGGCAAATTGGCACTCGCAGGGGCGGGGATGGTGTTGCCTGGCGATTGTCCGGGTGTCGAGGCGCCGCGAGCCGGCACGCTGAAATCACTCATGGCGGCGCAGCCCGGTCTCGACCATGTCCGCGATCCCGATCACATCGGTGGCCGCGGCGCAGGTTGGAAATCTTGTGATCAGCGGCGCCTGCTTCCGAATTGAGTCAGTCACGTGGGAATCGCGGCGCACGATTCCCGCCAGCGGCGGCGACAGTTTCAGGAATCCCTCGCACGCCCGCAGGATCGTCCGGTAGGTCGCCTGTCCTTCCTGGACCGATTTCGCCATGTTGACGACGATCCGGGTTTCCAGCAGGGGATGTTGGGCCTGGCCGAGCTTGATGAAGGCATAGGCGTCGGTCAGGGCCGTCGGCTCGTCGGTGGTCACGACCAGGCAGGTGCGCGCCGCCTGGCTGAGCATCTGAACCGTGCGATCCACGCCGGCGCCAAGATCGAGAAGGACGATATCGTAGTCCTGGGACAGCAGCGCGAGATCGCGGGCAAGCGTGCGGAGCCGGACCGGCGGCAAGTTCGCCAGGCTGGTCGATCCGGACAAGCCGGCTATGATGTGGAACTCGCCCGTTTCGAAGAAGGTCGCCGCCTGGCGCAGGGTTGTCTTTCCGGCCAGCACCTTGTTGAGGGTCCTTTCCATCATGAGGCCAAGCTGGATATCGACATTGGCGAGGCCAAGATCGGCATCCACCAGAAGAACGCGCAGCCCTTTTTTCGCCAGTGCCTGGGCAAGCGTGATCGACAGCCACGTCTTGCCGACGCCACCCTTGCCGGAGGCGATGGCGTAGACGTTGCGCTGCGCCGGGATCGCACCTTGCGTGTTATCGGCCCGCTCGCGGGGGGTGCTGGGATCGGCCAGGGTCATAAACGAAAATTCTCCTTTTCGCCGCGCAAATCTTCGGCGGTTGCATGAGGGGTTGCTCGCGTCGCGTGATGGCGGGCGGGCCGGTCCTGAGCCTCGGGGAAGAAGAACCGGGCCAGCGCCACAGGGGTCATCGGACGCAGACCCGTGGCGATATCGCCGGAAATTCCGGCATCGGCGAAGCGCAGCCCGGCATCCTCGCCCGCCATCAGGACGCCGCCCAGGCGGCGGCTGATATCGAGCCGCGTGACCACAAGCCGGGAAATGCCGATTTCCTGAAACGCATGGGCCATCTCGGCCATCTCCAGCGCATCGCCGCCGGCCGCCAGGACGAGCACCGGTTCGGCATTGGCGGCGGCGATGAAATCGGACAGTTCCGCCTGCTCATACGGGTCGAAGGGATTGATGCTGTGGGTATCGATCAGGCCGGCTGCGGCGTGACTCCCGCTCGTAGCGAAGGATTCAAGCGCAGTGTCATTGGCCGCGAGGCCACATTCCACACCCAGGATATCCGCGAGCTGGCGCAATTGCTCGAAACCACCCGCCCGGCGGGTATCGGTCGTGGCCAAGCGCGGCTGGCGGCCGGCGAGGGCGGTCTGGGCGGCCAGCTTGGCGACAGTGACCGTCTTGCCGCTGCCCGGCGGGCCGACCAGCATCAGCGGCCGGTCAAACGAGCGCTCCGAAAGCGGGCTGAAGCGGTAGCGCTCGTCGAACGCGGCGGCGAGGCCAAGGGCCGGATCGCCATCGCCGATTTCAAGTGCCGAGATCGTTTCCAGGAGCCGTGCGATAACCCGGTCATCCACCCCCATGCGGCTCAGACGCCCCGAGACGGGGGCTGCGATGCCGGCGGCTTCCTCTGACGGGGCCGATCCGCCCGCGCGCGCCGTATTCCGCCCGTCCGCAGCCATCGGATCCGGGGTTTCCAGGGCCGCGAGGATCCGCACGCCCTGGCCGGTTTCCTCGATCGAAACCAGGATCGCGTCGTCGCCGAGCGTACGGCGCACCTGTTCCTGGGCGCTCGTGAGGCTGTCGGCACTGAAGCTGCGTAGTCGCATCGGTTGTGGCCTGCCTGTCTTCTCGTCCGGTCGTCCGGTCCCCCGGTCCCCAATGGCCTCTAAATTTGTCCCAGGGTCTTGATCGTCACCTTGGGGTGAATTTCGCTTTGCGACATCACGGTTGTCTGCGGCCGGAAGCGCTCGACGATGGACCGCACATAGGGCCGGATGCGTGGCGTGGTCAGCAGCACGGGTGCCTCGCCCATCAGGGCGTGACGCTCGAAGGTCTGACGAACCGTCGTCATGAAATCCTGCAGCAGGCTGGGCGCCATGGAGAGTTGCTTGTCCTCGCCGTCGCCGACCAGCGCCTCGGCAAAATTCTGCTCCCATTCCGGCGTGAGGGTGACCAGCGGGATATAGCCCTCGTGGTTGATGTGCGCGTGGCTGAGCTGCAGCGCGAGGCGACCGCGCACATGCTCGGTGATCATGGTGATATTGCGCGTGAAGTTGCTCGCTTCCGAAATTCCCTCAAGAATTGTTGGCAAATCACGGATCGAGATTCTCTCCCGCAGAAGATTCTGGAGCACGCGCTGGACGCCGCCCAGACTGATCCGGTCCGGGACCGTGTCGGCGACGAGTGACTGGTGCTCTTCCGGCAGATCGTCGAGCAGTTTCTTGGTCTCGGCGTAGGAGCACATATCCGCCATATTATCCCGGACCAGCTCGGTCAGATGGGTGGTGATCACGGTCGGCGGGTCGACCACGGTATAACCGCGGAAATTGGCTTCCTCGCGCTGGGCCGGGTCTACCCACATGGCCGGCAGCCCGAAAGTGGGCTCCGTCGTTTCTTCGCCGACGAGCGGAATCTTCTCGCCGCGCGGATCCATCACGAGCAGCATCGCCGGCTGGATATCGCCCCGGCCGGCCTCCACCTCCTTGATGCGAATGACATAGCTGTTGGGGCCCAGTTGCATGTTGTCCTGAATGCGCACCGCCGGCAGAACGAAACCCATATCGGCCGCCAGTTGCCGTCGCAGCGCCTTGATCTGGTCGGTCAGGCGATAGCCGGTCTCGGTATTGATCATGCTGACGAGGCCGTAGCCCAGCTCAAGCCGGATATGGTCCAGTTGCAGGCTCTTGGAAATCGGTTCGTCCGCCACGGGCACGGCGGCGGCCTCCGCCGCTTCGAGTGCCTGCACCTCGGCATGATCCCGTTCGTGCTTCTGTGTCGAGGCGTAGGCGAGGCCGCCCGTCAGCCCGGCCACCATCAGGAAGGGAAGCATCGGAATGCCGGGCATGAACGCGAGCGCGGCCATCAGCCCGGCGCTGACGCCCAGGGCGCGAGGGTAGCCGCCGAGCTGCCCGAAAAGCGCCTTGTCGGCGGTGCCTTCGACGCCGGCCTTCGCGACCAGCATGCCGGCGCCGGTCGAAACGATGAGTGCCGGGATTTGCGAAACCAGCCCGTCGCCTACTGTCAAAAGCGTATAGGTATGCGAGGCGTCCGAGAAGGACATGTCGTTCTGCGCCACACCGATGACGATCCCGCCGATGATGTTAATGAAGGTGATCAGCAGGCCGGCAACGGCGTCGCCGCGCACGAATTTGGCGGCGCCGTCCATCGAGCCGAAAAATGTGCTTTCATCCTCCAGTGCCTTGCGGCGCCCGCGCGCCTCGGCCTCGTTGATCAGACCGGCCGACAGATCAGCGTCGATCGCCATTTGCTTGCCGGGCATGGCATCCAGGCTGAAGCGGGCGGACACTTCGGCGATGCGGCCGGAGCCTTTCGTGATCACCACGAAATTCACGATGATCAGAATGGCAAACACAATCAGGCCGATGACAAAATTGCCGCCCATGACGAAATTACCGAACGCTTCGATCACGTGCCCGGCGGCCACCGTTCCCTCGTGTCCGTCCGACAGGATAAGGCGCGTGGACGCCAGATTGAGCGACAGCCTGAGCATGGTCGCAATCAGCAGGACAGTGGGGAAGCTGCTGAAATCGAGGGGTTTTTCGATAAACAGCACCGTCATCAGAATGAGGATCGAAAACGTGATCGAGATGGCGAGTGACATGTCGAGCAGCCAGCTCGGCATGGGCAGAACCAGGACAACCAGAATTGCCATGACCCCCAGCGCGAGAGCGATGTCGCCGCGCCGCAGGGCATCCACCAGGCGTCCGATGACCGCATCACCGCCTTGCCCGCCGCCGGCCTGGTCCGCTGGCTGATTACCGATCGTGTCTGACATGTTCACTCCCGGGAAGGCCGTGGGCCGATCCGTGCCTTCTTGGGTTCAAGGTTGCTTCAGGCCGTCGCCCTGTCGCGCTCACCGGGGATCGGCACCGGGACACCGTCCTCGCTATACTGCTTCAGCTTGTTGCGCAGCGTGCGTATCGAAATGCCCAGGATGTTGGCGGCATGAGTTCGATTGCCGAAACAGTGGGTCAGCGTGTCGAGAATAAGATCGCGCTCCACTTCGGCGACGGTCTTGCCGACAAGCGGGCGCGACCCGGTTCCGGCCGGACCCGTTCGGCCGCCGCCGGCCGTGTCTCTGGCCCCGGCCCCGTCGCCCAGGCCCGGAGCGGCACCCTCCGGCAGGGTCAGGGCATCCGGCCCGATTTCATCGCCATCGGCGAGGAGAACGGCGCGGTGAAGGGCGTTCTCCAGTTCGCGCACATTTCCGGGCCAGCCGTGACGCCCAAGGGCCGCGAGCCCGTCCGGTGAGACGGTTCGGGCCGGGAGGCCATTCGATTCCGCATATTTTGCGGCGAAATGTTGGGCCAGTGGCGCAATGTCCCTTGGCCTTTCGCGCAGGGCCGGCAGTTTCAGGGTCATGACATTGAGACGATAAAGAAGGTCCTCGCGGAACCTGCCAAGACGGACCTGGTCGGCCAGATCCAGATTGGTCGTGGCGATCAGACGAATATCAACCTTGACCGGATTGTCCCCGCCGACGCGGTCGATTTCACGCTCCTGCAGCGCCCGCAGCAGCTTGGCCTGAAGGCGGATGTCCATCTCGCTGATTTCATCAAGCAGCAAGGTTCCGCCATTCGCCTCCTCGAACTTGCCGATGCGGCGCGCCACGGCGCCCGTGAACGCACCCTTCTCATGGCCGAACAATTCCGACTCGAGAAGATTCTCCGGGATCGCGGCACAGTTGACCGAGACGAATTTCTGACTGCTCCGGCGGCTCTTGGCATGCACCAGTTGAGCGACCATTTCCTTGCCAGTCCCCGATTCGCCGGTAATCAAAATGCTTGCATCACTGGCGGCCACCCGCTCGGCGACTTTCAGCACGTCGCGAAAGACAGGATCCTCCGCAATCAGAGTCCGTCGCGTATCGGATACTGCTGCCAGGATTGCACCGATCAGCTCTGCGTCGGGCGGCAGCGGGACATATTCCTGAGCGCCCGCATGGATAGCTTCCACGGCCGCTTTGGGTTCGGCTTCGATGCCGCAGGCAACGACGGGCGTATTGATCCGCTCGCTCTTCATGCTGACCAGCAGATGGACCACGTCCAGGGCCACATCCACCATGGCCAGATCGGCTCCCTTACCCGAGCGCAGAAACGTCAGTGCCTCCTTGACCGAGTCCACACTCGCGACTTCTGCGCCGTTGGCAACGGCGATTTTAATCGCGTCACTTATATGGCCGTTGAGAGTGCCGACAATTAACAGACGCATTCCGAACTCCAGCTTGGGTACTATCGTTTAGTTGTATCGTGTCGACCGGTCTGACGGTGACAGGATCGTATTGAGATTCATTTCCAGCTTGCGCGGATTGTCCTGTCGCGCCACTGCCGCGGCGGTGATCGTAAAAATATGATTGACGAGGCTTTCCTCGGCCGCGTTCCGTTCCAGCTTGTTGGCCAGCGGACTGAACACCATCGTCGCGAGGATGGCGCCGTAGAAGGTCGTCAACAGTGCCACCGCCATGGCGGGGCCGATCGTGGATGGGTCTTCAAGGCGGCCGAGCATCTGAACGAGGCCGACGAGTGTACCGATCAGCCCCATCGACGGAGCCACTTCGGCCGACCGGCGCAGGACGGCGGAACTCGCTTTGTGGCGGACATAGGTCGCCTGGCGTTCGCGCTCCATCACCTTGTAGAGTTCGTCGGCCGGGACGCCGTCGACGACGAGAGACAGGGCCTTGAAGAGAAATTTCTCGCTCCGCATCCGGGGCAGAATCTGCTCGATCGCAAGGACACCCTTGCCGCGCGCGGCCTCGGCCACCTGAAGGGCGTAATTGGCGGCCCGGCGGGGTGCTCGTTGGGTCCTGAACAGCGCTTTGAGAACGACGCGTTGCGCCGTCAGGATCTCGCCGAGAGAAAAGCCCATCATGGTGACGCCGAATGTTCCGCCGATCACGATCATGAGCGCAGCCGGATCGACGAACGAGTTTGGTGTGCCTCCCGTCACGATGGCGAGCGCCACCAGGCCAAAAGCCGCAGTCAGGCCGAGGACTGTGGCGATATCCAGACCCCGGCTGTCACTCAGCGACGGCTTAGCGGCATTCGGGCGGCCGGTTCTGGTCGCCGGCGCCTGGGAAGCGATTTTTGCCATGACGGGACTCCCGGACCGGCCGTCAGTTCCGGTCCGACTTGATGATCTCGGTCATCGTCACACCCAGACGCTCGTCAACCACGACAACCTCGCCGCGTGCGACGAGGCGGTTGTTGACCAGAATGTCCACGGGCTCGCCGACCTTTCGGTCGAGTTCGACTACGGCCCCGCGGCCAAGCTTCAGAAGCTGGCTGACCTGCATCGCTGACCGGCCGAGCACGGCAGACACCTGAACGGGGATATCGTAAACCGCCTCCAGCTCTTCGGCCGTGTGCATCTCGTTCTTCTGCAGGTTTTGCTCGCCTCTTCGGCCATTGGCGCCGCCGTTCTCTTGCGGCTCGAAATCGTTCAGAGCCAGATTGGCCCCGTCCGCGCCCTCCGCATCCGGGCTCTCTGCCGCGGCTCCTTTCGGGGCTCCTTCCGGAGCTCCTTTCGGGGCTTCGCTGTTTTCTTCATCAACCATTGGTTTCTCCTCGCTCACTCATGTCCGTATCCGCCATGTCCATATCGGGCCTGTCCGCATCCGGGGTTTTTGCGTCCGTGGTCTTCGGGCTCGTTGTGTTGTCCTCGGCCGTCTCAGGCGAGGCCGGCAGGCTGAAGGCGCCGGGCCCGTCGGCCAGCGCCCGATTGACGGTCTCCTCGATCGCCGCCCAGAGATGTCCGCCATCGCGGGACACCCCGCCATCCGCCCATTCGATCCGGACATCGGCGCCGGTCAAATCGTCCGCCGGCACCATGACCAGCTGCCCCGGAAAACCGGCGGCAGCCGCCAGATCGTCGATTCGCGTCTTCAACATCTCGATCATGTCCGGCCCGAGGCGTATGACCAGTCGCGGCTCCTGTGCCATTTCTTCGAGACAGGTGACGATGAGGCGTTCCGCTTCGGTGGGGCCGTTCTCACGCTCCAGCGACGGGTAGAGTCTCTTGAGTATCGTTGCCGCCACGGCCACGGCATTCTTGCGCGCCGCGGCCGCCGCCTCCGCCTGCGCCGCCACGAGTCCCTGGATTTCGGGAATGAGTGCGGTCACAACCGATTCGATCCGGCTCTCAATATCCCGGAGGGCAGCAGTCCGGCCGGCTTCCAGGCCGGCGGCATAGCCTTCCTCCCGTGTGACCCGCAAGGTCGTCTCGTGGGCTTCTACGCGGGCGGCTTCCTCGACCTCGCGTTGCGAATCGAACCGGTTGTCGAAGGAGAATTTCTGCACAGCGCTCATCAAATTCGTTCCGCCGCCACCCGTTAATAGACGAGCTCGTCATCATCCTTGGAATCAAGGATGGTGATCTCACCCGACGCCGCAAGATTCTTGGCCGTGATGACCATCTGCATCTGCGCCTCGTCCACTTCGCGCAGTCGAACCGGCCCCATCGCTTCCATGTCCTCGCGAAGAATCTTGCCCGCCCGCTCCGACATATTGGAAAAGAAAAGGTCGCGGAGGGGCTCCGACGAGCCTTTGAGCGCAATGGCAAGCTGACCCTTGTCGACGTTGCGCAGGAGCGTCTGCACGCTGCCCGGATCCAGCTTGTTGAGATCCTCGAAGGTGAACATCAACTGGCGGATCCGCTCGGCCGCATCCTTGTTGCGTTCCTCGAGGGCCGAGAGGAAACGGCTTTCGGCCGCCCGGTCGAGATTGTTGAAAATCTCGGCCATCATTTCGTGTGCGTCGCGCCGGTTCGTCCGGGCCAGATTGCTCATGAATTCGGAACGCAGCGTGCGTTCCACATCGTCGAGGATCTCCTTCTGGACGGATTCCATCCGGAGCATCCGGAGAACCACCTCCATGGCGAAATTCTCGGGCAGGCAGGCGAGCACGCGCGCCGCATGATCGGAGCGGATCTTCGACATCACCACCGCGACCGTCTGCGGGTATTCGTTCTTGAGGTAGTTGGCGAGGACTTCCTCGTTCACATTGCCCAGCTTGTCCCACATGGTCCGGCCGGCGGGACCGCGGATTTCCTCCATAATCGTGTCGACCCGCTCCCGGCCCAGAGCCTTGAGCAGAAGGCGCTCGGTCGTATCGAAGCTGCCGGTTAGCCCGCCTGTCGCCGAGACCTGGTCGGCGAACTCGACGAATACCTTCTCCACGATCTCGGAGCCGACGGTGCCCAGCTTGGACATGCTCTGGGAAATCTCCTTGATTTCCTCGTCATCGAGGATCGTAAAGATTTCGGCCGCGAGCTCTTCGCCAAGTGACATCAGGAGCACGGCAGCCTTATCGCTGCCGCTGAGTGCTCTGTATTCTTCCTTTGCGCGCATGATCTGCCACTACCCCGTTGTCCGGGCCCGCCGGTGCTGGGCCGGAAAACTCGAGGGTTACCCTTCCTGATACATCCAGTTCCTGAGGATCGAGACCGACTCTTCAGGGTGCTTCTTCACGATTTCGCCGACTTTCTTGATCGAGGACGCGCGTACGCGGCCCTCCACCTGCTCAAGATTGATGAGGGACTCGGGCGCGTCGGCCAGGGGCAGCGACGCCTCACCCCCGTCCATGCCCGGGGCCGGCGCCTCCATGCCCGGGGGCAGTGCGGGGCGCGGTCCGCCAGAGGAATCGCTAATCAGCCGTTCGGCCGCCTTCTGGACATCCTGCGGCTTGGGCAAGGCCTCGAGTGTCCGGGCGACAAGCGGCCGGACCACCAGCATGATGACGAGGAGGGCGACAATCGAAAGGACAAGGATCTCGGCGATCCGGAAATAATCCTGCTTGGCCAGGCCAAAAATCGGCTCGATCTGCTCCTCGCCCCAATCGGTGCTGAGTTGCTTGAAGGGCATATTGACGATTTCGACAGTGTCCCCGCGACTTTCGTCAAAACCGATGGCGGATTTCACGAGGCGGCTCATCTGGGCGAGTTCTTCGTCGGAGCGCGGCTCGTAGCTCCGCTCCTCGCCATTGCCCGTGTATTCCCCGTCCACCAGGACCGCGACCGAGAGACGTCGCACTGCGCCCGTCTCGTGGTAATGATCGGTCACCGTCTCGGAGATCTCATAATTTACGGTCTCCTCGACCCGGTTGGAATCGCTGCGCGATGTCGCAGCGGCGCCGGCCTCGGCTTCCTCGTCGGGGAGGTTGTTTTCCACCGTGACCGTGTCGCTTGGCTCCTGCTCGGCGGATTTTTCTATTTCCTCAACGGTTTGCGTGGAGCGCACCACCTGACCGTCAGGGTCGAAGGTTTTGGATCGCGTGGTCACGCGGTCGAAATCCAAGAGGGCGGTCACCTGGGCGCGCACATTACCGGGACCGACGGAGCGTTCGATCAGCGATTCGATGGTTCGGCCAAGGCGATCCTCGTAGGACCGGCGCATGTCGTCTGACTGCGTCATCAACGCGGTGGCGGTATTCTCGCCGGCCGCGCGGGCCAGGAGGGCGCCCTTGTCGTCGACAACCGTGACCTTACCGGGCGCGAGCCCAGGGACCGCGGCCGCGACAAGCTGCTGGATGGCCAATACCTGACCGGCGTTGATCCGCGAGTTTCCCCGTGTCTGGAGGACCACCGAAGCGCTTGGTTCCTGCTCTTCGCGGCTGAAGAGCTGGCGGCGGGGCAGAACCAGATGAACCCTGGAGGCCTGCACGCCCGAAATCGACCGGATGGTGCGGGCGAGCTCGCCCTCGAGCGCCCGGACCAGATTGATATTCTGGACAAAATTAGTCGTGCCCAGGCTTTCCGAGCGATCGAATATTTCGTATCCGATGGAGCCGCCCGACGGCAGGCCGTCCTCCGCCATTGCCATGCGCAACCGCAAGACCTGATCGCCCGGGACCATGATCCGGGTGCCGTTCCCACTCAGCTCATACGGTACATTCAGCGTATCAAGCTTGCTGACGATCGCACCGCTATCCTGCATGTCCAGATCGCCGAACAGGAGAACCATGTCCGGCGTCGTCAGCTTGGAGGTCAGGAAAACGAAGAAAAGGATGATGCCCACCCCGACACCACCCAGAATCAGCAGGTGTGCAGCGCCGAGGCTACGAAACGTCGTTGCTAGTCCACTCAATGAAGCCGCCCTGAAAAAACATTTGGGCCTTGTCCTGTAGCCCGTCCCAGATCGGAAGTTAGGGTTGCGGCAGTGAAAAACCGGTTAACACTGGGAAAATTTTGCCGTTTTTCCGGAAAAATTTGCCGGGCCTGCTCGACGGACAGGATCGCGGCCGCGCTGCACGCTGAAGCTAATCGCGTGCCATATGCGCCGATGTCCGGCCGGCGGGCGTCTTTGTATCGCGGTATTGCTGCAGGCGGGTTGCGCGCAGCCCCATCATGCCATGCGCCTCGATCAGACGCTGCCACGAGAGAAACTCCTCCACCGACAGATTGTACATTTCACAGGCTTCCTCGAGGCTGAGCAGCCCCGCACGCACGGCGGAGACGACCTCGGCCTTGCGGCGCACGACCCAGCGCTTCGTGCCGGGCGAGGGGAGAGTCCGGCGTGTCAGACGGGTCCCGTTGGGGCCATTGATCCCGTCTTCCAACCTGTCTGACCCGCGGGCGTTATGAGTGGAGGTCTGCGACATGTTCTTTCGGTTTCGGTTGCGCCAGTGCCGCTCCGGACACGCCGCTTTTTCGGGACCGGTGAGAAGCCGGTCGAAGGTTGGGCGTGGCTCGTATCGACGGGGAAAGGCTAGGCCTGGCCGCTTAAAAATTCGCTAAACGCGTGTCCGCGGGCGACCGAAAAATCATGCAAAAAATGGCGATTTCCAATGATTTGTTAAAGGTTCGGGGCCGGCCTTTAAGGCTTCGTCAAGACATCGCCGAAACCGGCCCCGAAGCCATCAGCGAATGATGCGGACGAGTTCGTCCAGCATTTCGTCCGCGGTGGTGATGATCCGGGACGCAGCGGAATAGGCCTGCTGCGTGATCACCATCTTGGTGAACTCTTCGCCCAGATCCACGTTGGAGCTTTCCAGCGCACCCGAGGCGATCCGACTGGAATCCAGTTCGTCCGCGAAGTTGAGGAGTGTCTGGCCGGACCGGTCGGTCTGGGCGTAAGCGTTGCCGCTCTTGGCTTCCAGCCTGGAGGGATTGGCGAAGGTGGCGAGCGGGACCTTGTAGATGGGCCGTGTCTCGCCGTTATCAAATGTTGCCGTCACGAGGCCGTCCTCGCCAATTGTCACCCCCGTGAAGATGCCGAATTGAACGCCGTTCTGCTGAATGAACGAGGTCGTGAAATTGCCCGAGAATTGGGTCACCCCATCGGCCGAGCCGGCGGTCCCCAGGTCGAGGGTGATCGCGCCTGCGGCCGCACCCGTGGCGGTCGCCGGCGGGTTGGTGAAGTCGATGGCGAGGGCGGGGTTGGTGATGGTATTCGGCGTGCCGTCACCATTGAAGGTGACGGAGCCGGCAGCACCCGCCGTCAGCGTGGCGGTCTGGACCGAGGCGTCGTTCGCCAGGGTAGGATCCGCAACGGCATAATCCCAGGCGTTCACGCCCGTCTTCGTCCAGGTGATCTGGATGTTATGGGCGACGCCGAGCGAATCGAAAATCAGGATGTTATTGTTCTCCGTGGTCCCGGTCGGGGCGGAGGCCGGCAGGTTGGCGCCCAGGGAGACGTTGGAGGTGGCGACCGCCACGCCCGAGATCCCGCTGACGTTTACCGTCGATAGCGTCGATTCGATCGAGGTATTCGCGGCGATGGGTACGCCGGCCGTGTCAGTCGGCCAGCCCTGAAGGAAGTAACCGCCGGTGTTCTTCAGAAAGCCGTTCTGATCCACGGTGAACGAGCCCGCCCGTGTGAAGAGGAACTGGCCCGCGCTGTTGTCGCGCGTATTCACGACGAAGAAGCCCTTGCCTGCAACGGCGATGTCGGTTGCTGAATCGCTCGATTCAAGAAGGCCCTGCTTGTCGATCAGCGAGAATGGCGCCGCCTCGACACCGCCCGGCGAGTAACTCGTATCCGTCGCGGCCTGGGTCACCAGCGTTGAAAACCGCGCTTCGGTCGCCTTGAAGCCTACCGTGTTCACGTTGGAGATGTTGTCCGAGATCATGCCCAGAGACTGGCTCTGTGCGTTAAGGCCGGAAACGCCCGAGAACATTGCGCCAAACAAACTCATTTCTATTCTCCTTATTAAATCCGGTACCCGATCATGCCGTGACCGGTGCCGGGTACTGGTTAGGACGGATTGCTGCTGTCTATGACAGAAAGAACATTCGAAGCGGGCAGCTCTTTGCCGAGTACTGTGAGCAGAATGTCAGCGCCGTCATTCTTCAGAGATTCGACGCGACCAAATCCTGTGATCTGCGGGTTAAGTGCATTGCCATCGGGGTCGGTGGCCACGATCTGGAGAGCGTAAATGCCATCGGGCTGAAGGGTTTCGGTATGGTCTTCGCCGTTCCAGACGAATTCGTGGGTACCGGCCTGGTTTTCGCCATCGATTGTGCGAACGACGTTGCCGTCCTCATCCAGGATATTGACCGTGACATTCTGGGCCGAGGCGCCAAGCGTGTAAGTCCATTTTGCCGCGCCGTTCTCAAGTGCCGCCTTCGCGCCGCCGATCTCAACACTCTTCCCGAGATACGAGATCGAGTTGGTGAGCCCATTGTTGCCCAGAAGCGACAGCATGTCGTCGAGACGTTCATTCGTATTGAGGGTCTGTTCCACCTGGGAGAACATGACGAGCTGTTGGGTAAATTCATTCGAACTGAGCGGCTCCAGCGGATCCTGGTTCTGTAACTGCGTCGTCAGAATGGTGAGAAAGCTGTCGAAGGTGTCGGACAGCCGGTCGCGATCCGATTCGACCTGTGTGCTGGTGCTCGCGCCGGGCGCGGGATTTGGCGTGATTTCCATAATCGGGTCCTGTCCTAATCGCGGTTTAGATCGTGAGATCCACCCGATCCGTCCGCAGGATCTGGGTGATCTCGCCTGAAAGGGCGGGCGCGTCGCCCGACGCTTCGTTCACTATGCCCGCAAGGGGGCGGGAAGCGTCGCCATCGGCCCGCTCGCCACCGGCGCTATCCGAGTTTCCTCCCCGAAGCTGGAAATCCAGGCCGCCGCTATCGGCCTCGAAGCCGGCGTCCTGAAGGGCGCGCTCGAGAAGCCTCGCATCGCGCTGCAGCAGGTCGAGCGTATCGGCACGGTCGGCCACGATCACGGCTTGGAGACGGCCGTCATGGCCGATGTCGAGCTTCACATCCACCTTGCCGAGATGGGCCGGCTTGAG
This sequence comes from Alphaproteobacteria bacterium, assembly GCA_040220875.1. Taxonomy (NCBI): domain Bacteria; kingdom Pseudomonadati; phylum Pseudomonadota; class Alphaproteobacteria; species Alphaproteobacteria bacterium. The sequence continues at coordinate 505,522 of JAVJVX010000009.1, read as the reverse complement.
CTGGATGGTGATCCGGTCGAGCCCTTCCTGTGTCCCCTTGGCAAGCTGCATCGAAACCTGGTCCGTGAGCCCGGCCTGCGGCAGGTGGCGGGCAAACGCCGCGGCGTCGGCGGCGCTGGGCAGGCCGCCCGGCCTCACATCTGCCGTCATCGTGCCAAGCCCGCCCGGTGTCGCGCCGGGGGACGTCAGCCCCAGGTCGCTGGCGCTTGGGGCGAGTGACGTGAACTGGCCGGCAACCGGCGCGGCGGAACTTAACAGGAGACCGGGCGCGAAGGCGGCCGGATTGTTGCCCGCTCGTCCGGCCGAACTAGCCTGGAGGGCGGGATCGGTTGGGCCGGCGGCGGCGCTGATCTGTTTGATGGCAAAGGCGGTGGCATCCGATACCACGTTGCCTGAGAGGCCGGCGGCGGGATTTCCCGGATTGCCCGAACTCGTGGCGCCGACACGCACCTCGCCCGCTGCGTGGAGTGTCCGTGTTGGCCGGTCACCGGAAGCTGCCGTGACGGCGAGCCGGCCGGCTTCGCGACCGTCGGCGAGACGGCTGGTATCGGCCAGGGGCGTCGGGGTATGGCCGGGGGCTTGGGCCAGACCCTGTGGCTGGCCCGGCCTCGCGCCGACGGCCGTCGCGGCCGCCTGGCCCGCGGTGCCGGTGCCGGCCTGGCTGGCGACAGTCAGGCCGGGTGGCGTGGCGAGGCTCGCGCTTCCGGTCAGAATGGCGCCCGCCGGGACCGCGTTTACGGCTCCGAGGGCGGGGTTGGCGGCCAGTTGGGCGGCGGCGCGGGCGAGCCCTGCATCAGCCTCGCCGGCGGCAGCATTGTTGGTTGCCTGGCCGGGGATATGCGGGCTGTCGCCAGACCGCACATTGGGTGACGTGTCGACGGTATCTGCCCCATCCGGCTTTGGCGTGCCCCGGTCGGCCGGCCGGGTGCTGTCCTGATTGCCGGGTCGAGCATTGCCGTCGGCCGTCCGCTCGCGGGGGGCGGCCGCAGGCTCTCTCAAGGCTGTTTCCGTCTGGGCAGTTTCCGGGCGGGGTTTATCGATCGGCTCTTCTCGCCGCTCTCTCGCTCCCACCTCGGAGGCACGTTCGCGCTCGAACCGGGCCGTTTCGGACGGATCGGCGATACGGGCGTGAAAATCGTTCCGCTCCTCGGCCCTCTGCCGGGCGGCCTCGGCCAGGCGCGGCTCGTCGCGGTGGGTCGGGGAAGGCCGGGCCTTCCCGAGATCCACCGGCCGATCCAGCAGGCCGTGAGCGAGAGAGAGATCCATCACAAGTTGTCCGTATCAGAGTGGTTGGAAACTGCCGGCTAGGCCGTGGCCCGCGCGCGGGACGGCATGGCGCGGTGATTCTCATTCGCCAACGGCAGAATGAAGGGCGCCGACATGGCCGAATCGATTTCGATCCAGGATTCGTGGATGGGTCGCAGGATCTCGATCACGGCACGGGCCATGGCCGGGTCATTGTCCCGGTTGACCAGGGGCAGCTGCGTCATGCTGAAGCGATAGAGTTTCGCGAGGTTCTCGGAAATGATCCCGCCTTTCTCCATGTCGAGCGACATGTACAGGTAGGAAATGACCTCGATCGCAACATTGACGCATTTGCACCGCTTCTCGATATCGCCATCCTCGATGGCCTCGATTGCGGAGTCCAGCGCAGTGATCACGCCATCGTACAGCATGACGACGAGGCGACTTGGCGGCGTATTGGTGATCGTATCGATCTCCGAGCCGTGGTTTGTGACTGTCATTGTCTTCTCCTTTCTTCCTGCTTCCGGCCGGATGGTGCTGTGTCAGACAGCCCATCCGTCCCGGAAACCAGCTCCGATTACTGGAACAACTGGAGCAAGTTCTGTGGCAACTGATTGGCCTGCGAAAGCATGGACACGCCCGCCTGGACCAGGATCTGCTTACTCGTGAGGGTCGTGATTTCCTGAGCCACATCGAGATCGAGCAGGGCTGACCTGGCCGACTCGGCGTTTTCAATCGCCGTCGCCAGGTTTGCCGAGGCAAAGTCGAGCCTGTTCTGGGCCGCGCCGATTCCCGCACGCGAGTTGTTCAGGGTATCGATCGCGGAAGTCACGATGCCCTGGGCGCTCTCGGCATTGGAGACGTTGCTGATGCTCGAGCTCGTCAGGCCGAGAGACGAGTTGTTGATGGAATCGATGGCAATCGTGAGGCTGTCGACCCCGGACACGATGCCCGTGCCAAGCTTGAAGGTGAAGCTGATCTGAGACGATGAGCCGGAATTGCCGAACATCACGGCGCCGAGGTCATCCACATCCACGGTCAGATCGGCCCCGTCGGTATATCCGTCGGTGACGACGAAGCCGACCTCGATGTTGTTCGTCCCGTCGCTTAGCGTCAGGTTCTTGGTGCCGACGGTGCTCATATCCACGCCGTTGGCGGTAAAGGCTCCGAGGGAGACGCCGGCGGCATTCGCCGTCGTCGCGTCGATGCTCATGGCACTCGAGGCCAGATTCTGCACCGCCGCGGCGACATCCGCATTGAGAAGCTGGATCGTGGTGGTCTCGATGGAGCCCGCGCCGCCGTCATTTGCCTCGGTGACCGATCCCGTGGGGTTGATGTCGGCCGTTTTGTCGAAGGCAGAGTTGAGCGAAATGGTGACCCCGACCTCGGCGAACCGGACTTCCTGGGTCGTGTTGATGGGGACGGGGGTCGCGCCGATATTGATGCCCTGGCTGGCACCGGTCGTCATATTGGTGACGGTCAGGACATTACTCGTGGCGTCGTATGCCACCTGGGTCGCGGCGTCACCCACGCTGGGGTCGAACACGATGCTGGCGAAGCCATCGGCTGCCTGAAGCACGTTGTCGGCATTCGACAAGGCGTTGAGGACCGTGGTCGTGGAGGATGACCCGTTCACGAGCTGGTTGCCGTTGAACTCGGTATCCTGGGCGATCCGTTCGGCCTCCTGCAGGAGCTGCTGGTATTCGGTATCCAGCATCGAACGCTCGGTGTCCGAAAGCTGGCCGGAACTGGCCTGCACCGCCAGCACCTTCATGCGGACCAGGATGTCGCTGACTCGCGCCATGGCGCCATCCGCGATCTGGAGCATGGAAATGGCCTGGCCCGCGTTCACGTTGGCCTGTGACATGGAGCGAACCTCGGCGGCAAGCCGTGAGCCGATCGCCAGTGAGGCCGCATCGTCCCGCGCCGACACCACACGGGCGCCCGACGATAGCTTGGCCAGTGACTGGGTCGCCTGTTCGTTGTTGGTCACGAGATTCCGGTGGGCGACATTGGCCGCGAAATTCGAAATGACGTTTAAAGGCATTGCCTGATCTCCTCTACTTGATGTCCCGGTACTGACACCGGGCCCTACCTGCGGCGGCGATCCTTGATCGGTCGTCCCACAAAATCGTTTTCCCTTGTCATGGCTTTCCCCCGAGCCGGTCGGGACGAAGGCCGTTTCACGCGGACGGATAAACGCAAGCCCCGGGCCAGACCGCGAAAAAACCGGTAGATCCTTGTTTTTCATAAAGAAAATGATATCTGCGCCGGCCGCCCGGCACGGCCCCGGCGAACCGGCTTAGGCAGAATTTGCCGCGGCGGGCAGGTTCTGCCGGGCGGAGGGAAAACTTGACCCGTTCTGTCCGCTCACTGCGGCCGCCGGCCGCGGGCGGACACAAAAAAACGCCGCAGACGCGGCGTTTCGGGTTTGAACGCGGGCGGCGGAGCCGCCGGCCGGGAGGTCAGGCCGAGATCGACAGCGGGCCCGGCAGGGGCGGCTCGCCCTGGTTGCCATTGCCGTCGGACCGGGTGTCGCCGGTGCGATAGGGGCCGGGCGGCGGGCTGTTCGGCCCGCCTTTTTCCGCCAGCTCTTCCCAGGAGCGCGCGAGCGGCTCGAGGAGGCCGATAATGTCCTCGGCCACCTTCGGGTCATTCTTGAAGTCCACCTGGGGAAGCTGGCGCAGCATGAAGCAATAGAGCTGTTCGAGATTCTGGCCGACCTCGCCGCCTTTCTCGACATCGAGTGTCGAAAGCAGATGGGCGATGATCTCCTGGGCCGCGGAGTTGGATTTCCAGCGTTTCTCGATGTCACCCGCCTTGATCGCCGCGATGGCATCTCTCAGGCACACGATCGCCTTGCCGTACAGCATCGCCACGAGCCGTGCGGGCGAGGCGGTCATGATCTGCTGGGTCTGATAGTTCCGGGAGCCGTTCTGGTTCATTACGCCGTCTGCAATTCCGTTGGTTTATTCCCGAGTCGGGTCTCCGGCCGCTGTCTCCGAGTGTGATCAGTTGTTGTTATTATTTAATGAATCGGTGAGCTGCCGGATGGATTCCCGCAAGTTTTCGAGCCGGCTGAGTGCCGCCTCCATGGCGATGTACTGGTCTGTCAGGGTGGCGCGCTGAATCTCGAGCCGCGTTAGCATGTTCGCGATTCGCTCGTTGGCGACTTCGTTCTGGCCTTCTATCGAGTCGATCTCCGACCGCAGGGCGCCGTCCGATCCCAGCAACTGCTCAAGGTCGAAGAAAAGGTCGGATCCAAGCCCGATTGTGTAATCAAGATCAACGCCGCTCGCTGCCCCGGCCCCGCTGTAGAAAAGCCGCAATCCATCCGCACCCGTGGCATTCGTGGCGGTGACCGACATGCCGTTGATCGTGACGCTGCCGTCGCTGGCGCCGCTCGGGTCGCCATTGATATTTGCGCCCGTGATCAGCGTGTCCTGGGTCGTCAGTCCGAGCGCCGCGAGAAGATCGCCCGTGTCGTTGTTTACCGTGATGGCGTCCTGGGTTGAGGAAATCACCAGTTTCGGGGAGCCGCTGCTTTCGTTGATGGAGGCGCTGATTCCGGTGATCCCGGCCGCGGAAATGGTGGCGGCCAGATCCTCGAGAGTGTCTGTGGTGACATCGTAGGCGATTGCGGTGCCATTGATTTCGAATTGTCCCGACGTGGTTGCCCCGAAACTGTCCGCCTGATCGAGGGTAACGGCCTTATCCGTGATCGTGACGGAATCCTCGCGGGCCGATCCCGTCCCCTCGATATTCAACGTAAAACCGTTGACGTCGAACGATGTCTGGCCTGTAAACGAAAGCAGGGAGACCCTCGGGTCCGACGAAGTGAAGTCGAAGGCGAACAGCTTGCGGACCTCTTCCGAGTTGCTGAGCAGCGCCTGATCGAGGGCAGCATTATCCACCTCGAGCGTGTCGTCCAGAAGCGGGTCTGACAACGTGCTGTTATCGACGAAATTGACGCCGATCTGGGCCAGCACGGTGAAATCCGCGTTCGTGCCGGTGGCCCCGCCGCCGATGATGGCGCCGATCCGGGATTCGATCTCGGAAATGGCCCGGTTGCCGAAGAGGACGCCAGTATTCTCGATTGCCTCGCCGGTCTCTGGGTTCACGATTTGATGCGAGTTCAGCAGGGTGCGCAGCTCGTTATAGGCGTCGACAAAATCGGTGATGGCTGTTTTGAGCTGGCTGAGGTCCTGTTCCACATCGAGCTGGACGGCCGTCCCCACCTCGGCCTTGAACAGGGTCAGGGTCACGCCCGCGAAAAGATCGTTAATTGTGTTGCTGGCCCGCTCGATCACGAGATCCTTCTTGGAAAATGACAGGTCGGTCAGCAGATTGTTGGTGTCGCCCGAAATCGTGATGGGTCCGCCGTCGTCCTTGATGATCTCCAGTCGAAACTGTCCGCCGTCTGACACCACCTGCCCCGTTAGGCCCGATCCCGTAATGGCCGTGGCGAGATTCTGGAGTGTATCGGTATCATCGTAGGTAACGGTCTTGATCAGGGCGCCGGAAGCGTCGCGAATCTCGAATGTGTTGCCCGCGCCGGTTACAGAGGTATAGCTGCTCAGCGCCGCTGTATCGTCGGCCACGAGGATCGATTCATGCTGTGAGGGATCACGGAGTCCGTCGGCATGAAGCTGGGCCAGTTGGGACTGCTGGAGCTCGTTCAGGAATGTGCTGCCCCCGTCGGAAGAGATCCCGAGATCAGACAGAACGCCGGTCGTGTTGTCGTCGCTCAACGTAATGTCGGTGCCCGTCTCATCCGCGGTCAGCACCAGGACGTGCTGGGTCTCGCTCGCTGACACGATACTCGCCGTGACACCCGTAGCGTTATCGCCGGAGTTGGCATTGTTGATACGGTCACGCAGATCCGCCAGGCTATCCGTCGCCAGTACGTCGATCGTCACCCCGTTGATCTGAAAGTTTCCGGAGACGGGGCCGGCGGCGCCGGTCGCGGTCTGCAGGTCGCTCGTTTTGCTCGAGAAATCGCCGCTGCCGAGCTTGTGGGCCTTGGCGATTTGCAGCACCTCGATGGTGCTCGACCCGAGCGCGGCGGAATTGTCCACCGAAATTCCCATGATTTCGGCGACCGGGCTGGCCGAGCCCGAATCGATACGGCTGGCCGAGGCAAAGGCATTCTTGGCGGCAAAGATATTATTCGCGTTGTTGAAAGAAACGGCGCCTCTCAGCACGCTGAGGCGGTCGCGCAAGACATTGACGACGCTTTCCAGCTCGTCCAGCGCAGTCAGCTTCTCCTGGTTGTCAGCAACCCGCGTTTCCAGCCGGTCGACCGGGATGCGGCGCGCCTGGATGATGGCGTCGACGGTGCCTTCGATGTCGATGCCGGATCGCAGGCCCGAAAACGAAACCCGTCCCGACTCGTCGACATTGATATTGTTCAGGTTGAGACCGCTGGTATCGGACATGCTGGTTTTCCACTCGGGCGATTCGGGCCACTTGGGTTACTCTGGCCGTATTCCTTTCCGGCGCGCCCGCCCGGCTTGGCGGCGGGCGGCACGCGCTTCTCCACTGTGCCAGTCCTCTGCAATTCTCGGACCGCGCGACAGGGGCCTTCGCCGGACCACGCGTGCTGGCGGGTTTCTGGCCATTCTTCCCAGGGCACAGGGTAGGGAGGGAGGTTTAATAAATCTTTGAAAACGACATAAATTCATAGCCTTAGGCAAAAATTGCCGGGTTGGACCGAGGCCAGCGGCAAAATCTGCGCAAAAAAAAGAGAGGGGGCCATCTGGCCCCCTCTCCGGATAACCCCGGGAACTCGGGATTAGTTGAACAACCGCAGCAGGTTCTGCGGCAGCTGGTTCGCCTGCGCCAGCATGGAAACACCGGCCTGCAGGAGGACCTGCTTGCTGGTGAACACGCTGATTTCGTTGGCGACGTCCAGGTCCAACAGGGCCGACCGGGCCGATTCGGCGTTCTCGATCGCCGTCGACAGGTTCGCTGACGCGAAGTCGATCCGGTTCTGCGAGGCACCGACGCCTGCCCGAGAGGTGTTGAGCGTGTCGATGGCCGTCGAAACCGCCGCCGACGCCGTATCGGCGTTGCTGCCGTCCGACCCCGAAATCGACGTACCCGTCAGGCCGAGGGCTGCCACGCTGACGGCACTCACGGAAACATCCAGGTTGTCTTGAGCGGAGGTTCCCGTACCCAGCTTGAAGCTGAAGTCCGTCGTGCTGGAGGCAGCCGTGTTGCCGAACACCAGTGTGCCCAGGTCATCGACATCAACCGTCAGATCGGCACCGTCGGTGTACCCTTCGGTGACGACGAAGCTGATCTCGATATCGCTGGTTCCGTCGCTGAGTGTCAGGTTCTTCGTCCCGACCGTGCTTAAATCCACAGCGTTGGCCGTGAACGCACCGAGCGAAACGCCGGCACTGTTCGCGGTCGTGGCGTCGATCGAGGCCGACAGCGAGGACAGGGTTTCCACCGCATCCGCGACATCCGCGTTGAGCAACGTGATCGTGGCGGTGTCGATTGACCCCGTGCCGCCATCGTTGGCTTCCGTCACGGCGCCGGTCGGCGCAATGTCGGTGGTTTTGTCGAAGGCGGAGTTGAGGGTAATCGTGGCACCGATCTGATTGAAGCGCACGCTCTGCTCTTCGTTCAGCGCGATGGCCGTGCCGCCAATGTTCACGCCTTCGCTCACACCGGTCGTCAGGTTGGTGAGGGTGAGGACGTTATCGGTAGCGTTGAACGACACGCTGATGGCTGCATCGCCCACGTCGGAATCGAGCGCGATTCCGGCAAAACCGTCGGCCGCTTCGAAGATACGGTCGCCGGCCGCCTGGCCGTTCAGCACGGTCGTGGTCGATGTGGAGCCGTTCACCAGGGTTTGGCCGTTGAACTCGGTGTCCTGGGCGATACGGTCGATTTCCGACGTGAGTGCCTGGAACTCCGAGTCGAGGATGCTCCGCTCTGTCGAGGAAAGCTGGCCGGAACCAGCCTGCACCGAGAGGGTTTTCATCCGGACCAGAATGTCGTTCACGCGCGCCATGGCGCCGTCAGCGATCTGGAGCATCGAGACGGCCTGACCCGCGTTCACGGATGCCTGTTTCAGGGCCTGGACCTCGGCGTTCAGACGAGAACCGATCGCGAGCGACGCGGCGTCGTCCTTGGCCGAAACCACGCGGCTACCTGAAGACAGCTTGGTCAAGGAAGCAGTGGTTTGAGCTTCGGTCGTGGCCAGGTTGCGGTGAGCCGCATTGGCCGCGAAGTTGGAGATGATGTTGAGAGACATGGTGTGTTCTCCTACTTGGAGTTTGGGATAAACAGCTACCTGCCGTTCGGGAACATCCTGTTCCCCGCGAGCCGCCTGCCGTTGGAGCAGGCTTTCTCGGGGCTCGGGCGCAAGATTAGGGCGGCAAAGTTTTAGGAAGGGTTAAAGAAAATCGGAGGGCGGAAAACTTTCGGGTTCCATGCCCGGCTGTTTCCATGCCCGCTTGAATGCCGGAAAGTGGCCGATTTTACCGAAACTTAACGCTGATCGACCATGGTGAGACCGCTGGCGGCGCGCGAACGCGCCTGCGGGCGGCCCTTTCGCGTCAACAGGATTTTCTGTGGTGAAACTCGCCAAAAACTTTGCTCCGGGTATCTTCTACGGCGTCCGCAACAAGCCAGTTTTTACCAGAGGTTTCAAGGATATGCTCGGCAATGTCCAGCCGGGCATCTTCGCGGCCGACAATCTCATCACGTTCGGGCGAAATCTCACCCTGCTGGGGGACGAGCCTTTCCTGGCTGCATTCAATCGCCATGCCGAGACAGGGCCTGAAAAGGCCGTCATGTGGCGGGTCTACGTGTTGTGCTGGGCGGCGCAGCACGGGCTGCGGCGGGAAGGGGATTTCGTCGAGTGCGGGTCCTACAAGGGGACTTCGGCGAGAATCGTGTGCGATTACGTCGATTTCGCCTCCGAAACCGGGCGGCGTTTCTACCTCTACGATCTGTTCGAGCATACGGACGATATGAGCCACCATGCCATGCCGGAACATTCGGCCGGGCTTTTCGCCCAGGTGACAGAACGCTTTCGCAATGTGCCGAATGCCGTCGTGACCCAGGGGCCGGTCCCGGACTCGTTCGAAAAGGCCGTGCCCAACGGCCCGATCGCATTTCTCCATATCGATATGAACAATCGCGACGCCGAAATCGGCGCGCTGGAGCGTCTGTTCGACCAGGTTGTGCCAGGGGGGGCGATTGTCTTCGACGATTACGGCTGGCTTGGCTATGCCGATCAGCAGCGCGCCGAAGACCGGTTTATGGCAGATCGGGGCTACAAGATCCTGGAGCTTCCCACCGGGCAGGGACTTCTTATCAAGTGAACACCGGCCTGGCGGCGGTCGGGCCTGCAAATGGCATGGGAAAACTGAGTGATGGCCAAGAGACAAGGCAGGCTGCGTATAGGTGATCTGATGCAGCGCGCCGTCCGGATGCATCAGGCGGGCAATCTCGAGGATGCAATCGAAATTTACGGCAAGGTGCTCGAAAAGGTGCCGGCGCACCCCGATGCCTTGCACTATCTTGGAATCGCATATCATCAATCCGGAGACAGCGCGACCGCGGTCGAAAAGATAGAGGCCTCGATCCAGGCGGCGCCGGACCGCGCGGATTTCCTCGGCAATCTGGCCAAGATCCGGATCGAGACCGGGACCTACGAGGCGGCTGAGAAATCGTTGAAATCGGCCCTGAGCCTGGATCCGCAGGACCTGCAGGCGCGTCTTCACTACATCGTTCTGCTGCGGGAGACCGAGCGTTTCGGGGATGCGCTGACGATGCTCGACGCCGCCCGGAAAATTGAGCCCGGACTCAAAAACTACCACCGCCAGCGTGGTGAAATCCTGCAGCAATCCGGAGATTTCGCGGCAGCGGTCTCGGCTTACGAACAGCATCTTCTCATCGATCCCAACGATACGCGCGCTCACAGCAACGTGGGCTTTTGTCTCGAACAGCTCGGTCGGACCGGCGAGGCAATGACCGCATATCGCCGGGCCTTCGATACGGCCGGGGAATCGGAAGAATTCCGCGCCGAAATTCTGCGTTCCGTCGAGGAAGGCGGCGACCCCGAGGCGGCGATCCAGTCCTATCTGCAGCAAATGGAAAATGACCCGGAAGACTGGCATCAGCATGCCGTGGTGGGGCGTACGCTGGGGCGGCTTGGCCGGATGGAGGCCGCGATACGCGTTCTTCAGAAGATTGTGGAGCTCAATCCTGACAGTTACGAAGCCTGGAACGATGCCGGCTCCTGCCTGAATACGCTCAATCGGATAGACCTGGCGGCGCATTTCTATGCCAAGGCAATCGAGCTGGATCCCGGCAAGTACCCGGCGCTGAACAATCTCGGCAATGCCTTCATGGGTCAGCACCGCTACGACCTGGCTATCAAGTTCTACAAGGAGGCGCTACAACGCGCGCCGCGGGCGCCGGGGCCTCATGTAAACCTGATCCGCTCCCTTCGTCATCTCAACCGATACGATGAAGCAAATTTCTATGCTCATGCGACGCTGACACTGGACGACCTCGAGCCGGGCCACCGCTGCAATCCATTCCAGATTTTCCAGGCAACCTGCGATTTCGAGGGGCTTCGCGAGTTGGGCGATCTGTTCGGGCTGACCCGGCAGTTCCACACGAGCGGACAATCGGCGGTCTTTCTCGATCTCCTGGTTCACGCCAGAACGGATGATCAGCTCTCCAAGCTCTTCAGCCTTCACAAGGGCTGGGCCGACAACATGGTCCGCGCCTCGCAGGCCAGTCCGCTTCCCGAGGCCAAACTGCGCACACGCGACAAGGGGCGGAAAATTCGCGTCGGAGTTCTTTCGTCCGATCTGAAGGGGCATTCTGTTGCCCGTTTCGTCGGGCCGATCCTGCTCAACTACGACAAGTCCGGCTTCGAGTTTTATTGCTACACGCCCGAACGTGCGCCGAACGATCCGCTGCAAAAGAAATTTATCGATCATGTCGACAGGTTCACGTTCGTGGACGGGATGAGCGAGCGCGAGATCGCGGAAGCCATCCGACGGGACGAGGTGGATATTCTGATCGAGCTGAACGGATTTACCATGTCCCACAAGCTCGAGGTCCTGGCCTACAAGCCGGCACCGGTTCAGATCTGCTGGCTCGGCTATCCCTACACCACGGGCATGGAGACCGTTGATTTTCTCGTAACCGATCCTTACGTAAAGCCGGTCCGCGAGGACCTTCTGGCGGAAAAGCCGCTGGTTTTGCCGGAAAGCTGGGTCTGCTTCGATTCCTTCGAGGATGTGCCAATCAATCCGGTCATTCCATTCGAAAGAAACGGGATCATCACCTTCGGGACGCTCAACAATACCTACAAATACACGCCCGAAACAATTGGGCTCTGGGGTCAGGTCATGTCGCGCGTGCCCGACTCGCGGTTTCTTGTGGTGCGCCCCGAAATCGATTCCGTTGTTCTCAAGACGAACCTGGTGCGCGAGTTCGAAAAACACGGCATAGGCCCCGAACGTCTGTATTTCGTGAATAACAAGAAGATCGAGACCTCCCATCTCGACTTCTATAACGAGATCGATATCTCGCTCGATACTTTCCCCCTGACGGGGGGCACGACGACCTGCGAGGCCGTTTGGATGGGCGTGCCGGTGGTCACGAAAGTGGGACCGGGCATGCACCAGCGCATGAGCCATTCGATCCTCAACAACGTCAGCCTGGGTGAGCTTTCTGTCGGATCAGATGCCGAATTCATCGATGCGGCGGTTGAGCTGGCTCAAAATCCCGACAGCATCACCTTTCTTCGCTACCATCTGCGGCCGATGGTCCAGCAATCCGCGCTCTGCCGGATCGACGATTTCGTGGAAAATTTCCAGGCGGCGCTGCGCGCGGCACTGAAGGAAAAAGAGAGAACTGCTGGCAAAGCGGCCGCGGCCGCCTGATATGGCGCGGCGCTAGCGGACGCGCTTGACGAAGGCGCCGGGCCAATAGGTGACCCGCTCCGTGATCAGCCCCTCGTTAAAGGGAAATGCCGGCTCCTCGATTTTGAAGCGGGAATCCTCGGCGACGAATTGAAGAGCCGCTTCCTTCGGGTTGTTCCAGGACCAGTCGGCTTCGGTGCGTGGCGCGCCCACGACCTCTCCCATCACGCCATCTGTCGCAACGATATAGGAGCCGACGGAAACCAGGTCGGCATACATCCTCAGCTCCTCCAGAACATGGTCCCTGGTATGGTTGCTGTCGAGAATCACCAGGACAGTATCGCTCTCCTTGACCTCCTCCCGCGCTCTCGCCCCGATATCCGGATCGATCGATGAACCTTCGATCAGCGTGATCCGGTCGAAGAACTCGTGGGACTCGATGGCGGCACGATTGTGCGGCCGGATTTCGATGTCTATGCCGACGACGCGGCCTTTTTTCATGGCCTCGAAAAGTGTGGCGTAAAAGACGAGGGACCCGCCATGGGCGACGCCCGTCTCGATCAGAATGTCGGGCTTGAGCGCGTAGATCACTTCCTGAATCCGGATCATGTCATCCGGCAGCTGAATGACCGGCCGGCCAAACCACGAGAACCCGTAGACATATTTGGTGTCCCAGCCCGCACGGATCCAGGCGCGTGAGACAGCCCGGAAGGCTTCTTGCGTGTCCATCCTGTGGGAGACCCGGTGCTGTCCCCCGGGTGCATCCTCCTCGGTCAGTATGACCACGCCTTTTTTCATGTCGATCTGGATCATGCCGTTTCGAGCTCCGCGCGCGACAGGGCGACCAGGCGCGTCATATCGGTGAGGAGAGAGGCGGGCCGGAAATCAAACTCCGCCCCCAGTCGCGAGATGTCGATCGGCGGGCAACGCACTATCGGCGCACCCTCGCCAACACGGATATCCGCCTGGCATAGCCGGGCGAGCCGGTCGCATATCTCGCCATGGGAAACGTTTTCACCGGCCGCCAGATTGTATAGCCGGTGCCGGCCCGCCAGCGCGATGGCGGGGAGCGTATCCACGACGTCACTGAGGGCGATGTAATCCTTTTCCGAGGCAAGAGATGTGTGCAGGCGGATGCGGCCCCGGACCGCCTGGCGCAGAACGGAGGTGAGAAAATTCTCCGAGGTGAAATCCGCGCCGTAAACATTGGAAAGCCGCACCACTCGGTAGTCGGGCCGGTCGAGGGCAAGAACAAGGGATTCGCCCGCGATTTTGCTCGCATTGTAGAGATGATCGGGCTTGGCCGGACTGAGAGTGAGCGGGGCTTCCTCGTGGGTCGGTCCGCCCTCGCAGCCATAAACCCGGGTTGAAGAGAGGTAGGTAAAGGAGCTGAATTTTCCCAGCGCCAGCAATTCGGCCAGAACACCGGTATGCGCGCGGAGCGTCTCGATGGGCTTGCGCCGGAAATCGGCCGTGAGCCCGATCGCATAGATCGCGTGACCGAAATCGGTCCCGGCCAGGAACCTGGCATCGGCTGTCTCCTCCCGGCCGGGGGTCAGCACCTCGTGTCCCTGGGCCCGGAGATAGCGGAGCTGGGCCGCCCCGATAAAACCTGTTGCGCCGAAAATTGTGAACTTCATGACCGGTACCCTGTGACGGTGGCGGGGATGCCGCGGCTGACCGAATAGGGAGGCAATTCGTCGCGCACGATCGTACCTGCGGCGATCACCGCGCCGGCCCCGATAACGGCGCCGTCCAGAATGACGCAATTGGCGCCGATCCAGACGTCATTTCCGATGCAGATTCCCCCGCGGCTTTCCTGAAATCCCTGCTCGACAATAAGACGTGAGCTGTCCTGGTAGGCATGATTGACGGGGGCAAAGGTGCAATTGGCGGCGATCGCACAATGCTCGCCGATGGTGATGCCGTTACCGGTATAGAGAACGCAGCCGGAATTGATGGTCGTGCCCCGGCCGATCACCACGTCGCCCATGCCGCCCGCCGGCTTGAACTTGACGAAGGAATCGATGCAAACGCCGGGATGTATGATGATGCGCGATCCGCGGACAGAATCCTCGATATCCGCAAGGGGGGAAATCCGAGCGTCTGGGGAGATCTCTAGCATGGTGCCATGTCCATATCGGGCAGCGCGGCGTCCCGCGCGCTGATTTCCGAAACCGGCAGCGGCCACGGGATTTCGATCGTCGGATCGTCGTAACGGATACCGGACGAGGCCTCGGGCTCGTAGGCTGTGGAGATCTGATAGAATACCTCGCTTCCGTCACAAAGCGTTTGGAAGCCGTGCGCGAAGCCCTCGGGGATATAGATGATCCGGCCGTTCTCGGCCGTGAGTTCGGTTGCGAACCAGCGGCCCCGCGTGCGTGAGCCGGGACGAATATCGACGATGACATCGAAGATCGCGCCGCGCGTGCAGCGGACCAGCTTGATCTCGGCGAAGGGCGTCTGCTGGAAGTGCAGGCCGCGCAGCGTCCCGGCCAGGCGGCTGTAGGATGTGCCGCACTGGATCCATTCGGTGTTCAGCCCCATGGCCCTGAATTCGTGCGCGCAATAGGTGCGGGCAAAGTAACCGCGCGCGTCTTCGTGACGTGTGGGATCTATGACGCAGGCTTCGCCCAAATCGATGGAGGAGAACAGCATGTCTCCGGTCTCCGGTCAGTCCAGCACCGTGAGGGCAGGAATGGGGACGACAAAGCGGCCGCCCCAGTCCCGGATATGCGACATGGAGCGTGTGATCTCCGCAGTCAGGTTCCAGGGCAGGATCAGGACATAATCCGGCCGCGCTTCGGTCAGGTGGCCCGGATCGAACACGGGGATTCGGCTGCCCGGCAGGAAAAGCCCTTGCTTGTGCGGGCTGATATCCACCGTGAAGGGAAGTAGATCGGCCTTGATGCCGCAGTAATTGAGGAGCGTGTTGCCTTTCGCGGGCGCGCCGTAGCCGGCTACCGTCTTGCCGGCTTCGCGTGCGTCGATCAGGAAGCGCAGCAGGTCGCGCTTGATCGTCCCGCATCTTTCGGAAAATCCGGCATAGGTCTCAAGCCGGCCCAAACCGGCCGCTTTTTCCGCGGCCCGGACCTCGGCCAGCCCCGCTTCCTCCGGCCGGCGGTTGATCGCGAGGCAGGCATAGATCCGGAGCGAGCCGCCATGGGTCGGCAGCCTGTCCACGTCGAAGATGGCCAGGCCGTGGGCTTCAAAGATCCGTTCGACGGCCAGGATGGAGAGGTAGGAAAAATGCTCGTGATAGATGGTGTCGAACTGGCTTTTCTCGAGCAGGTTGAGGAGATGGGGAAACTCCATCACCAGCACACCGTCGGGTTTGAGCACCACCGACAGGCCGCGTACGAAATCGTTGATGTCGGGTACGTGGGCCAGCACATTATTGCCGATCAGCAGGTCAGCCAGTTGTCCGCCACGAACCAGATGCCGTGCGGCCTCGACACCGAAGAACTCGACCAGGGTCGGAATGCCGTCGCGCTGGGCCGCCATGGCTATATTTGCGGCCGGCTCGATGCCCAGCACCGGAATACGTTTCCTGAGGAAATTCTTGAGGAGATAGCCATCGTTGCTGGCAACTTCCATCACCAGTGAGCGGGGCGTGAGACCGAAGCGCTCAACTGCCATGTCGGCGAAAGCGGCGGCGTGTTCCAGCCAGCTCTCGGAATACGAGGAGAAATACAGGTAATCGGAGAAAAGCTGGCCCGGAGTTTGGAAATCCTCGAGCTGGACCAGCTTGCAACTGTCGCAGACATAAGCGTGTAGCGGGTAGTAGGTCTCGCCCAGACGCATCTGGGTCGGCGTCCGATACGCATTGGCCGCGGGCGTGGTGCCGAGATCGACCAGGGTGGTGGTCAGGGGGGCGCGGCAGAAACGACAGTGGGAATGCCAACGCTCGCCTTCAAGCGGTGGGACGGATTGATTTGCCAGCGCCATCAGGCTGCCTCCTGAAATCGTTCGATCTGTGATGCTGTCTGAGCGGCGCAATCGGCGCCCCGTTGTTCTGCCTTGTACCAGGCCACCGTTTCCGCCAGCCCGTGGTCCAGCGTCCAGACTGGGCGCCAGCCCAGTTTCTGGTGCGCCTTGGCGCTATCGACGGCAAGCAGTGTCGCTTCGTAAGGACCGCTTTCATTGGCGTGATGCCAGTGAGCGCCGTCCCCCCAGAGTTCGCTGATCCGGTCTGCCAGCCAGGCGACCGGGCGGATATCGTCCTGCGCCGGGCCGAAATTCCAGGGACCTGCCGTGCCGTCGGGATCCGCTATCAGTTTTTCCGCCAGACAGAGATAGCCGTTGAGGGGTTCCAGTACATGTTGCCAGGGCCGGACGGCCTCGGGGTGGCGGATCGCGAGTGTCTGACCGCGAACAAAGGCGCGGATCGCGTCCGGTACCAGGCGTTCGGCCGCCCAATCACCGCCACCGATGATATTTCCGGCCCGGACCGTGGCGATGGCGCAGGGCGTGGCCTGGCTTGCGAAATAGGAGGCGCGGTAGGAATCGACCACGATTTCCGCCGCTGCCTTGCTCGCGCCATAGGGTTCCCGGCCGCCGAGACGGTCCGATTCGCGGTATCCCCAGGCCCATTCCTGGTTCGCATACACCTTGTCCGATGTCACGATCACCACCGCCCGCACGGAGGGGCAGTGCCGGATCGCCTCGAGCAGGTTGACGGTGCCCATCACGTTGGTCTCGAAAGTCTCGGCCGGTCGGCGGTACGCATCCCGAACAAGAGGCTGGGCGGCCAGGTGAAACACGATTTCGGGCTCGGCCGACAGAATGGCGTTCTTCAGAAGGATCGGGTCGCGAATATCGGCAATCAGCGAATGGAGGCGCGTTTCGAGTCCGGAGAGGGAAAAAAAGTTCGGACGCGTTGGCGGTGTCAATGCGTAGCCCGTCAGCCGGGCGCCGAGCTCGGCCAGCCAGAAGCTCAGCCAGCCGCCCATAAACCCGGTATGACCGGTCAGGAAAACAGCGCGGTTATGCCAGAATTCGGGTGTCATGCCGATAGTCTTTGCTCGTTCTCCACCCGCCAGGGTGCCTGACCCGATTTCCACATATGGTTGAGAAGCTCCATCTCCCGGAACGTGTCCATGCACTGCCAGAAGCCGTGATGCTGGTAGACTGCAAGCTGTCCGCGGGCGGCGAGCTCTTCGAGGATGCCTTCTTCCAGGCTGAAATTCTCTTCCGGCGAAACGCCGTTGAATGCGGCGCGTTCAAACACGAAAAACCCGCCATTGATCCAGCCTTCGGTAACCTGGGGCTTCTCGGCGAAGGAATCGACGAGTCCGTCCTGGATCGACAGCTCTCCGAAGCGGGAAGAGGGATGGACCGCCGTCACGGTCGCCAGCTTGCCCGATCGCCGGTGGTGCATCATGAGCTGGTTGAGATCGACATTGCTGACCCCGTCACCGTAGGTGGCAAAGAAGGTGTCTCCGCGCAGATACTTGAGGGCGAGGGCCATGCGCCGGCCGGTCAGCGACTCGCTGCCGGTCTCGGCCATCACCACGCGCCAGTCCTCGTCGAACTCGTTGGAAAGGGTTTCAATGCCGCCGCTGCGAAGATCGACCGCCACATCGCTGTTATGGCGGCGGTAATTGATGAAATAATCGCGGATAACGTCACCCCGGTAACCGAGGCAGAGGATGAAATTCCTCGGTCCATAGGCGCGGTAATGACGCATGATATGCCAGAGGATCGGATGCTTGCCGATCTCCACCATGGGTTTGGGCTTGAATTCCGTCTCTTCGCGCAGCCGCGTGCCGAGCCCGCCGCAGAGGAGAATCACATCCATCTCGTTGATTGCCATCATGGTGCTTTCCTGAACCCCCTGTCGGCCCGGTTTCGGCCATTTTCCGGTTGCCGAACTATGGTCCCAACAGGGTTAATCTTCACTTAAGGCGGCAGCGTCCGGCCGGCCTAGAACTCGTAGCGAACCGGATATTTCGGGTTCGGGAGAACGTATTGCCGGGCGATGTGGTGCTCGTTGTCGACCATGACCGGCGCCCTCAGGTTGCCGTAGATCTTGATGGTGTCGGCCTCCCGCTGGACGGTCACCACCAGCAGCACAACCAGATCGTCCCGCCCGATGCCAAGCGCCCGCGCGGCGTCGGCCAGGTCCTTGTCGTCGATCATGCCGCTTTCCGCATTGTACGGCGCCACGATGAAGGACAGGCTGGCCTCCGAAAGGCTTTGCAGGAGCATCATCGCACCCAGACCACTATCCGGCAGGGCCAGCAGACCGAACTCGCGAAAATCGGAATAGCCGATCAGCCCCTGAGGCATGGTCAGGGAATTTTGCGGGTCGAACGGCATCTCGCCAAACCGCGTCTCGATCATTCGCACCCCGTCGGGCGGCGGTTCTGCCGCGCTCGATTCGGTGTGGGTCAGTTTGGTTGCGTGCATGGTCAGTCCTCTCTTTGCTTTGCTCGGGACGGGATTAAAGGAAATTGGTCAATGTCAGACCCCGCATCACGGAAATCGTCGAAAAGGACGCCTCCATCGTGAGCTGCTCCTGACTCAATTGCGTCAGCGCCTTGCTGACATCGACGTTCTCGATATCTGAAATCCCCTGTTCGAGATAAAGCTGCAGGTCGGTATGGATTGTCTCCACGTCCTGAAGCTGCTTGCGAACGGCGCCAATGGAGCTGACGATCCGCGGAATGTCGTCAATGGCCTGATTCGTCACGCCGAGTGCTTCCTCCAGCACATCGCGGCTGGGCGGCTGCCCGGCAATACTGACGAGCTTGAGGGCGCGAATGATTTCCTCGAAACCCGCCTGATCCGCCGTCACCCCGTAGGTGATTGAAATATCGGTATCCGCGCGGACCGTGAGTTTCTGGGAGTCTCCCTGGAAATAACTCGTATCTGCCGAAGTCGGCATCGCCGGAAAGACCGAGAAGAAATCGGGATCGTCAATATCGACCGGCCGGGTATCCGTCCGGGTGCCGGAAAACAGGTAGCGTCCCTCGTGAGTCTTGTTGAGCTGCCCCGCCACTGTTTCCAGGAAGGCGCGGGCGTCGCTCACTAGCGTGAGGTCGCTGGCGTTATCCATGTTGAGGGCATTGATGAGCTGGGTGCGGAATTGCTTTGCGACATCGAAGGTCGTGCTGGCCGCATTCTCCATAAAGGTCAGCCGCTGGTCGGCTGCCTGAATGTTGCGCAGGAACTGTGCGGTGCGCTGATGGGACGTCTTGAGGTCGATCAGCCGCGACGTGTCCTGCAACTCCAGCCCCTGAAAGCGCTGCGCTGTCTTGCCGGAGGAGATCTGCACGTTGAGCTTGCCGATCCGCGATTGGGCGGCCGCCATGTTCGAGAGAAGCTGCGCGTGGGCGGCAATGTCGGTGATACGGGTCATATCCTGAACCTCCTATCGGCCAAGATTGACAAGGATTTCAAGGAGTTCCGCAGTCACGGAAATGACCCGTGCGTTGGCGGCATAAGCGTTCTGGAAGACCGTCATATTGGCCAGCTCCTCGTCGACATTGACACCGCTTTGCCCCGAGACCTTGCCGGACAGCTCGTTACGCATTATTGTCTGGAAATCGAGCGTGCTGTCGTTGAGCTGCGCCTGCGAGGCATTGAGCGAAACCATGGTCGCACCGAAGCCGGAGAAGGTCGTGTTCGTTGTCGCGATCCCGCCCGAGGTGCCAAACACGATGCCTTCGGAAAACTTTGCGGCGAGCGCCAGCGCTGTTCGATTGTCACCCGCACTGATGGCGGACCCGCCGACAGTAGGGGTCGCACTGGAGACCCGGCCACGCGAAATCAGGGACGGGTTGGATGCGATATCGCTCCTGAGCGAGATTGTGGTTGAAATGGCGTCGTCCCGCGTGCCGAGGCCGAGATCCCGGTACGCGCTGCCGCCGCCGGTTTCCGCGAAATGCAGTTCATCCCCATCCGGATCCGAAATCACGAGACGCACGCCGTCCCCGTCACTGACGACACTGGCGGTGGCGTTGCCGCCCTGGGCGGCGATCTGCGTCGTGATGTCTGTTGCCAGCGTCGTGAGGGTGGTCGCCGACGTGTAATTGACGGTGGCGGCAGCGGTCATGCCGGCGAAGCTGATCGTGAGCTGGCCGTCGGAGCCGACGGGGGTCGTGGCGGCGGTCTGTCGGGCTGATTCGTAGGCCGAATAAACTTCGCCCGAGACAAAGAAGTCGTTCAGCCCGAAGTAATGCGAAAAGCTACGGCCCGTCGTGACTTCCTCGGAGCCCTGGTCGTCGATCGCGACCCGGAAGCCGCCGGAGCCCTCGAGGACAAGCTGTCCGTTCACGATGGTGGCGTTGATATTTGTAAGATTGGCGTTGATATCCGCCGCCAGCGCATCAATCGAGACCGGGCCGAGGGCCGTAAGATCCAGATCGTAGAAATCCGCATCGGTGGGGGGCGTGCCGGGCGCGTAATTGCCGTTCTGGTCCACAAGGGCGAGACGCACCGTGCCTGTACCTGAAAAAATGTCGTTGGCGGTGTTGCCGAAGACGCGCGTACCGGTCAGGGTCGAGGCGGCGGGATGGCCGGCGCCGGTATTGTGAACGGCGTTGATTTCGTCGCGAATGGTGACCGTGAGGTTGTCGAGCTGGGCGCCGAAATTCGGCAGCACCTGGTCGCGCATCCGGATCGCGCCGGCCATGCGGCCGTCCGTGATCTCGGCCGTAATATCGACACCGCCCAGGAATATGCCGTCGATCCCGCTTCCCAGCGTCAGCCCCTGATCCATCTGTGAGGCCGTGGCATGGGATAGCGGGCGCACGAACCCGTCCAGCAGGGTCCGGCCGGTCTTGGTCAGAATCACGGCCTCGCCGGTATCGCGAACGAAGAAACTGTAGTCGATTTCCTTGGCCAGATCGCTCATTGCCTGGTCGCGTTGATCCTCGAGTTCGACCGAGACGCGATTGTTACCCTTGGCGTCGGCGATCTGCCTGTTCAACTGGTCGATCTGGCCCAGAAGCTCGTTAACGCGCGTTACGGAAGCGCCGACAGTCTGGTCTGCCTCGAGCCGGAGTTTCTGCACGCTGGCCGCCATCGAGTTCAGTTCGTTGACCAGATTTTGGGCCTCGTTGATTACCGCAATTCGCGCGTCCTCGGATTCCGGCGTGGTCGCCAGGACCTCGAGCGCCTGTTCGAGGTCGTTGATTTGCGAGCTGATATCGCTTCCGCTGGCCAACGAGCCAAACATGTCCTGCATGCGCCCGAAAATCTCGCTCTGATAGGTGAGGTTCTCGACCGCGGAAATCTGAATGCGTAAATCCGAGAGGAGCCCCTGGCTGACCGAGCGGCTCAGCCCGGTGACATTGACGCCAGCGCCCTGGCCGGCCAGCGTGCGCGCCTCCACGTCGACCGTCTTGCGGGTATAGCCTTCGGTATTCGCGTTTGCGATGTTGTTCGAGATCGTGTTCAGCGTTGTCTGGCTGTATTGCAGCCCGCTGACCGCGTTCTGAAGCGCTAGGGTAAGGCTCATGACCGTGGCTTTCCGTTAGAGGTCCATTACAGACGCTCGTTCACGCTGACTGAAATCGGCCTTCCGCCGGCATCGCCAGCGGATGCCCGCCCGGTCCTGCCGTAGCCGCGCTGACCGGTCGACTGGCTTTTTATGGCGTCAACGATTGTGACCATGACGCGCCGGTTCACCTCCTGGGCCGCGCGCAACGCGTTCATGTTGCGGTTGGCGAGTTCATTGAACTGCTTCAGTGTCTTCTCGACCGTCTGGCGCAGGATGGGCTCCATCTGGGCGATCGGCGCCGGATCGCGGGCCAATTCGCGCATCAGCGCCTGGTAGGCGTTTGCCAGCGCCACCTTGTCGTCCTGAAGGGTGGTAATCCGGGCCGGCTTCATCGCCTGGAGCAGCTTGTTCTCCTGCTCCAGGATGGCCGAGAGCCGGCTCGTGACCGCAATCAGATCTTCGGCGAGGCTGTTCGGGTCCATGTCAGTTCAACTCCTGCAGCTTGAGAATTTCCCGCTCCACCTGGTCGGCGATGCCTATTCCGCCAGTGGTCGAGATCACCTTTCCGTATTCCTGGTTCAGCATCGAGCGATAGATGTCTCCGCTCGGGCCGGAGCCGAAAAGTCCATCGGTTTTGATTCCGGCAAACATCTGGTCGAGCATTTTCGAGAGAAACACGGATTCGAATTCCTCGGCCGCCTGGCGTGCGTCACTCTTGGTCTGGGTGGCGCGGCGCACGATGGATTCGGGTGAATTGCGATCGCCCAGGCTCATTCGCGCCGCTTCGGTGAAATGGGAATCGATCATCACATCACCTCGATTTCGGCCTGCAGCGCACCTGCGGCCTTGATGGCTTGAAGGATCGAGATCATGTCACGCGGACCGACACCGAGCGCGTTGAGGCCGTTGACCAGTTCCGTCAGGTTCACGCCCGCCTCGAAGACTGTGAGCTGGCGCGTTTCGCCTTCGTCGACCTCGAGTTCCGTGCGCGGCACCTGGATCGTCTCGCCTGTGTTGGAGAACGGGTTGGGTTGCGAAACCTGGGGCGTTTCCGTAATCCGGATCGTGAGATTCCCCTGCGCGATCGCGACCTTGCTGATCCGAACCTGTTCGCCCATGACGATGACCCCGGACTTCTCGTCGATCACGACCCGGGCGACCTGGTCGGGCTGGACGATGAGTTGCTCGATTTCGGTCATCAGCGCCACGGCATTGCCTTCGTAACGCGGGGGCACGGCGACCCGGATCGTGCCAGGGTCAAGGGCCGCGGCCGCGCTGGTTTCGAGAAATTCGTTGATTGCCTCACTCACCCGCCGGGCGGTCGTGAAATCGGGGTTGCGCAACGAGACCTGGACAGTGGCGATCTGCGCAAGCTCGAACCCGACCTCGCGTTCGACGATGGCGCCGCCCGCGATCCGGGCGCTGGTGGGCACGCCCTTGGTTACCGAGCCGGCATTTCCGGCGGCGGAAAATCCCGCGACGGCGACGGGTCCCTGGGCGACGGCATAGACTTCGCCATCGGCGCCCAGCAGGGGGGTTACGAGGAGAGTCCCGCCGAGCAGACTTTCGGCATTGCCCAGCGCACTGACCGAGACGTCGATCCGGCTGCCGTGGCGGACGAAGGGCGGCATGGTGGCGGTCACGATCACGGCGGCGACGTTATCGGTATCGAGCTCCTCGTCGCGTGTATTGACGCCAAGCCGCTCCAGCATGCCGATGAGGCTCTGGCGAGTGAAGCTGGCATCATCGAGGTCGTCACCTGTGCCGTCGAGGCCGACGACGAGGCCATAGCCGACAAGCATGTTGTCCCGCACGCCCTGGAATTCGGCGATATCCTTGATGCGTGAGACGGCCGCCGCCGCCGGTCCGGCGTGAGAGACGGCGAGGCCAAGCGCGAGGAGAAGCGAGAGGCACCGCCGACCGAAACCGAATTTCTTAAAGCCCAAAAATACTGACACGTGATCTGACCCCGCCTGATCGCTTGCTGGTGTTCGAACCACTTTCGGAATGCGAACGGCGTGCCACGGTCGGCTCTGGAGCAACCTATTGATTTTATTTGCTTGTGCCTGAGGTTTCGGGTGCAGGATCCTCAGGGAACCGGGCAAGCGCTGCCGGGCTGGCGGGGTGGGTCGGCAAGTTCTGCCGGGCAACCATGCGCGGGTGTCGATGGCGCGGACACCCAGGGTTAACGCCCTGTTAAATCCGGACCCCTAGGCTGCGGGATAGGCGTCCGGGCAAGGACGTGGTCGGCCCCCGGCCGGCGCGCCCGCAGCCCCTGACGTATTCGCCGGAATCAGGGCGCGTGGCATGAGAATAGATCCCACCGGAGTCACCAGATCGACCCCGGCGCGAAAAACCAAACGCGCCGGTCCGACACCGTCGGCCTTCGCGGAACATCTCTCGCCCAAGGACTCCTCGGGCCAACCGGTGGCCGTCAGCCAGCCCGGTGCGCTCGACGGCCTCCTCGCCCTGCAGCAACATGACGAGCGCGCCCCCGGGAACATGGCTTCCGCCGGCCTGCAACGCGGGGCCGATTTGCTGCGCGATCTCGAGGATATCCGGGTGGGGCTTCTCCTCGGCCGGCTGGACCGCGCCACCCTGGAAAATCTCACCAGGAAACTCGAGAATAACCGGGACCGGCCCGCGGACCCGCGCCTGGCTGCGATTCTATCGGAGATCGAACTCCGCGCGGCCGTGGAGCTGGCCAAGCTCGTCCGCGGCACCCCCGGCGAAAAAATCAAATAAGCATCTGAAAAATAAAAAATTTTTTGAGGCAGGCGGTTCTTGCCCCCGTCTGGCTGCCTGCATATACTCCGCGCCGCCTGAAGTCGGAGAAAGGCAAGGGAGAAATGCCCAAGACCAAGCCGAAAAAGGCCGCATCCGCCCGGAAGACCCCGACAAGGGGCAAGAGGGCCGCGACCACGGCCAGCGGTGCCGGCGCGCCCCGAAAAGGGGCGGTCCGGAAAAAGGCGGCGCCGGCCAAGAAGACCCCGGCCAAAACAACGAGGGCCAAGGCTGGTAACAAGGCTGGCAACAAGACCGGTAACAAGACCGGCAACAAGGCTGGCAACAAGACCGGCAAGAAGCCGGCGCAGCGCAAGACCGCGGCGAAACGGCCCGCCCGGAGCAGGGTGGCCGGTTCGAAGACTGCCTCTCACAAGGTGGCGGCCCGGAAGAGCCCTGCGAAAAAGAGGGTGACCAAGACGAAGTCCGGAGGGAGGACGGCTTCGAGGAAAGCGGCGGTCAGGAAGGATACCGCTGGCCGCAAAGCATTGCGCAACTCTTCCAGGACAGTTCAAAAGCCCGTGCCTAAAACAACCAAATCGAAGGCGGCGGCCAAGAAGAAAACGGCCAGCCCGAAAACCCAGCACTCGTCTTCTGTGAAAACCGCGGCCAAGACGACCGGCGTAAAGAAGCCCCCCCGGACCGGCAGCCCCAAGACCAGGCGCGACAAGGCGCGCCAGGCGATGGAGAAGCGCCGGCGCATCAACGGTGAGGCCAAAAACACGATCCGTCCGCTTCTGCCGCCGGATTACCGACCCAGAGCGAGTGAACCCTTCATGAACGAATTGCAGCGTGAATATTTTCGGCAAAAGCTCCTGGCCTGGAAGGAGGATATCCTGAAAGAGTCGAGCGAGACACTGCAGCATCTTCAGGAGGAAAGCCTTCAGGAGCCCGATATTGCCGATCGCGCCTCGCAGGAGACGGACCGCGCGCTCGAGCTGCGTACCCGTGATCGCCAGCGCAAGCTGATCGCCAAGATCGACGCCGCGTTGCAACGGATCGAGGACGGCACCTACGGCTATTGCGAGGAGACGGACGAGCCCATCGGCTTGAAACGCCTTGAGGCCCGGCCGATCGCCACGCTGAGCATCGAGGCCCAGGAGCGGCACGAGCGGCTGGAGCGGACCTACCGCGACGAGTGAGCCGCGGGCCCGGCCCGCCTAGAACGGGAACAGGATGTCATAGACCTGCTGTCCGTAGCGGGGCTGCTGAACGTCCGAAATATGGCCCCGCCCGCCGTAGGAAATCCGCGCTTCCGCGATCTGCTCGAATCTGATGCTGTTGGTGGAGCTGATGTCCTCGGGCCGGATGATGCCGGCCACCTGCAACTCGCGCACCTCGTAATTCACGCGGATCTCCTGCCGGCCGACGATCACCAGATTTCCGTTGGGCAAAGACTGGGTGATGAGCGCCGCCACCGTCAGTTCCAGTTCTTCGGTACGGTCAATCTCGCCGTCGCCCTCGCTCGAGCTCTCGCTGCCGGCATCCACCAGGTTCGTAGGGTCCACCGCGTCGGGGAGGATCTTGCTGAGCTTGCTTTCCAGCCCTAGCAGCTTGTCCGCATTGGCGCTTTCGCTGTTCTTGCGCGAACGCCGTGTCTTGTTGTTGAACTTGGCGCCATCCTCGATATCGATCAGAACGGTCAGGAGATCGCCCACGCGGCCGGCCCTCTGGTCCTTGAAGAACGCCCGCGCTCCGGTGCGCCAAAGGGAGTTGGGCGTCCGCTCGGCCGTATGGGTCTCCGGCATGGGAATACTCACAGGCCGGTAACCCTCAAGCCGGGTCGGATCCTCGATCTGGGTCAAAACCGGCACCTCTCCGACCTGGCTCAGCCGGTCGACCGTGCTGCATGCGCTCAAGCCTGACATGGCGGCGGCAAGGGCGAGCGGCACGATGAGGCGCGAATAAAGAAAAGCCATGAATTCCACTCCCGGGCCGGTGGGCCGGCCTTAGTTCAGCGCCGCTACGCCAGCGCCGATCGACATCTTGTTGGTGATAACATCGGCGACCGACGGGCCGGCGACCTCGCCTTCGATGACCGAATTGCTGCGCAGGTTGAGAATTCGGATGACTTCGCGCCGGGCGCCGTCCTCCATGGCCTTGCCCTGCGCGATGAGCGTCATCCGGTCCGTGACATACCGTACCGTGACCATCTGGCCTTTTTTCACGATGATCGGCTCCTGTACGTCGCGGTGGCGCACCGGTTCACCCGCGCGAATGGCGCGCCGCGGGCTTTTTCCGATCAGTGCCTCCGCGTCGACGATATCCCGGCGGTCCAGCGCTTCCTTGCGCATTGAAAGCCACTCGATATCGCGTTTGCGGATCACCTTGCCCGGCGCCGCCCGTTCCGTCAGCACGGGGATCTCGATCATGTGATGAATCTGCCCCGACACCTGCACATCGTCTGGCCGGTCGCCAGCGCTTGGCAGGCGCAGGATTGCACGGAAACGCCCGGAATCATCGAGGCGCCGCAAATCGGCGACCGTGACCGGTCCGGTGGCGGTCTCGCTGACCTCGAAACGGAGGGTCTCGTTATCCAGGCTGAGCGACATCGTATCCGATCCGTGCCGCGGGCCCTCGCGCGCACTCCCAAGCGCCCTGATCAGGGCCGCCTTGATTTCACCGGCCGTGATGAGCCGGCTCGCACGCTCGATCTGAACGGTCTCGGTGCCGGTCGGCCGCCAGTCGAGCCCGTATGCCTGGGCGACTGACCGGAGCCACGCGCCGTCATAGGCGATGCTTCGTCCAGGGGCGGGTGCGTTGGCGACGACGGTGTCCGCATGCTCGCCTGCCCCCTGGAACACGTCTCCCAGCGTGACTTTCGGCGCACTGACGACAACGTGGTGACGCAACAGGGGCGTGTCGGCCCAACCCGCGCTCGAGAGGGCCATGGCGGCGAGGATCGTGAAGAAAAGGGTAAGCGGTCTCATCGCTGGGCCTACCTTAGCTGGGTGGTCGTGGACATCATCTGATCGGCTGTCTCGATCACCTTGGAGTTCATCTCATAGGCTCGCTGGGCGCGGATCAGCGAGGTAATCTCGGCCACCGCGTCCACGTTCGACGATTCCAGGAACCCCTGAATCAGGGAGCCGAATCCGGCTTCGCCGGGCACGCCGGCGATGGGGCCGCCGGAGGCGGCTGTTTCGGTGAGAAGGTTGCTCCCCTCGGCCTCCAGCCCGGCCTCGTTCGGGAACACGACAAGGCTTAACTGTCCGACATTGATGGGTGCGGCGACGCCCTGCTGAGAGACGATCACCTCGCCACTTTCGTTGATGGTCACGTTGGTGGCATCGTTGGGGATGGTGACACCCGGCTGGACCAGGTATCCCTCGGTCGTCACCAGTTCGCCGTCCGGGCTGACCTGAAACGATCCGGCACGGGTATAGCCGGTCTCGCCGGTGGGCAGGTCGATCTCGAAATATCCTTTGCCCTGAATGGCGATGTCGAAGGGGTTGTCGGTCTGGGTGAGAGTGCCCTGGTTGGTCATCCGATAGACCGCCGCCGCCTTCACACCCAGCCCCGTCTGCACGCCGGCCGGCGAAATAGTTCCGGCATCGGAGGAGGTGGAGCCGACCGCAAGCTGGCTCTGGTAGAGGAGATCCTGGAATTCGGCGCGCTGGCGCTTGTAGCCCGTGGTGTTCATATTCGAAATGTTGTTCGAAATGACGTCCACGTTTAGCTGCTGGGCAAGCATGCCGGTGGCGGCGATATCGAGTGACTTCATGGGATGTTCCCCGGTTTCTAATTGACTTCCGTCAGTTTCTGGATGGTTTGGCGCGACAGATCGTGATTCTGTTCGGTGATGCGCTGCACTGACTGGTAAGCGCGCAATACCTCGATCATGCGGGTAATTTCCATTACCGCCTGGACATTGGCGGTTTCCAGCACGCCCTGATGAATCTCATGCCCTTCGGCCTCGATCTCGGGCTGGCTTGCGGTGTAAAGCGTGTCCCCGGCATCGGTCAGGCTGTTCGGATCATCGAAGGTGACCACCTTGATCGTGCCCAGCACCCCGGCGGGGCCCGAAACCGTGCCGTCCCGGGCGATTGCGACCGGTCCGGCATCGGGCGGGATGACGATGGGGCGGTCATTGGTGTCGAGCACCAGTGAGCCCGATTTGGTGGTGAGCTGGCCGTCGAAATCCAGTTCGAAGCTGCCGTTGCGAGTGTATTGGGTGGTAAATCCGTTATCCACCTTGAAGAAGCCGGCGCCCCGGATCGCCAGGTCAAGCTCGCCACCGGTCGTTTTGAGCGGCCCTTCGGAAAAATCGCGCAGATCGGCGATGGTGGAAACGAAGGAGATGGCGTTCCCCTGCGGCGGGCGCGCCACTTTTTCCACCAGAAAAGTATGCCGTCCCTTGAAGGAAGGCGTTTCAGCATTGGCAATGTTGTGCGCAATGGAATCAAGCTGGCTGCGCAACACCATCTGCCGTGAAAGGGTGACATGGCCCAGTGTGGACATGCGGAAAACCTCGTAAACGCCGTTCTGTTCGTTTTCGCACCGCGCTCGAAGGGCAAGACGTCACCCGGCGCGAGTGCCGTGCGCCCCTCGTCTTGCATCTCGCGTGCCATGGTGGAAATGGCGCTAAATCAGCGGGATGGCTGATCGGCGCCCGGCAAAATCCGGTCTGTCAGGCCGCGCGATGCAGGGCTTGCCCGGCATTTTTTGCCGCATTTATTTGGCCGGCGTGCCGTGATTTCGCCGTAGCTCAACTTATCGTTAACAAAACCTGTTTAGGGTCCTGCCCATGAGACTTGCGGGGCAACACCTTATGTCCTGCCGGCAATTATTCACCGGGTTGGCGACGCGCTCGTCATCCGGGGCAGGGGCGAGCGGCTGACCGATGACAGATGTCACGAACGAAGAGGCTGAAGACGGCGGCCTCGAGGGCGAAGACCTCGAGTTGGGGCCGAAGAAAAGCTGGAACGGCAAGCGGCTTGTCCTTTTTATCATCCTGCCGGCGGTCATGTTCCTTCTCGCCCTGGGGGCCCTCTTTTTCGTGGCGGGACTGGGGTCCGAGGACGAGGCCGAAGTGGTGGCCGATGAGACTGTTGGCGAGGAGACGGCCGAGGCGCCGCCAGTCTATGTCGAGCTGCCCGAAATGCTCGTCAACCTCAACGCCGCCGGCCGGCGCACCAGCTTTCTCAAGATCAAGGTGGCGCTGGAAGTACCGGAGGAGAGCGATATCGCTACAGTCGAACTTCGCATGCCCCGGGTTATGGACCATTTTCAGGTCTACCTTCGTGAACTTCGGGCCGAGGATCTTCGAGGGTCGGCCGGAATTCACCGCCTGCGCGAGGAGCTTCTGGCGCGTGTCCGCGCAGCGGTTGAACCCATCAAGGTCAACGACGTCCTCTTTACCGAAATGCTCGTTCAGTGAGCCCGTCGAGGCCTTAGGCCCGTTACTTTTGGCCGGAGTCCTGAATGTCCGATACGACAGATCAAGCAGCAGAGAAGCCCGAAGACGACAATTCCGACGCTGACGCCGACGCGCTGGCGGCGGAATGGGAGGCGATGACCGACGGGGAAGGTGACGACTCCCAGGGCGGCGCCGATCACGTGCCGCAGAACCGCGTCCTCAACCAGGACGAGATTGACAGCCTGCTGGGCTTCGACGATGACGAAAATGGCTCTGGCGGGGGTGGTGTCAGCGCCATTGTGAACAGTGCGCTCGTTTCGTATGAGCGCCTGCCCATGCTCGAGGTCATCTTCGATCGGCTGGTGCGCATGATGTCCACCAGCCTGAGAAATTTTACCTCCGATAACGTCGAGGTTTCGCTCGATAACATCACGTCGGTCCGGTTTGGGGACTACCTCAACTCGATCCCGCTGCCGGCGATGCTGGCGGTGTTCCGGGCCGAGGAATGGGACGATTACGGGCTGATGACGGTCGACAGTTCGCTGATTTATTCGGTCGTGGACGTGTTGCTGGGCGGTCGTCGCGGAACGGTGCCGTTGGCCATCGAAGGGCGGCCCTACACGACGATCGAGCACACGCTGGTCGACCGGCTGATGCAGGTCGTCCTGTCCGATCTCAGCGCCGCTTTCGACCCTCTGAGCCCGGTCAATTTCCGGTTCGAGCGGCTCGAGACCAATCCCCGTTTCGCGACCATCGCGCGCCCGGCCAACGCCGCCATTCTGGCGCGTTTCCGGATCGACATGGAAGATCGCGGCGGACGCATGGAGTTGCTGTTGCCGTATGCGACGCTGGAGCCGATCCGGGAACTCCTCTTGCAGATGTTTGTTGGCGAGAAATTCGGCCACGACTCGATCTGGGAAAACCATCTCGCGACCGAGCTGTGGTCCACCGATATCGAGGTCACGGCGGTACTCGATGAGCAACTGATGTCGCTGACCCAAATCATGAACATCAGAGTGGGCGAGCGGCTGATGCTGGACGCCATGCCGGATTCCGACGTCAAGATCTGCTGCGGCGATATTCCCCTGTTTACCGGAAAAGTCGGGCGGTCCCGCGGCCGTATCGCGGTCCAGATCGACCGAAAGTCACGTGCTGATAAGGATAATTGAACATGACACTAGGCCTTTTTCTCGATGGTGCCCTCATCGTTCTGGTTGCGGTGATGATCGGGTTTTGTGTCGTGCTCAACAATCGCCTCAAGGTTTTCAAAAACAATGAGAACGAGATGGGTGGAATGCTGGCCGCCTTTCAGGCGGCGGCTGCGAGCGCGGAAAAGGGTGTCACCGAAATGAAGTCGGCCGGCGAGGGTCTGGTGCGGGATCTGGCGGCAGGCACGCGCGAAGGCAAAGCGCTTCGTGATGAACTGGATGTCATCCTGAGCAGCGGTCAGCGACTGGCTGATCGGTTGGAGGGATCGATCTCGGGTGCGCGCAGAACAATGGGCTCCCGGGCAAAAGAGGTGACGGAACCGGATGAGACTGTGCTTGGGTCCGGTGTGCCGCCGCGCCGCTCGGCGCTTCGTGAGGAGGTGCGTCGCCGGCAGGGTGAGCCTGGCCCGATGAGATCGCCGTCGCAGGCGGCGGAGGGGCTGTTGCGGGCCCTTGACGGGGGCCGATGATGGCCGCCAAACCCCGGCGCATGGTCAGATTTCGGGTCCTGCCGGTCGCCATTGGCTGCCTCGGAGTCCTGCTGAGCGTCAAAATCGGTGGCTTCTGGTCGGACATGACGGACCAGAACTCCGGTTTCAGCCTTCGGGCCAATCAGGCACAGGCGGCAGAGGAGACGGAAGAGGCGAGCGATCAGACGGAAAGCGCGGCCGCCGGTACGGAACCCGAGGACGTGGAGACGGATGGAGCGGTCGCGGACCAGGGAACGGCAGCGGGTTCGGCTGACGGGTTCGTGGATTTGAGCCAGATGACGGAGTCCGAGATACTGACTCTTCAACGTCTCGTGACCCGTCGCAACGAGCTGAAGGCATGGGAAGAAGATATTGCCATGCGCGATCGGTTGCTGAAAGCGACTGAAACGCGGGTCGAGCAGAAGATTGCGGAACTGACCCAGCTCAAAGGGACCGTAGAGGCCCTCATCGATAAATTTGACAAGCAGGAAGAAGCCAAGCTCAAGAGCCTGGTCACGATCTACGAGAAAATGAAGTCGAAAGACGCTGCGCGCATCTTCAATGATCTGGAGATGGATGTCCTTCTCAAGGTTCTCGGCCGGATGAAGGAAAGCAAGACGGCGCCGATCCTGGCCGATATGGACCCGGCGCGCGCGAAAGGTGTCACCCTCGAAATGGCCCGCCAGCGTGAACCCGCCGAGGTCGCCGAAAGACCTTGATCGGGATATCTCGTGTTAAGGGCAATTTAACCGCAATTTTTTAGGGTCATGGCGTGTCGGCTCGCTTGCCGGGATCGGGAGGGGGCCCTGAACCCGGCCAAAAAATGACAATGGAAAGTGACTTATGGCTGTTGATATGAATATGCCCATCCTGATCGTCGACGATTACAAGACGATGCTCAGGATCATCCGTAACCTCTTGAAACAGCTCGGGTTCAGTAATGTCGAGGAGGCTACTGACGGCAGCGCGGCACTCCAGAAGCTTCGCGCCAACGGGGGGTTCAAGCTCGTCATTTCCGACTGGAACATGGAGCCGATGACAGGCTTCCAGCTTCTCAAGGAGGTGCGTGCCGACAAGGACCTTAGTCCGACCCCGTTCATTCTGATTACGGCGGAGAGCAAGACAGAAAATGTCATCGCGGCGAAAGAAGCGGGCGTCAACAATTATATCGTCAAGCCCTTCAACGCTGCGACACTGAAAACCAAGCTCGAAAGCGTCATAGGCGCTTTCTAGAAAGAGTACTGAGGGGGACAGTAATGAGTTTTGCGTCCGACCAGGTCAGCAAGCTTTCCGCCGAAGTTGCAGAAATTCCCGATGCCGCGGCGCTCCAAGCGATGGTGGAGTCGGCTGTTGAATCTCTGGAGGGTGACGTGACTGCCTCTGACTTGCGCCTGCAGCAAGAACTGCTGGCTTTGGCCCGAACCATTGAAGAAACGCGGAAGGAAGTGACGGCCCTGCAGCCGGAGCACATCCAGACCCACGATATCCCGACCGCAACTGATGAGTTGGGTGCTGTGGTGGATGCGGCGGAGGAAGCCACGAACGTAATCCTCGAATGCGCCGAGGCGATCGAGGAAGTGACCGGTAGCCTCGAGGGCGAGGCGGCTGAGAAGCTGGAGATGGCGGTTACGAGAATTTATGAAGCCTGCAATTTCCAGGACATTACGGGTCAACGCGTAACCAAGGTCGTCAACACCCTCCGTTTGATCGAGCAGCGGGTTATCAAGCTTCTTGAAGTCGTCGATCCCGACGGCAGGCACAAGGAGACGGCCGCGGCGGTATCCAGTGAAGGAACCGCTGGCGCAACAACGGAAGCGGATCTTTTGAACGGGCCGGCAACGCCGGGCGAAGGCGCTACTCAGGAAGATATCGACGCCATTCTCGCCAGCTTCGACTAGGGTGGTGACCCGATGGCGGGCGACGAGATCAATGACCAGGTGGAGCCGGGCGCAATCCAGGTCTATCTCGGACTGTACCTGTTGCTCCTGGCAATTTTCGTCCTGCTTAACAGCCTGTCCAGTTACAACGACGTCAAGACCGAGGCGACCTTGAACAGTGTCAGCGAGACGTTCGCCGACGCGACGAAAGGGCAATACCGGGGCGAGCGCTTCGTCGCGAGCGTCGGGCTGTCGCCCGGCGCCGACCCTTACATCGACCGGATCTCCAGTCTGGTCCAGACGGCGTTGCCGCTTGCACAGGTAGAGGTGGTCCATGGCGGGCAGGTGCTCAAGGTGGAAATTCCGGCCGATGTTTTCTTCGTGCCGGGTGACGCCCGGCTTCGGCCCGAATCGGCGCGGTTTCTCGACAATCTCGTGGTCTCGCTGGAGAGGGAGGCCTCACGCCGATTCGATCTCCAGTTTCTCACCGGGTCGCATTGGATTTCAGATGAGGAGCTGGCCGGCACGCCGCCGGTTTCTCTTCGCCGCGCGGGCGCTTTCGCGGCGGCACTCGTCAGCCGCGGGGCGGGCGCGGGGACGGTGCTTTCCGGCGTCGACCGGGGAGATGCCGACATGGTTCGGATCCTGATCGCGCC
Source organism: Alphaproteobacteria bacterium (assembly GCA_040220875.1). NCBI lineage: Bacteria > Pseudomonadati > Pseudomonadota > Alphaproteobacteria > Alphaproteobacteria bacterium. The sequence continues at coordinate 471,571 of JAVJVX010000009.1, read as the reverse complement.
GAGCGACGCGGCCGGCGGCTCGGCACTGCCCGCAATTCCCCCACCCGGCGGCAAGGCAGGCCGATGACTGTAACCGGCGACATGGCGGAAACCCAGACACGGCCCGGCGCCGATTGGCCGCCAGGCGGGGATCATGCGGGCGAGAGCGTCCCGTCGGGGGCCTGGCTTGTCATCTTCACTGATGTGGTGGCGCTGCTTCTTACCTTTTTTGTGCTGCTGTTCGCCATGAAGCAGATCGAGGGAGATAGGTTCGAAGCGCTGACGACCGCCTTGTCGACGCAAAGCGCCCCCGCGCGCGAGGCCGAAAAACCAAGATCTGATACCCAGAAGAACGCCCAGTTGCTGCGGCCCAATGCGGCGGCCGACCTCGATTATCTGGCGGGGATTATCGAAAGCCAGAGTCTGGTCGGTCAGAGACTGGCCGCGGCCGAAATGATGGTGGAGGAAGACAGGCTCGTGATTTCGCTGCCGGGCTGGCTGCTGTTCGAGGGCGGAAGCGTCTCGCTTCGTCCCGAAGGCAGCGAGGCCCTTGATGCCTTCGGTGGCATTCTTCGCCATATCGGCAATCAGGTAGAGGTCCATGGCCATGCCGCCGCCCCTGTCTCCGCCACGGGACCGGGCGGAAGCTTCGACCAGAACTGGAATCTGTCCGCCAGCCGGGCCATCGTCACCGCCAACGCACTCAAGGCGGCCGGCTATACGCGCGGCATCGGAAGCTTCGGATATGGCGCGCCACAGGCGGGAAGGCCTGCGTCCCTGCCGGGAGGTGGCGCACTTCCGGCCGATCGCGTCGACATCATCATAAGAGCGAGGAAAGCGGAGTGAGCGCGAAAGACGCCATTCGGGCCGTCGCGGCCGGGCTGGCCGTTATGGCGCTGGTCGCAGCCATCGGCGCCGGGCAACCGGCCCGCGCCGCGGAAGATCTGACGGTGCGTGGCTGGGATCACGGCACGTTCGGCCGGCTGGTCTTCGATTGGGGCCGGCCGGTTGGCCATGAAATCTCCCGGGACGACCGGCGGCTCACGATCGTCTTTGACGCACCCTTCAGGGCCGATTACATGAAATCGGTGCGGGCTTTGCGGCGCTATGTCGCCGGGACCGAGGCTGCCGCCGATGGCCGGGGGATCACTCTGCGCCTCACCGGACCCATGACGTACCGGAGTTTCGTCGATTCGGGCAATGTCGCGATCGACCTGATGCCGGCGAAAGTGGCCCCGTCCGGTCAGGCGGCCGGCAGGGTCCGCGTGCGGGCGGGTGAACACAAGGCATTCAGCCGGCTCGTCGTGGACTGGCCGGCGCATGTGCCTTATCGCGTTGATCAGCAGGAGAACCGTGCCGATATCCGTTTTCAGGCGACGGCGACTCTGGATCTGAGCGATCTCGAGCGAGAGGTGCCGCAACATTTTGCCGATGCAACTGTCCTGAGCGAGGGCAAGGACTCGGAAACGACCCTGCGCTTGACCCTGCGCAACGATGCCCGGCTCCGACATTTCCGGCTCGGCCACAAGGTCGTTCTGGATGCGCTGCCCGCGCCGGCAGCCCCCGCGGCGCCGCAGACCGCCGAGCCTCTCCAGCCGCCCCAGCCCCTTCTGGCGCACGGGCAGGCCTCGCTCGACGTGGCCGCGGCGGAAAGCAGCCTGGGCCTGGTCAAGCTGACCTTTCCCTGGCCCAAATCTGTCGCCGCCGCCGCTTTCAACCGGGCCGGCTATTTGTGGATCGTCTTCGATGCCCCGGCGCGGATGACGCTCGATCAGCTCAAGGCCGACGATACAAGGTTCAACCGTCAGGTACAGGCCGGCAACGCTCCCTCCGCCGCGGGGGGCGCCGCCTATCTGCGCCTCGGCAATCCTTCCAACTATCAGCCCAGCCTCCAGCGCGACGGCACTCACTGGATCGTCGAACTCAAGGAAAGTCCGGCACAGTTAATCAAGCCGGTGGACGTGGTAACGCGGCCCGGCGGACCCGCCGGCGGCAAAGTGGTGCTGCCCGTCACCGACGCATCCCGGCCGGTCCATCTGGCCGATCCCGAAGTGGGCGATCGGCTGATCGTCGTGCCGCTCAAGGATCTGGGACAGGGGCTGGCACAGGACCGGGCCTTTGCCCAGTTCACCCTGCTACAATCAGCGCAGGGCCTTGTCGTGAGTCCCCGGGTCGAGGCACTCGATGTCTCGGTCGTGGCCAAGGCCGTCGAAATCGGCGCCGACGGACCGCTCTACCTCTCGAGCGCCGCGCAGAGCGCCCTCCCGGCGCCCGATACCGCGCCAGGGCCTTACATCCTGCCTGTGGAACATTGGCGGGGGGCGCCCGAACTCTCCTTCGTCGAGAAAAAGCAGGCCATCGAGTCCGCGCTGGCCGCGGCCCCCGAGGCCGATCGTAACCGGCTGCGGCTCGAACTGGCGCAATTGAATTTCGCCTTTGGAATCACCCGCGAGGCTGCCAGCCTCGTCGATTTCATGGTGTCCTATGACCCTCGCATCCTGGAGGCGCCGGATGTGCGGGCACTTCGCGGTGCCAGTCATCTCATGGCCGGCAACCTGACGGCTGCGGGCGAGGATCTCGGTCATTCGAGTCTCGATGACGAGCCCGGCATCGCCCTGTGGCGGGCGGCGCTGGCGGGTGCGCGGGAAGAATGGGGGAGCGCCGTCATCGGTTTTCGTGAAGCCGGCGAACGGCTCCTCAGCCTGCCCGCTCCCTACGCCGTCAGGCTTGGTCTGGAAGCGGCCGAGGCCGCGGTCCAGGCGGGCCAGTATCAGACCGCTCAAAGCTATCTGGCTGCCTTGCAGGACCAGCGGCTTTCCGCTCCCGAGAGCAATGTCTGGGCCTATCTCCGGGGTCGGGTGCTGGCCGGTCTTGGCCGGCCCGAGGATGCGCTCACAATCTGGGAAGAGGTGGCGCGCGGCACGGATCGGCGCAGCCGTGCCCTGGCCGCCTTCGAAACCGTGCGCCTGCTGCTCGATCTCGACCGGATCACGCCCGAGGAAGCGATCGAGGAGCTGACGCGCCTGCGCTTCGCTTGGCGGGGAGATTCCTTCGAATTCAATCTCCTGCGTCAGATGGCGGGGCTTCAGGAAGACCTTGACCGGCCCCGCGAGGCGCTATCCACATTGCGTGACGCGGCCACCGCCTTTGCCGGACGTCCCGAAGTTCCGGCCATCACCCAGCGCATGGGGGAGATCTTCCAGACACTCTATCTCGACGGCGACGCGGACAGGCTTTCGCCCCTGGAGGCGCTGTCTATCTACGAGGAGTTCCGCGAACTCACGCCGGCGGGCGCGGCGGGCGACAGGCTTGTACGTAACCTGGCCGAACGCCTCGTCGCGGTCGATCTGCTGGATCAGGCGGCATCTCTGCTCGATCACCAGATCGAATTCCGCCTTGAAGGCGAGGAAAAGGCACTGGCTGGTCAGCGACTGGCCGAGATCCGTCTGCTCGACAACGATCCGGAGGCGGCACTCGGGGCCCTTGCGGCGAGCGAAGTGGATCCCGTCGCGGCGTCCGTCGCCGGTGCGCGCGGTCGTCTGGCGGCCCGTGCCCTGAACGAGCTCGGGCGGGGCGAGGAGGCCCTCACGCGGCTCGCCGGCGACGTGGGCCCGGCGGCCGAACTGCTGCGGGCCGAGATACATATGGACGCCAAGGCCTGGAAACGGGCGGCCTTCAGTTATGCCACCTATGCGCTCGAGGAGCTCGGGAGTAGCAACGAGCTCGACCCGGCCGCGCAGCGGATCATCCTGCGCTGGGGGATGGCGCTTGGCCTGGCGGGAGATGAACAGGCACTGGGCGAGTTACGGCGGAAATACGAGGTCGCCATGACGGCGGGGCAATTCGCCAAGGATTTCCGGGCGCTTACCAGCCACGAAACGAGCCCGCCCCGCACCCTCGACGCCGTCTCGGCGCGTGTCGCTGAGGCCGGCGCCTTCGCATCGTTCCTGGACTCGTATCGAAACCGGAAAAACAGTACGCCTGACGCGGCTGAGCCGGCGAACGAATAGACGGTGTTCCCTGCTAGGGGCCGGCCCCCGCGCCGTAACTCTGGACCAGGCTGCCGGCCACGAGATACCAGCCATCCACAAGCACGAAGAAGACGAGCTTGAACGGCAGCGAGATCACGATGGGTGGCAGCATCAGCATGCCCATGGACATGAGGATCGACGCCACCACCATGTCGATGACGAGAAACGGCACGAACAGCAAAAAGCCGATCTCGAAAGCCCGGCGCAGTTCGCTGATCATGAAGGCGGGGATGAGGGCACGCAGCGGGACGTCATCCGGCCCCGTCACCTCGGCCTCGGGAATGAGGCCGACGAAAAGCTCGAGATCCGTCTCGCGGACGTGGCGCATCATGAACCCGTGAAACGGTGTCATGGTGCGCTCGAAGGCGACTTCTTCGGAGATCTCCTCGTCGATCAGCGGCTTCAGGCCGTTATCGTAAGCAGCTTCCAGCGTGGGTGCCATGATGAACCCGGTCAGGAAGAGCGCGAGCGAGATCAGTACAGCGTTGGGTGGCGTCTGCTGCAGGCCCAGCGCACTGCGCAGAAAGGACAGCACGACCACGATCCGGGTGAAGGATGTCACCATCACGAGGATCGAAGGCGCAAGGCTGAGCACTGTCAGGATGGCGATGAGCTGCAGGATTCGCCCCGTCGTGCCGCCGCCGCCATCGCCGCCGATATCGAGGGAAAGCGTCTGCGCCAGAACGGGGAGCGGCGCCAGGACCAGCACCAGGACCAGCATCAGGGCCGGCATCAGGGCGGCCAGGCCCAGGCAACGGTGTCTCGACGGGCGAAAGATCATGACGTGGCCGGCCTGGCTGCGGCGGGCCGGGAAATGTCCCCGGCTTGATCCTCGGCGCCATCGTCGTGCCCGGTCGCGTTTTCTGCCGGGATATGGCGCGCCACGATTTGGTCGCCGGACGGCCCGAGCAGCAGGAGATGCGCGTCGGCGCCGCAGCCCACCAGGACGAGCCGGCGCTTGCTGTCGAGCGCCAGGCTTTCGAGCACCTGAAGTCGTCGCTTCTCGGCTCGCGGGCCGGCGGTCAGGATGCCCTGCCCGAGGCCGAGGCGCCGCGCCAGCCAGGCCGCGGCCCAGATGAGGCCAAGGACGGCCACAAGGGCGGCGCCAAACCGAAGATAGGTTGTGAGGTCGATGTCCATGGCGGTCAGCGTTTCGGACCGCTCGGGGTGATATAGGCCCGGGCGGCCTGCTGGCGGGTGTTCAGTTGTCCCAGCTTCGCGCCCAGTTCCTTGTGCTGCCGGGCGAGTTCGGCGCCGAGCTTGTCGAGATCGTCGAGCAGGATCGTGACCAGGGGCGTCAGGGCGCCGGCGTCCGTGCCGCCCGTCCTGGTGATCGCCTCGCAGGTCGCCCGGGCCTCGGTTTCGAGGCCGGAAAGGTCGACCGTCTCCCCCTGGGCCAGACGGGCGCGGGCGGCCCCGACACGGTCGGACAGGGTGGCAAGGCGACGGCGGGCGTCCTCGGTTGCAGTCATGGGGTGCCATCCTTCGCGGTCCCGGCCGATATCAGATGGTTGGCGCGATAAACGTAGACCAGGATTTCCGCCACCGCGGCGATGGCCTCGAGCGGGATGTCGCTGTCCAAATCGACCGCCTCGAGAACCTCCGCCAGATCGGCGTCTTCGCGTACCCGCACGCCCGAGGCGAAGGCCATCTGCACGATCTGGTCTGCCAGCCGACCCCGGCCCTTGGCGACGATTCGGGCCCGGGAGTCCGGTCGCCCGTCCTCGGGCGCGGCCTCGCCCCGGACCGCAACCGCAACGGTGTTGCGCGGCGGCAGATCGGCGCGCGCCCGGGCAGCGGGAGATTCCGGTTTTCTGGATGGGTAGTCCGTCACGCGCCAGCCTAAATCCCTGGGTAAGGTCTCCATGGACCCGTGGGATATTCCTAACGCGTTATGCTTAAAAATTTCTTTAAGCGGGAGGCGTGGTGGAAACGGCGCCGGGGCGCGGGCGGCTTATTTCGACTTCGACGCCAGAGTCTTGGCGAATTCTTCGCTGCCCTCGGCGGCGGCGCGGTTCTCGGCCTGGATTTTCTCGTAAAGCTCGCGGCGCAGGACGGTCACATCGGCCGGAAATTCGAATCCGAGCTTGATCGTCTTACCGCGGACCTCGACGACTGTAATCTCGATATTGTCGTCGATAATGACCGATTCGCCAACCTTACGGGTGAGATAGAGCATGCAACGTCCTGTCGCTTACGTGGTGCCCGGCCGGGTGTTGTCCGGGCGGTGTGTCCGGGCCCGAAGTGTGAGAAACACCGGGATTTTACGCTTTATTAACACCATAAACCGATACTTCATGAAAGCGAAAATACACCGTACGCCCTGAAAAGCCGGGGCGAAAGTCGAGCGCCAGGACGGCCGAAACCCACGGGACCCTCTCAAATCGGGGCAGTGCGACCGGCGGCCGTATGAACATCGACAAACTACCCCTCTTCAAGGCGATGACCAGGCACATGACCTGGCTCAACCAGCGGCAGACCGTGCTGGCACGGAACGTCGCCAATCTGGACACGCCCGGCTACCGCCCCAAGGACGTGCCGCGGCCCGATTTTTCGCAGCTCGTCAATCGTACATCCGCGGCTCTCAAGCCGGTGGCGACAAACGAGTCCCATATTCAGGGCGTGCGGCCCCAGGGTCCCTTCCGGGCCGAAGAAACGAAGTCCCGCGACAGCGTTTCCCTTTCCGGCAATGCGGTCACGCTCGAGGATCAGTTGCTGAAGGTTTCCGAGACCGCCATGGAATACGAGGCCTCGACCACGCTTTACAACAAGCACGCCTCGATGATCCGTCAGGCGCTTGGCCGCCAGCGCTAGAGACCAAAGGAGTTAACCCATGGACCTCAAGGACGCGCTGACAATCTCCGCTTCTGGCCTGAAGGCGCAGGGCGCGCGAATGAAAGTCATCGCGCAGAACGTCGCCAATGCGAGTTCGGCCGCCGACACGCCGGAAGGCGAACCGTACCGGCGCAAGACAATCTCATTCAAGAACGAGCTTGACCGCGAGAAGGGCGTCGAAACCGTCGCAGTGAAAAAGATCGGTGAGGACAAGTCCGATTTCGTCAAGACGCATGATCCAAGCCACCCGGCGGCGGATGACAACGGCTTCGTGATGATGCCCAACGTCAATACCCTGATCGAGGTGATGGACATGCGCGAGGCCCAGCGCAGCTACGAAGCCAACCTCAACGTCATCGAGGTGTCCAAGACCATGCTGCGCAGCACACTCGGCATCATCCGGTAGCGCGGGGCCGGGACCGGCGGCGACTCACGACGCAAGACTCACAACGTAAAATATGTGACGGGACAAAGACATGGCTGTTGATCCGACGAGCGCAATCTCCGCTTACCTAAATTCGGCCCGGCCATCCGGCGCCGGGATGGAGCCGCGCGTCAATCCCGGCGAAAGTTTCGCCGATTTGATGAAGGATGTGGCCAATAATGCCGTCGAGGCAGGCCGGCAGAGCGAGGCGGTCACTGCGAAGGCCCTTCAGGGCGAAGCGGACATGACTGATATCGTGGCCGCCGTGACCAATGCCGAAATCGCGCTCCAGACGGTCGTCGCCGTCCGTGACCGGGTCATCCAGGCCTACCAGGACATTATGCGAATGCCGATCTAAAGCGGTCTGGACACAGGGGATGAATGAAGTTCAGGCGCTGGAGATCGGCCGCGACGCGCTCTGGGTGACGATCAAGATCGCAACACCGGTGATGCTGATCGCGCTCTTCGCGGGCCTCGTGGTCGCTCTCTTTCAGGCCCTCACGCAAATCCAGGAAATGACCCTGGCATTCGTGCCCAAGATCATTGTGATCTTTCTGTCCATGTTTCTCCTGCTGCCTTTCATGTACCAGACCCTCGCGACGTTCACGCTGGCTCTGGTCGACCGCATCATCACCGGCGGCTGATCGGCGATGCTCGAAATCTCGCTTCCCGCCGATATTTTCGACCTATTCCTCGTTTTTGCACGGCTCGGCGGGGCATTGATGCTCCTGCCTGGATTTGGCGAGGCCTATGTCACCCCCCGCGTGCGTCTCGCCATCGCCTTGCTCTTTACGCTTCTGGTCACGCCGGTCGTGCTGCCCGATTTGCCGGACCTGCCGGCCAGTCCACTGGGCGTGCTCGTTCTGGTTGTGCGTGAAACGCTGGTTGGAGTCTTCTTCGGCGTTCTTGCCCGACTGATGATGTCGGCGCTGCAAATGGCCGGGATGATCGTTGGCTATCAGCTTGGTATCGCGAATGCGTTCTCCTTCGACCCCACCTCCGCCCAGCAGGGCGCCCTGATCGGGACGTTTCTGGCGATTCTGGCGGTCCTTCTGATCTTTGTCTCAGGCCTTCACCACATGCTGATCGGCGCCGTTATCAACAGCTACGATGTCTTTCCGCCGGGTGCTCCTCTGCCAATGGGGGATTTCGCCGCCGCCATTTCCGAGACGGCGGCGAAAAGCTTTCTGATCGCCGTTCAGATCTGTGCGCCATTTCTCGTGGTGGGGCTTCTGTTTTACGCCGGCGTCGGCTTGCTCGGCCGTCTGATGCCCCAGGTGCAGATTTTCTTTGTGGCCCTGCCGGTCCAACTGGGCATCGGCCTGTTCGTGTTCGCAATCTCCCTTTCCGTGATGATGATGTGGTTCCTGAACAGTTTTCAGGAAACCATGACCGGCTTGTAGGCAGGCGCCTGTGGCGGACGATCAGGACCAATCGCAAAAAACCGAAGAGCCGACCCAAAAACGGCTGAAGGATGCGCGGGAGAAGGGCGAGGTCGCCAGTTCACGCGAGGTCAATCACGCCTTCATGATCCTCGCGGGCAGCATCCTGGTCGTGATGATCCTGCCCGGGACGTTCCGCGATCTGGCGTTGCTGTTGCAGCAATACATATCCATGGCGCACGAATTCTCGCTTACCGCTTCCTCCACGCCCGACCTGTACCGCGATCTCTTCCTCAACCTGGGCGCCGCCCTCGCGGTCCCGATGGGGATTCTGATCGTTTTCGCGCTGGCTGCCGGGCTGGTCCAGAACGGTTTCATGATGACGCCCGAGGCCATCAAGCCGAAGCTTTCCAAGATTTCTCCACTCGAGGGCGTCAAGCGCCTCTTCTCCCTCAAGGCGATCGTCGAGTTCGTCAAGGGGATCGCCAAGCTGGCCATCGTGGGGGCTGCCGCCGTCATCATTCTGCTGCCCCAGCTCTCCGACATCGAATTGATGCCGACCCTCGCAGTGACCACAATGATGGGCGATCTCAAGGCGCTTTCGGGTCAGCTCTTTGTTGGCGTTTTCGCGATCGTGGCCGTCATCGCGGGACTCGACTACCTGTATCAGCGCCAGGAATTCACAAAGAAGATGCGAATGTCGCGCCAGGAGCTGAAGGACGAGTTCAAACAGACGGAAGGCGACCCCATGGTCAAGAACCGCCTGCGTCAGATCCGGACGGAACGTGCCCGGGGTCGCATGATGGCCGCGGTGCCCGAAGCCGATGTCGTGATCACCAACCCGACGCATTTTGCGGTGGCGCTGGCCTGGGACCCGGAAAAGATGAATGCCCCCAAAATGGTCGCCAAGGGGGCGGATCTGATCGCGCTCAAAATTCGGGAGGTTGCCGACGAGAACGATGTCCCCATAGTCGAGAATCCGCCCCTGGCCCGGGCGCTTTTCGGCGGCATGGAGATCGAGCAGGAGATCCCGGTCGAGCACTACAAGGTCGTGGCCGAGATCATCAGCTATGTCATGGGCGTGAAACAGGGCCGCGGGAGCCGCGCCCGGCGCTAGCGCGCCGGCACCGGCCCGGTCCGGGAAAATCAGCGTAACGGGCTGATAAATTTGCGAAAAGCCATCATGGCTGTGCTACATAACGAAGCGGCACGCGGCGAGCGCGCAGGGACGGGGCTGAGAGGTACGGGCAAGAGTCGCCATGGGCGGTGTCCAATCACATAGTCGTTCTTACAACGGGCAGGTGCGCGAGCGCCGGCAGCGCTGGATCGACCTCGTGCTCGGCGGCCTCGGGGCGGTTTTGTCCGGGGCGGCTGCCGGCTACGGGCTGACAGAGTTTTCGGCCGAGGGTTTTCTCGAAACAGCGCCGCTTGTCGTGGCAGGCATGGCGCTGGGCGGCCTGGGGCTGTCGGCCTATCTGCTCGTCCGCGCCTTTCGTGTCGGGCATGGCAAGGGTGAGACGATCATGTGGCGGGCGTTCCAGGCCGGCTCGCAGCCCTATCTCATCATGGGCACCAATGAAGTTCTGATCGAGAGCAACGCGGCCTTCGACCATCTGTTCGGGCGCGTCAGCGGCGATCCCATGGCGGCGATCGAGCGCAACCTGGCCAGAACGGAAGAGACGGCCCGCGCCTTCCGGCGTCTGCGGGCTCTCTCGCTGTCCGGAATCGCGAGCCAGGCGGAAATCGAGGTGATCGCGGCCGACGGCAAATCGGTCTGGTACCAGACGGACATCTATCCTGTGCCCGATTTCCCGGGACACATGACGTGGCGGTTCTACGACGTGACCTCGCGCCACGAGATGCACGAGGCGATCCTCGAGGAGCAGGCCCGCATCACCGACTTTATCGAGAACGCGCCAGTCGGATTCTATTCGCTCGACCACGAAGGGTGTTTCCAGTTCGCCAACCATACATTCGCGGACTGGCTCGGCATGACGCCGGTCCAACTGACGAGCGGCCGGCGGCTCTCCGATTTCGTGAAGGGCAAGATGGCGGGAGATCTTCCCTACAGCCCCTGTCGGGACCCGGAATTTCGGGGCGAGGTCTGGCTCATGGGGGTCCAGGGAAAAAGCTTTCCCGCCATGATCGCCCAGACGGTGGTCGGCGAGGGGACGAACCTTCGGACCCGCTCGGTCGTCCGCGACCTCACGCCCGAACGCGAATGGGCACAGGCTCTGGCCCAGTCGGAAAGGCGGTTTCAGCGCTTTTACGAGGCCGCTCCCATCGGCATCATTCTGCTCGACATGGAAGGCCGGATCACCGAGTGCAATGCCGCTATGGCGGCGATTCTGGGCAATGCCAGCGAAGCGCTGACGGGCGGACAGTTCCTCGACCTGGTGGTGGAAAAGCAGCGCGACGAAGCCCGCAGCGTCCTGGCCGCCGCCGCAGGCGGGATGGAGAACGGCCGGCCGGTGGAACTGCACCTGGTGGGCGGGAAAGAGGCCGTGGTCTCGCTGTTCGTCAGCCGGCTGGAAGACCGTGACGGCGCCGTCTCGGGATTGCTTGTGCACGCGCTCGACACGACGGGCCAGAAGGCACTCGAAGTCCAGTTCGCCCAGTCGCAAAAGATGCAGGCGGTGGGACAGCTGGCGGGCGGCATCGCCCACGATTTCAACAATCTGCTCACCGCCATGATCGGGTTCTGTGATCTGCTGCTCGTGCGCCATCGGCCCGGCGATCAGTCTTTCGCCGATATCATGCAGATCAAGCAGAACGCCAACCGGGCGGCGAACCTGGTCCGCCAACTTCTGGCCTTTTCCCGTCAGCAGACCCTGCAGCCCCGGGTGCTCTCGATCACGGACACCCTGGCCGAGCTTTCCAACCTGCTGCGCCGCCTGATTGGCGAGAATATCGAGTTCTCGCTCTCCCATGGCCGCGATCTTGGCCTGGTCAAGGCCGATCAGGGTCAGTTCGAGCAGGTCGTCATCAACCTCGTCGTCAACGCGCGTGACGCTATGGCAGGTGGCGGCAAGCTGGCGATCCAGACAAGCAACCTGACTCTGGTTCACACGACCGAGTGGGGCGCGGAGACGGCATCCGCGGGAGAGTATATCCTGGTGGAAATCAGCGATACCGGCAGCGGCATCGAGCCCGATGTGCTCGAACACATCTTCGAGCCGTTTTTCTCCACCAAGGAGGTTGGCGCCGGGACCGGTCTCGGGCTGGCGACTGTGTATGGCATTCTCAAGCAGACCGGCGGCTTCATTTCCGTCGATAGTCGCCCCGGCCGGGGCAGCAAGTTCCGTATCCTGCTGCCGCGCCACGTGGAAGAGGCGGCGGAAGTCGAAAGGACGGAGGTTCTTGAGCGCCGACAGTCCGATCTGACGGGGGTGGGCACGGTGCTGCTGGTGGAGGACGAGGACGCGGTGCGTCTGTTCGGCGCGCGGGCCCTTCGTAACAAGGGCTACAAGGTGCTCGAGGCGCGCTCGGGCGAGAACGCGCTCGAGCTCATGAACTCGCTGGAAGACCCGATCGACATCCTGATCACGGATGTCGTCATGCCGGAGATGGATGGCCCGGCGCTGATCCAGGCGGTGCGGGAAAAGATCCCCAGCATGCGGGTGATCTGCATCTCGGGCTATGCGGAGGATTCTTTCCGCCGCCGGCTCGACGGCCAGCCGGGTATTCATTTCCTGCCCAAGCCCTTCAGCCTCGACCAGCTTGCCGGCAAGGTGAAGGACGTCCTCGCCGACCGCGCCGCCTGACCTCGCCGGTTCCGGGCCGTGCGCCCTTCCGGAGAACATTCCCCTTGCGAGGCAGAACAAAACGTGTACATACTCCCGGTCCGTGGCGCCCGATATCCGGTGGGGCGGGCCACCGGAGAAATCCGGAAATCGAGATTGCCTGAGCTAAAGGCTTATGAAATAAGGGAGATCAGTGATGGCGGAGCCGAATCTCAAAGTCGTGAGCAAGAACGAAAGCGAAAAAAGCAAGGCGCTTGAAGCCGCGGTCTCCCAGATCGAGCGGGCCTTCGGCAAGGGCTCCATCATGCGGCTGGGCCAGGGCGATTCCGTGGTCGAAACGGAGACCATCTCCTCGGGCTCCCTGGGCCTCGATATCGCGCTCGGCATCGGCGGATTGCCCCGCGGCCGCATTGTCGAGATTTACGGCCCCGAAAGTTCGGGCAAGACGACCCTGGCGCTCCACGTCGTTGCGGAAGCCCAGAAGCTCGGTGGCGCCTGCGCCTTTGTCGATGCGGAACACGCGCTCGATCCCGTATATGCCCGCAAGCTCGGCGTCAATGTCGAGGAACTGCTGATCAGTCAGCCCGATGCCGGCGAACAGGCGCTTGAAATCACCGACACGCTGGTCCGCTCCGGCGCCGTCGATGTGCTGGTGGTGGACAGCGTTGCGGCGCTGGTGCCGCGGGCCGAGCTCGAGGGCGAGATGGGTGACACCCACGTGGGGCTTCAGGCGCGCCTGATGAGCCAGGCGTTGCGCAAGCTCACCTCGTCCATCGCCCGCTCGCGCACGCTGGTGATTTTTATCAATCAGATACGCCTCAAGATCGGGGTCATGTTCGGCAATCCCGAAACGACGACCGGTGGAAACGCCCTGAAATTCTACGCCTCCGTGCGTCTCGATATCCGGCGCATCGGCGCTATCAAGGATAAGGACAAGGTGGTTGGCAACCAGACCCGGGTAAAGGTCGTGAAGAACAAGCTGGCCCCACCCTTCAAGCAGGTCGAATTCGACATCATGTATGGCGAGGGTGTCTCCAAGATGGGCGAGTTGGTCGATCTCGGCGTTCAGGCCGGGGTCGTGGAAAAATCGGGCACCTGGTTCTCCGTCGGGGACGATCGGATCGGCCAGGGGCGGGAAAACGCCAAGACCTACCTTCGGGAAAATCCGGACGCGGCCCGTAGGATCGAGGCCCGGATCCGCGAGGAAGCGGGCCTGCTTTCGGGCGCCATGCTTGACGAGCGCGACACGTCGGCGGTCGAGGAAGAGGACGGCGCCGACTGAGCGATCGTCGTCGGGCGATAATTGTATGATCGGGCGCGGGCCGTAACTGGCCGGCGCCCGTCTCTTTTGGCGGACATTGTTGCATTCGTGCCGGGCGGGCGGGCCTGGCGCCGCTTGCTGGACACCCCAAATATGACAGGGTAAAAGCAACGCGGCCGGTGGCTCGCCGCGGGCCTGTCCGCATCGTCAGGCGGGAAGGGCGGCCCGGAAGCGGGCGGCTCACGCCTGATACCCGACGACGCGCAATCACGGATTTGACGGGGGCCTATGCCCAGTTCGAACGACATTCGCAGCGCATTTCTGGATTACTTTGCCCGGCATGACCATCAGGTCGTGCCGTCGGGCCCGCTCGTGCCGCGCAACGACCCGACGCTTCTGTTTACCAATGCGGGGATGGTTCAGTTCAAGAATGTGTTCACCGGCCGCGAAACGCTGGACTATGCGCGCGCGGCAAGTTCGCAGAAATGCGTCCGCGCCGGCGGCAAACACAATGACCTCGAGAATGTGGGCCATACCGCGCGCCACCACACGTTTTTCGAGATGCTGGGCAATTTTTCCTTTGGGGATTATTTCAAGGAACGGGCGATCGAGCTCGCCTGGGATCTGGTTTCCCGGGAATTCGCAATAGACCCGGGCCGCTTGCTGGTTACCGTCTATGCCGAGGATGATGCCGCTTTCGATCTCTGGAAGAAAATCGCTGGCCTGCCGGAGAGCCGGATCGTCCGCATCGCCACTTCGGATAATTTCTGGGCGATGGGCGACACCGGACCGTGTGGCCCGTCCTCCGAGATATTCTACGATCACGGCCCGGATATTCCGGGTGGGCCGCCGGGGTCACCGGACGAGGCGGGGGACCGTTTCATCGAGATCTGGAATCTCGTTTTCATGCAGTACGATCAGATACGGCCGGACGAGAGGGTGGACCTGCCCCACCCGTCGATTGACACCGGTATGGGCCTGGAACGCATCGCGGCCGTGCTGCAGGGTGTTCACGACAATTACGACACTGATCTGTTTAAGGCCCTGATCTCGGCTTCGGTTGAGGTCTCGGGCGTACGGTCCGAAGGGGACAGGACTGTTTCCCATCGTGTCATTGCCGACCACCTTCGCGCCAGTTGCTTTCTGATCGCCGATGGTGTGCTGCCGGCGAATGACGGGCGTGGCTATGTGTTGCGGCGGATCATGCGCCGGGCCATGCGTCACGCTCATTTGCTGGGCTGCAAGGAGCCTCTCATCTGGCGCCTGGTGCCGGCGCTTATCGGCGAAATGGGGCGCGCCTTTCCGGAACTCGGCCGGGCGGAGGCTCTGATGACGGAAACGCTGCGCCTCGAGGAGGAGCGTTTCAAGGACATGCTGGCCCGGGGCCTGCGCCTGCTCGACGATGAAGAAGCGAAGATCCCGGCCGGTGGCGCGTTGCCGGGCGACGTCGCCTTCCGTCTCTATGACACTTACGGATTTCCGCTCGATCTGACCCAGGACATTCTCCGCGGCCAGGGGAAAACCGTTGAACTCTCCGGCTTCGAGGCCGCAATGGCACGCCAGCGGGCGGAAGCGCGCGCGGCCTGGCAGGGCTCGGGCGAAGCGGTCGAGGAAGATGTCTGGCTGGATCTGGCCGACCGGCTGGGTGTAAGCGAGTTTCTTGGGTACGAGGCGGAAGAGGCTGATGGCCAGGTCGTGGCAATGGTGCGCGACGGGACTCTCGTCGACAGTCTGGCCGAAGGCCAGGAGGGGGCGATCGTTCTGAACCAGACCCCGTTTTACGCCGAATCCGGTGGCCAGTTGGGCGATCACGGCATCCTGACCCGGGGGGACGCGCTCTTCTCGGTCAGCGATACCAGGAAACACGGTGGCGGGCTTCACGTCCATCTCGGGGTGATGAGCCGTGGCAACATCTCGGCCGGCGATACGGTGCGGGCTGCAATCGAATCGGCCCGGCGCGACAAGCTGCGGGCTGCCCATTCCGCCACCCACCTGCTGCACGAGGCGCTTCGCCGGGTCGTCGGCGGTCACGTCACGCAGAAAGGTTCTCTCGTGGCGCCGGACCGGCTCCGTTTCGATATCAGCCACGCGAAGCCGCTGACCGCCGAGCAGATGGCGGAGGTGGAGCAGACCGTCAACGCGCGGATTCGCAAAAACGCCGATGTCACCACCCGCTACATGACTCCGGACGAAGCGGTTTCAGCCGGGGCGTTGGCACTCTTCGGTGAAAAATACGGGGACGAGGTCCGGGTCGTTTCCATGGGTGGCGATGCGCGTGACAAATTCTCCACAGAACTCTGTGGCGGCACCCATGTTGGACGGACCGGCGATATCGGCCTCTTCAAGATCGTGGGCGAAAGTGCGGTCTCGGCTGGCGTTCGCCGGATCGAGGCGCTCACCGGCGAGGCTGCCGAACGTCATGTCGCCGAGGAGGAGAGCCAGCTCCGCGCGGCCGCGAGCGCACTCAAGGTACGGCCCCAGGAGCTGGGATCGCGGGTCGGCGCACTTGTCGAGGAACGGCGCAAGCTGGAGCGTGAACTGAGCGACGCGCGACGCGCGCTTGCGCTCGGTGGAACGGCCGGCGCAGGCCAGGCCGCTGCCGGAGGGGAGCCCGGCGAAACCGTCCGCAAGGTCGGCGATATCACCTTTGCGCCCCGGATCGTGCGTGACATGGCGCCCAAGGATCTCAAGGGACTGGCGGACGATCTCAAGAAAAAAATCGGCAGCGGCGTGGTTGCCGTCGCGGCCGCCAATGACGGTAAGGCCTCTCTCGTCGTCGGGGTGACGGACGATCTGACCGCGAGAATCAGCGCCGTCGATCTGGTTCGTGCCGGCGCCGAGGCGCTTGGCGGCAAGGGCGGTGGCGGCCGGCCTGACATGGCCCAGGCGGGCGGGCCTGGGGGGGACAGGCTGGAGGCCGCGGTCTCGGCGATCGAGGGCGCGCTCGCGAAAGCCTGAAGCCTGAGATTCCGGCCAGGAAAAAAGGCGCCTCGCGAGGCGCCTTTTTGGTTTCGGGCCAGTACGTCGGGCCAGTACGTCGGGCCAGTGCGTCGGGCCAGTGCGTCAGGCCATTGCTTTTTGCAAATTCTCGTCCAGCTTGGCGAGAAATTCGTTGGTGGTGAGCCATTTCTGGTCGGGACCGATCAGAAGCGCCAGATCCTTGGTCATGAACCCGGATTCGACCGTATCGACGCAAACTTTTTCCAGCGTCTCGGCGAATGCCGTCACCTCGGGTGTCTCGTCAAACTGGCCCCGGTACTTGAGACCGCGGGTCCAGGCGAAAATCGAGGCGATCGGGTTCGTGGAGGTGGCCTTGCCCTGTTGATGCTGGCGGTAGTGGCGGGTGACGGTGCCGTGCGCCGCTTCGGCCTCGACCGTCTTGCCGTCCGGGGTCAGAAGGACCGATGTCATCAGGCCGAGCGAGCCGAAACCCTGCGCGACCGTGTCGGACTGTACGTCGCCGTCGTAATTCTTGCAGGCCCATACGAAGCCGCCCGACCATTTGAGCGCGGCCGCCACCATGTCGTCGATCAGCCTGTGCTCGTAGGTTATCTTCTTCGCCTCGAACCTGTCCTTGAATTCGCTTTCGAAGACTTCCTGGAAGAGGTCCTTGAAGCGACCGTCATAGGCCTTGAGGATTGTGTTCTTGGTCGACAGGTAGACTGGGTAGCCGCGATTCAGGCCGTAGTTGAAGCAGGCCCGTGCGAAGCCCCGGATGGACTCGTCCAGGTTATACATCGCCATGGCGACGCCGCCGCCGGGAAAGTCATAAACCTCGTGCTCGATGGGCGCGCTGCCATCCTCGGGCACAAAGCTGATCGTAAGCTTGCCCGGGCCCGGAACGACGAAATCGGTCGCGCGATACTGGTCGCCGAACGCGTGCCGGCCAATGATCATGGGTTCGGTCCAGTTCGGGACGATCCGCGGCACATTTTTGCAGACGATCGGTTCGCGGAAGACGGTCCCGCCGAGGATGTTCCGGATGGTCCCGTTGGGCGAGCGCCACATTTTCTTGAGGCCGAATTCTTCGACCCGGGCCTCGTCCGGGGTGATGGTCGCGCATTTGACTCCGACGCCGTATTTCTTGATGGCCTCGGCCGCGTCCACGGTGACCTGATCGTCCGTTTCGTCGCGGTGCTCGATGCCCAGGTCGTAATATTTCAGGTCGATATCCAGATAGGGCAGGATCAGCCGGTTACGGATCATCTCCCAGATGATACGGGTCATCTCGTCGCCATCGAGTTCCACAACCGGATTGGCGACCTTTATTTTTGCCATTTTTCCTACCTCTTTTTGGTTTTATATCGGGGGGCCGACACTGTCCCGGCCGGATCGAAGGTCCGGCAGGTCCCCGGCGGCGGCACAATATCATCCGGGAAGCGGAGTGCAAGCCTGCCTGCCCGCGGCGAGCGCCTCAGCCCCGGTCAAGCGCCCGCCGCCCCGGCACCGGTGGGGGCAGGGCTTCCAAGGTGGGCAGCACGTCCTCGACCCCGGGGACGACATGAAACAGCTCCCACAGCCAGGGCTTGGCAAAACCTTTTTCGATAAAGACCCGCATCTGTGCAAGAAGCGGTTGCCAGTAGCCGTCCTGATCGACCAGGAGGATCGGCTTGTCGTGCAGCCCCAACTGGCGCCAGGTGATGATTTCGATGGCTTCGTCAAGAGTCCCGATCGATCCGGGCAGGATGGCGAAGGCATCGGCGAGTTCCGCCATTTTCTGTTTGCGTTCATGCATGGTCGCGACGACGATCATGTCGCCGCCGGGTGTGCCGCCCACCTCGGGGACGACCAGAAATCCCGGAATGATCCCGGTGACCTCACCGCCGTGGGCCCGAGCGCTCCGTGCCAGCGCGCCCATCAGGCCGATGCCGCCGCCGCCATAAACCAGACGGACCTTGTGTGCGGCCAGTATGCGGCCGAGAGTTTCGGCCATGGCGCGATAGAGGGGCGCGGACTCGCCGGCGGATCCGCAATACACGCACAGAGAAGAAATTCGGGCCATGGCGCCGGTAGCGTACCGGAGCGCTAGGCGGAGTTCGAGAGGAAGCTTGAGGGGTGGGGAGATTTTGCCAAAAACGGCCGAAGTCGCGACAAATACGCCAATTGGCGGAACGCGACCTCAAGAGCCAGGGTAACGACCCGGATCTCCGCCGCGTCGCGTTCGACCGGCGCGCTCCCTGAAAGGACGAGTTCGTGATTGTTGCGCCCGAGGGTCAGCGTGCCCGGACGGGTGCCGTCGGTGGCCGACAGAAATTTATGGATCTCACGGCGCGCCTCGCGGGATTCAGCGGTGAAGGGAATGTAGCCGGCGCAGACATTCACGCATAAATTCGGTATATCGGCGGGTCTGGACGCATGAAAGATCAGGTCGTCGAGACGAAAGCGAAAGCTGCGCGCGGTCATGCAGAAACTCGGCCATCATCGAATGAGGGTCTCCGGGGCGGAATATCCCATCCAGGGCTTAAGGAACTGTAAAGGCGGCGCGGCACCGGCGGCCGGCCCTCGCGGCCCCGCCTGCCCAGACCGTCACCTGCCCAGACCGTCACCTGTCTAGACTGCCGCCCGGGCCGCCTCGGATCTTCGCCGCCGCCTGGTCAGCCAGTTGCGGAAATTGTGACGCACCATCAGCGCGCATGGTGTGACGAACAAGGTCAGCACCGTGGCGAAAAGCAGCCCTGAGACGATGGCGGTGGAGAGTTGCACCCACCATTGCGTCGATGGGCCGCCTACTTCAATTTCGCGCGTGATCAGGTTGATATTGGTGCTCAGCACCATCGGCAGCAGGCCAAGCGCCGTGGTGACAGATGTCAGCAGTACCGGACGAAGGCGCTGCGCCCCCGTTCGCACAATGGCATCGAGCGGGTTTTTTTCTTCCACGACCAGACGGTCATAGGTATCGATCAGGACGATGTTGTTGTTGACGACGATGCCGGCCAGCGCGATGACACCGATGCCCGACATGACGATACCGAAGGGCTGATGAATAATGAGCAGGCCGACCATAACCCCAAGCGTGGACATAATGATGGCCGAGAGGATCAGGAACGCGCTGTAGAAGCTGTTGAACTGAGTGACGAGAATGATCGCCATCAGACCCAGGGTAACCAGAAAGGCGCGCGAGAGAAACTCGGTCGCGGCGCGCTGCTCCTCGTCCTCGCCCTTGAACGCGACCTTGACCCGCGGGTCCCAGTCGGCGCTCGAGAACCAGTTCTGAAGCTCCCGCACCTTGGTATCGGCAAGGACACCCTCCGCCAGTTCGGCCTTCACCGTCATGACCCGGTCGCCGTCCACGCGCCGGATTGTGCCGGTCTTCGCATCGGGCACGCGCTGAACGAAATTGCTGATGGGGATCAGCCCCGAGTCGGTCTGGACCCGCACATCGTCGATCTTGTCCAGATTGCGGTAGTCCTCGGGGTAGCGCACGACGATGTCGATTTCGTCATCGGTGTCGTCCGGGCGGTATTCGCCCACCTTGAGGCCCTTGGTCACGAGCTTGATGGCGCTTCCCACGGCCGAGACGTCGGCGCCGAATTTCGCGGCCTGCGGCCGGTCCACTTCAAGCTTCCATTCGATCCCGGGAATGGGCCGGTTATCCTCGATGTCGCGAAAACCTCCTAGTTGAAGAAGTGCGGAGCGGACCCGCTCGACCGCATCAGGCAGAAGGGCAGGGTCGATCGAGGAGAGCTCGATCTGGACCGGCTTGCCGACCGGAGGGCCCTGTTCCTCCTCGCGGACTTCGACCCTGATCCCCGCAAGATCGGCCGTTGAAGCAACAATGTCGTCCATGATCTGCCTGGCCGGGCGACGGTCACTCCAGTCGCCGAACTCGATCTGGATGGAGCCGATCACATCCTCCGCGCGGTCCTCGACGGATTGCTGCTCGCCCGAGCGGGCATAGACCGAGTCCATCTCGCCATACCGGGCATCCAACCGCAGCACACGGGCTTCCACCTGTCGCACCAGGGCATCCTTCTCGGCCACAGACAGGTTGCCGCGAGCGTGTATTTCCACCGTCGCGCGCTCAGGCTCGACATCGGGAAAAAATTCTATGCCCGCACCGGAAACCGCATAGGCGGCTTGCACCAGGAAGAGGAGGGCAAGCGTGCCGGCCAGGACCTTGCCCGGATGGAGGAGCGCGCGGCGCAGGAGGCGGATATACCTGCCGGTGAAGCCGGGGAGGGTATAGAGCTTCTCCGTTGATCCGGGTTCGAGGACGGCGACGGTGGCGGGGTCAGCGGTGCCGCTCGGCCGGTCAATGTAAGCGCCGAGTGTCGGCACGAAGATCAACGCCATGAGCAACGAGGCGGCAAGCGTGGCGACGAGCGTGATCGGGAGGAATTTCATGAACTCACCCACGACACCGGGCCAGAACAGCAGTGGCAGGAAGGCGCAGAGCGTCGTCGCCGTGGACGTCAGGACCGGCCAGGCCATCCGCTTGGCCGCTTCCCGGTAGGCCTCCCGGCGCCCGACTCCTTCCGTCATGCGCCGGTCGGCGAATTCGGTGACGATGATCGCCCCGTCGACCAACATGCCGACCGCCAGAATCAGGCTGAACAGCACGACCATGTTGAGGGTAAGACCCAGCATGCTGAGAACAAGGAGTCCGGTGAGGAAGGAGCCCGGAATGGCGACGCCGACCAGCGCGCCGGCGCGCAGGCCGAGGGCGGCCACGACCACGATCATCACCAGGACGACGGCCGCGATAACGTTGTTCTGGAGGTCGGAAAGCATCTGGTAGATGTCTTCGGACCTGTCCTGCGTGAAGGTGACGGTCAGCCCCTCCGGCCAGAACTGCCGGCGAGAGTCCACCACGTCGCGCACCTGCCGGATCGTTTCGATGACATTCTCGCCCGCCCGCTTGGAGACTTCCAGTGCGACCGCCGGCTCGCCGTTCAGGCGTGCATAACTGATACGGTCCTTGTAGCCGCGCCGGCCGGTTGCGATTTCTTCCAGCGTGATCACCGTATCGTCGTTGACCTTGACCGGCAGATCGACGATGTCCTCGACCGATTCGAACAGTCCCGGGACCTTGATGGAGAAGCGCCCGTGGCCGGTGTCGAGCGCGCCGGCCGCCACCAGCCGGTTCGAGCGGGAGATACTGCTCGCAACCTCGTCGGCCGAAAGCCCGTAACTCTCAACCGTCAGCGGATCGATGATGATCTCAGCCTGTTCCTCGCGCTGTCCCTGGATCTTGGCCTCCAGAACCGGCGGCAGGGCCTTGAGGTCATCGCGCAGGCTGCGGGCGATACGTACAAGCGTTCGTTCCGGCACCTCGCCGGCGAGGGTTATGACGATAACGGGGAACAGGCTGAAATTGATTTCGTGAACCGTTGGCTCGTCCGCGTCCTCGGGCAGATCGGGTTTCGCGTCGTCGACCGCTTCGCGGACATCCGTGAGCGCCGTGTCGGCGTTGAAGCCGGCCTCGAACTCGAGCACCACATAGGCGCCCCCTTCATAGCCGGTGCTGCGCATCTCCTTGACGCCCTCGATGCTTTGCATCTCCTCCTCCAGCGGGCGGATGAGGAGACGCTCGGCATCGTCCGGAGAAATTCCCTCGAGCGTTGCGGAGACATACATGACCGGAATCGGAATATCGGGCGCCGATTCCTTGGGAATAGTGATGTAGGTATAGAGCCCTGTAACGAGAATCGCGACCAGACTGGCGAGAACCGTCCGCGAATGACTGAGGGCGGCGTCTATGATGGCATTCACGAGACGTCGTCCTTGTCCACACTGACGGGGTCCACCCGGCTGCCTTCACGCACGAACTCCTGTCCGACCACGATGACACGCGCCTTGTCGGGCAGGCCGGTCACCCAGGCGCCGTCGCGCTCGTCGGCGATGATCGTGACCGGATAAAATTCAACGGTATTATCGTCGCGCACGGTCTTGATCCCGACTTCGCCCTCGTTCGAAAGGGTCAGGGCGGCGGGGCTCACGAAATGCGCCAGCGAGCGAGCGACGGGAAGATTGAGTTCGGCTGTGACACCGTCGCGAATGTCGCCCTCGGGGTTCGGTACTTCCAGTTCGATCCGGAAGGTGCGCGTAGCCGGATCGGCGACGGCGGAGACGAAGCTGATCTGCCCCCTCACAATCCGTCCGTCGACCAGGCGCGCACTTGCCGGATCGCCCGGCTCGAGGTCCTGGATATGGCGTTCAGAGACGGCGCCCACGACTTTCAACGGATCAAGGTCCACGAGTTCGGCAATATTGTCGCCGACCTTGAGGTAATCACCGCGCTCGACAAAGCGTTCGTTGAGGATGCCGGCAAATGGCGCCGTCACCTCGGTCTTGTCGATGTCGATCTCGATTCTCTCGAGATACGCCCGCGCTGAATCCAGGGCCGCCCGGTTCTCTGCCAGCTTGGTCGATGACCTGAAACCCTTTTTCTCAAGCTCGACGGCAGCATTGTATTCGAGTTGGCGTTGTTGCAGGAGCGCCCTGGCCTCTGCGAGTTGGGCGAGGCGGTCGTCGGGCGCGAGTTGAACGATAAGATCGCCTTCGGACAGACGAGTGCCCTCGGTTGCGCCGATTTCGTCCACCCGGCCCGGCGTTTCGGCCCGGATGCGCACGCGGCGTGACGCGTTGGTCCGTCCCGTGACAGTCAGCGCCGTCGCGCGCGGCTCTGCCGTCAGCATCTTGACGCGCACTGTGGGGAGGGCGGCTGTCTCGGCCGGGGCATCCTCGGCTGGCGCCGCCCCGCCGCTGCCGCCGTGATCCGGCCCGCCACCGATCTGACCGGACAGCAGCCACAGCCCGACCAGGGCAGCGAAGCTCAGCGAGATGATGAAGGAGCTTTTGCCTTTCAGACGTGCGGACAGTCGCTTAAGGGGAGAGGAGGATGTCATGACATTCCAGACTTGATGGACCGTAGTACAAAAGACCACAGGCAAAGGAATTCAGGCGGCGGAATCCTTGCGCGCGGCGGTGATCAGCTCTGCTTTGTGATTTTCCAGGTAATCGGCCGCGGTGCGGTAAATCTCGACGCCAAAGCCATGGGCGAATTTCTGCCCCGGTGTCGCATGGTGCTCCGTATCCTGGCACATCGTATCGAGAACCCCGCGATACCAGGCGATGCGCTGGTCGATGACCTTTTCCAGCCAGTCGGCCGGCAGTCTTTCACCGAAAAAGACAATGAACATGAAATCGGAGCGGACCTTGTCGATATCAGGCGCTTCCATCAGCACGTTCTGCAGCGTGCGCTCGCCCTTGGCCGTGATCGTATAAATCTTCTTGTCCGGCCGCCGGTCCTGGGTAAGCGACATGCAGGAAACGAGCCCTTCGGTCTGCAGCCGGTTGAGAGCCGGGTAGATCGAGCCGAATCCGGCATGGAAGAAATGGCCGAACGGGCCTTCCTCGAACTGTTTGCGGATTTCGTAGCCCGTGGCGTCGCCGCAGGCGAGCACGCCGAGACAGGCGCTTTTTACATCCATGGCCGGGGGGTCCGTATTCCAGTTATGTGTATCGGACCGATATATATACTATATCGGTCCGATATACAACTCCGGCCATTTGCGGGCGGACCAGGCGGGCGGATCAGGCCGGTTTATCGCCGACCACCACGCGGACATGGCTTTTGAAGACGTGGAAATCATCCTCGATATATTTTTCGAGGGCGGCCTCGACCGCCTGATTGATCCGCTCGCGGACGGCCGGATCCCGCGTGTCGAGATGGGGCCCCACCCCCATATCGATCTGCGCCTGCCAGAAGGGCCTGCCATCCAGCGGCCGGCGAAGATTTACGATGATATCCTCCTCGCGGACCCCGGTGAAACCGGCCTTCGCCATTTCCGGGCCCAGTATGCCGGCCTCGGGAAAACGAAAGGGGTTGATGTCGTCGTTCCAGGGCCAGAAGCCGAGTTCCTTTTCGGCGACGGCCGTGGTCTCGGCGATCACCGTATTGTCGGTCAGCGGGCCCCAGACCATATAGGCCGCCCGTCCGCCCGGCTTGAGCACGCGAAAGGCCTCGGCGAATGTGCGGGAAATGTCGCTGCTGAACATGATGCCGAAACGGCATGTGACGCGATCGAAGCTTTCATCCTCGAAAGGCAGGTTTTCCATGTCCGCGAGACGGAAATCGAGATTGGTGAGTTTGCGATCGGCCGCCCGGCGGCGAATACCGGCAAGCATCTCGTCCACCAGATCGGTTGCCGTCACATGCCCCGAGGGGCCGACCTTTTTGGCGATCGTCAGGGCCGGCTCGCCCGCGCCCGAGGCGAGGTCCAGGGTTCTTTGACCGGGGCGGATATCGGCAATCTCGACGAAAGGCAGATTGAAGATATCGGACTGCTCGCCCATCTGGTCCGCCCATTCGTCCCAATAGCTTCCCCGTTTTGCCCAATCCTCGCGAACCTGTTCCTTGCGGGGGGCCGGGCTCTGGCTCATGGGTCTCTCCTTTTCGGGATGGGGCGCCGCGCGGGGCAGCGGGCCCAACTTAATGCCACTATCGCGCGGTGCCGTCGACCCCGATCGGGGTTCGCTTCACGGCATGGTGACCGGCCCCGCCGACGGCTGTCGTGGGCGGTGCGATCCAGGTATTTTCCGGAAAATCGGTGATGGCTGGGGGACCTGGATTCGAACCAGGGCTGCTCGGGTCAGAGCCGAGAGTTCTACCGCTAAACTATCCCCCAGCAGGGCGCCAGCCTCGTCTAGCACAGGGCCGCATGCACTTAAAGCTGCTTTGGCCCTGCACGGCACGGCTTCGAGCGGGGCCGCGAGTTGCATGCGCGCTTGACCTGCCGGGAACCGCCGGGCAGCATAGAGAATCGGATAAACCGCTGAAATCAAGGCACGAGTCAGATTGTCTCGCATGATATCAGGGGACCGGGCGGACGAGGATCATCGTGGAGCACAGGGCGCGGGACGAGGAGGGGACGAGGGCCGCCGGGGGCAGAGCCGGCAGGGACCGTCTCTGTGCCGCACTCGATCTCGGCACCAATAACTGTCGGCTGATGATGGCCCGGGCCACGGGGAGTGGCTTCAAGGTCGTGGACGCGTTTTCCCGCATCGTCCGGCTGGGCGAGGGGCTGGCGGCAACCGGCCGGCTGTCGGACGATGCGATGGAGCGCACCATCGACGCGCTTCGCCAGTGTGCCGGCCGGATGGCGCGCCGCAATATCTCCCGCGCCCGCACCGTGGCGACCGAGGCCTGCCGGCGGGCCACGAACGGGGCCGAATTCCTGAGCCGGGTCGAGGCGGAGACCGGGCTGGCGCTGGAGGTCATCTCGCCGGAAGAGGAAGCAGGCCTGGCGCTGGCGGGCTGCGCGCCGCTGCTGAAGCCGGAAAAGCCCGCTGCCGTGGTATTTGACATTGGCGGCGGCAGCACGGAAATCCTCTGGATCGAAACCGGCCGCGACGGTACGCCCCGGCTGCGGGATTCCGTCTCACTGCCCCATGGCGTGGTGACCTTGTCCGACCGGTTCGGCGGGGCGGCGATATGCCCCGATACCTACCAGAAAATCCGCCGCGAAATTTTTGACGCGCTCTCGGATTTCGACGCAAGGCATCAGATCGGGCGGCGCGTGGCCGACCGCGAGGTTGACCTGCTCGGCACCTCGGGCACGGTGACGACCGTGGCCGGCGTTCACCTCTGCCTCGGCCGATATGATCGCCGGCGGGTCGACGGCGCCACCATCGATTTCGAGACCGTGCATGAAGTGGCGGAAATGCTTGGCCGCATGTCGAACGACGATCGCGGCTCCCACCCGTGTATCGGGGAGGCGCGCGCCGATCTCGTCGTGCCGGGATGCGCCGTGCTGGCCGGCATCTGCGACCGGGTGCCGGTGGGCTCGCTGACGGTGGCGGATCGCGGCGTCCGGGACGGGATCCTGCTCGGGCTCTTTGCCGGCCGGCGCGCCCGGCCCCGTCTTTCCTGACCATGGCGCAACGCAAGGGCGGTGGAGGCTCGGGACGCCGGACCAAGGCTGTTCGCGTCCATCGCGCAAAGGGGCGCAAGGCGTCGAGCACGCGGTGGCTGCACCGCCATCTGAATGATCCCTACGTGCAGGAAGCCCGGGCCACCGGCTACCGGTCCCGGGCCGCCTTCAAGCTCCTCCAGCTCGATAAGCGCTTTCATTTTCTGCGCCGGGACGCCCGCGTCCTCGACCTCGGCGCGGCTCCCGGGGGCTGGAGTCAGGTGGCGGCCGAAAAAGTCGGGCCCGGCGGCTGGGTGGTCGCGATCGATATCCTGCCCATGGATCCCATCCCGGGGGTCGAGGTCGTGACGGCGGACATCGAGAGCGAGGCAGGACTCGCCGCCTGCCGGGACCTTTTGGGCGGGCCGGCCGATGTCGTCCTGAGCGACATGGCCCCGGCCACGACCGGCCATGCGCCGACCGATCACCTGAGGATCGTGCGGCTCTGCGAGGCGGGCCTGGCGGCGGCAGAGGAACTGCTCGCGCCCGGCGGGACCTTCGTCGCGAAGGTCTTTCAGGGGGGCGCCCAGGGTGAATTGCTCGATCGCCTCAAGGAACGCTTTGCCGTCGTGCGCCACGCCAAGCCGCCGGCAAGCCGCCAGGAATCGCCCGAGACCTACGTCGTGGCGCAGGACTTTCGCCCGGTCGGCCCCGCCCGCTGAAAACCGCAATTTCCCGCGCTTTTTCCGGCAACCGCAATCTTTACCCAGGCACTTGGATTCCCAATCGTCTCGTGTATGATGCCGGCCAATTTCACGGGTGGACCAGACCAGATATGGAAATTCGCGAAGCGCTGACTTTCGACGACGTCTCGCTCGTGCCCTCCGAATCCGCCATCCTGCCGCACCAGGCCGACACCCGGGCCCGGCTGACCCGCACGATCGAGCTGGGCATCCCCTTTGTGTCGGCCGCCATGGATACCGTAACCGAAGGCCCCCTGGCGATCGCCATGGCCCAGGCGGGCGGCATCGGCGTCATTCACAAGAACCTCGATATCGATCTGCAGGCCAACGAGGTCCGCGCCGTCAAGAAATTCGAGGCGGGAATGGTGGTCAACCCGGTGACCATGAATCCGGACCAGTCCCTGGCCGAGGCCCTGCAGGTCATGGATGTCAACCGGATCTCCGGAATCCCGGTGGTCGAGCGCGATACCGGCAAGCTGATCGGCATTCTGACGAACCGGGACGTGCGCTTCGCGACCGAAACCCGCAAGCCGATCGCCGAATTCATGACCCGCGAGGGGCTGATCACCGCGCCGGAAAGCGTGACTTTGGACGAGGCCAAACGGATTTTACACCAGCACCGGATCGAAAAGCTCCTGGTGGTGGACGGCGCCTATCGCTGCATCGGTCTGATCACGGTCAAGGATATCGAGAAAGCGCGAACCTTTCCCAATGCCTGCAAGGACGAAAAGGGCCGGCTGCGCGTCGCCGCCGCAACGGGGGTCGGGCCTGACGGCCTGGCACGCGCCGAGGCGCTGGTCGAGGCGGGCGCGGACGCCATTGTCGTGGATACGGCCCACGGCCATTCCGCCGGCGTCATCGAGGCCATTCGCCGGATCAAGCAGATATCCAATTACATCCAGGTCATTGCCGGCAATGTCGCGACGGCCGAGGGTGCGCAGGCGCTGATCGACGCCGGGGCGGATGCCGTGAAGGTGGGTATCGGGCCGGGATCCATTTGCACGACGCGGGTCGTGGCGGGTGTCGGCGTGCCGCAACTGACGGCGATCAGCGACGTGGCCAGTGTGACGCGCCGGGCGGGTGTGCCGCTCATCGGGGATGGCGGGATCAAATATTCCGGCGACGTGGCCAAGGCCCTGGCGGCCGGCGCGAATTGCGTGATGGTCGGTTCGCTCCTCGCAGGCACGGACGAAAGCCCTGGCGACGTCATTCTTTATCAGGGGCGGTCGTACAAGACCTATCGGGGCATGGGCTCGATCGGGGCGATGGCGCGCGGATCGGCCGACCGGTATTTTCAGGAAGAGGTTTCGGACCGGATGAAGCTGGTGCCCGAGGGGGTCGAGGGCCGCGTGCCCTACAAGGGCCCGGCCGGGCAGGTCGTGCATCAGCTGGTGGGCGGGCTGCGCGCCGCCATGGGATATATTGGCGCGCCGACGATCGAAGAAATGGCAAAACGTGCTAAGTTTGTCCGCGTGACATCCTCCGGTCTGAGGGAAAGCCATGTTCACGACGTTGCCATCACCCGGGAAACGCCGAATTACCGTCCCGATTTCTAGGACGCCCCTGCGTGCCAGGGTGGCGGGAGATGCGGGCGCGCGTGCGCGGCCGGCGCCGGACCCGACGGGAATCTCGCGATGCTAGGTGTCCGCCCGGCAGATCACTCAGACGTGCACACGATTGCGCAGGTTTTCGTTGAAAGCTGGCGCACGGCCTATGCGGGCCTCCTCCCTGACGAGGTGCTGCTCGGCCTGTCTCCCGACCGGCAGGAAGGCTACTGGCGCAAGACGATGGACCGGCTGGGCGGCCTGAACATCGTCGAAGTGGCGGAATCGGACGAGGAAGTCGTCGGCTTCATCAACGCCGGCCGGGCGCGCAGTTGGCCCCTCAAATTCCGGGGCGAGATCTACACGCTTTATCTGCTGCCCGATTTCCAGGGTCATGGACTCGGCCGGATGCTGCTGGCCGAAACATTTCGCCATATGGTGAAGCAGGATATCAGTAGCGCTATTGTCTGGGTGCTCGGACAGAACCACGCGCGATACTTCTACGAAGCGATGGGGGGCAAGCTCGTCGGCGAACGCCACGAATACCGCTGGAACACCCATCTCCATGAAGTAGCCTATGGCTGGCGCGACGTCCGTGATGTGCTGGTGCCCGGCGGCCCGCTGGCCCTTGACCTCTAGGCCCGAGCGCTCTCCCATGACATCAGGTAAGGATTTGCCGTCTTGACCACGGATCTCGTTCTCATTCTGGATTTTGGCTCGCAGGTGACGCAGCTGATCGCCCGGCGGGTGCGTGAAAGCGGCGTCTATTCCGAGGTCCTGCCCTTCAATGCCGATGACGCGCGCATCCGGGCGTTGAGCCCGCGCGCGATTATTCTCTCGGGCGGGCCGGCGTCGGTTACCCAGATCGGCACGCCCCGCGCGCCGGAAATCGTTTTCAGCCTTGGCGTACCTGTTCTCGGCATCTGCTACGGCGAGCAGACGATGTGCGATCAGCTCGGGGGGAGGGTGGCCAACTCGGATCACCGTGAATTCGGCCGCGCCTATATCGATGTCGTGGACGGCTGCCGGCTTTTTGAGGGGCTGTGGCGAAAGGGCGACCGCGCGCAGGTCTGGATGAGTCACGGGGACAGGGTCATCGACCTGCCGCCGGGTTTTCGTCCCGTGGCCACGAGCGACGGCGCGCCGTTCGCGGCCATCGCCGATGACGAGCGGCGGTATTACGGGGTGCAGTTTCATCCCGAAGTCGTGCATACCCCGCAGGGGGCAGAGCTTCTCGAGAATTTCACCCACCGGGTCGCGGGGTGTCGGGGCGACTGGACGATGGCGGCGTTCCGGGACCGGGCGATCGACGAAATCCGCTCCCGGGTGGGCGACGGGCATGTCATCTGCGGCCTGTCGGGCGGAGTCGATTCGTCCGTGGCGGCCATCCTCATTCACGAGGCGATCGGCGACCAGTTGACCTGCGTGTTCATCGATCACGGCCTGTTACGCCAGAACGAGGCGGAAGAGGTCGTTTCGCTGTTTGGTCGCCACTACAATATCCCGCTGATTCACCGGGACGCGTCCGAAATCTTCCTCAACAAGCTGGAAGGGGTGAGTGACCCCGAGGAAAAGCGCAAGATCATCGGCGCCACCTTCATCGATATCTTCGATGAAGAGGCGCACAAGCTCGGGCAGGTCGATTTCCTCGCCCAGGGCACGCTTTACCCGGACGTTATCGAAAGTGTCTCGCCCACCGGCGGACCAAGTGTGACGATCAAGTCGCACCACAACGTGGGCGGGCTGCCGGAGCGCATGCGCATGGCGCTGGTCGAACCGCTGCGCGAGCTCTTCAAGGACGAGGTGCGCGAGTTGGGGCGGGTTCTGGGTCTGCCGGAAAGCCTGATCGGCCGTCATCCGTTCCCGGGGCCCGGGCTCGCGATCCGGATTCCGGGCGAGGTGTCGCGCGAAAAGATCCGGATTTTGCAAAAGGCCGATACCGTCTATCTGGACCAGATCCGCAATCACGGGCTCTACGATTCCATCTGGCAGGCTTTCGCCGTTCTGTTGCCGGTTCGCAGCGTGGGGGTCATGGGGGATGAGCGGTCCTATGACTATGTCTGCGCGCTCCGGGCTGTGACATCGCTGGACGGCATGACGGCGGATTCCTTCGCCTTTTCCCATGAGTTTCTGCAGGAAACCTCCACACGCATCATTAACGAGGTGCGCGGGATCAACCGCGTCGTCTATGACGTGACCTCGAAACCGCCCGGCACGATCGAGTGGGAATAAGACAGGGGTGGCGGCGAAGGGGCTTTAGCCCTGGCGCGAGACGACCAGCTTGAGCTTGCGGTCGAACACACTCAGCACATCGGCCAATTCCGCCCCCTGGCGCAGCTTCTTGCTTCCGGCGTAGACGGCAAAGCCTCGCCGCTTTGATTTGCCCCCCAGCTTGGCCACGGCAAAGACCGGATGGTTGTGCTGGCCATTGAAGATGCTGAAGAGTGCCATCGAATCGCCGTGGTCGATGGCGTAATCCTTCCACTCGCCGCGCATGACGTTGCGGCTGTAGACGTTCAGGATCTGTCCGAGTTCCTGGCGATTGAAGCTGACCCGGGCGGGTCGCCGGCCGGTTGCGCCGGATGCCGGTTGGCTGGCCGCCCGCGGGCGGCTGAAGTGATGAAGGGTTCCCATGGGGCGGGGCATGCTCCCCAGTTTGTGGACGGGGCGTCATTGTTCCGTAATTTGCCGGGCCCGTCCATGCACAAGGAGCCTTCGGGCTGGTCGGGGCCTGTCCTGTCCTGCGCCGTCCTGGCTTGTCCTGTCCTGGCTTGTCTTGTCTTGTCCCGGCCCGACGGCGCCCCGATGACGTTTGCACTCGCCCGGCTGGGGGGCTAATGTAGCCCGCCTCTCACGGGGCGGGGAGCCGAAATGTCTGATATATTTCAGGAGGTTGAAGAAGACCTCCGGCGCGAAAGATACGCCAGCCTGTGGGCCCGTTACGGCCGACAGTTGATCATGATCGTCGTGGCCGTCGTGCTCGGGACGGCAATCGGCGTGGGGTGGAACAGCTATCGGCAGTCGGTCCGCTCCGAGCAGACGCGCGAGCTGGCCGAGGCGGCTGAACAGCAGGGCCTGGGCCTCCACGATGAGGCGATGGCACGGCTGGGCCGGATTGGCGACGGCACGGATCACGACGGCGTGGCGCTGCTGGCGCGGCTGCGCGAAGGGGCGATCCTGGTGGAATCGGGCGATCTCGGGGCTGCGGCCGCGCATTACCGCGCGCTCGCGGAAAGCTCGGACATTCCGCCGCTCTACCGCGATCTCGCGCGCCTGCTCGCCCTTTACGCGGCCTTCGACCAAACGCCACCGGCCGAACTGGAGCCGGGCCTGACGGCTCTCGCCCAGGACGATGGCCCGTGGCGGCACTCCGCCCGGGAACTGCAGGCCCTGCTGGCCCTGAAGCAGGGAGACGGGGTGGCGGCGCGCGATCTTTTCTCGCAGATTGCCGCCGATCCGACGGCGCCCGGCCCCCTGCGTGCGCGGGTCGCTGAGATGGTGGATATGATCGGGCAATAGACGTTTCCGCGACGCGCCGCGACGGCGCGACGAAATACCGGGAACCCCAACAACCAGATGGTCCGAGTGAAGGCAAAGGGTTTGAAAAAGGAAAAACATGGCCCCCCCCGCTGGGGTCGGGCCAGCGCCGGCGCGTCCGCGGCGCTTTGCCTGGCCGCCCTCTCGGCCTGCGGCTTTTTCATGGATACGCCGGACGACCGGCTGCCGGGGGAGCGCGTCCCGGTCCTCCAGGGCGAGGACGGGCTTGCCCCGAGCCCGTCCCTCGCGAGTGTGCCGGTGCGTTTGCCGCGTCCGGTGGTCAATCGCGATTGGACCCAGGTCGGCGCTGAACCCGGTCATGCGCCTCATCATCTGGCATTGAGCGCGACGCTGACCGAGGCCTGGTCGACCGATATCGGTGCCGGCCGGGACGACGAGGCCCCGCTGCTGCCGCAGCCCCTTGTCGTGGACGAGGTGGTCTTCACCATGGACGCACGGGCCCGGGTCAGTGCCCTGGATGCCCGCACCGGCGATCTCTACTGGCGGATCAGCCTGGCTGATGATGTCAGCGAGGACAGCGTCTCGTCGGCCGGAATTGCCTATGGCGAAGGTCGAGTCTTCGTGACCACGGGATTTGCCGTCGCTTACGCGCTTGATGCCAGAACAGGAAAAATCATTTGGCGGCGCAAGCTGTCCGCCCCCATGCGGGCCTCGCCTTCGGTCGACGGGGACCGGGTGTACATCACGACGGTGGACAGCCGTCTCCATGCCATTTCCACGGCGACCGGCGAGCGGTTGTGGACACATGCGGGCCTGGAGGAAGCCTCCGGCATTCTCGGCAGCGCGGAACCGGCGATTGCCCCTGATGTCGTGATCGCGGCCTACGCCTCCGGCGAGGTCTACGCGATCCGTCGGGCCAACGGCCGTACCCTCTGGTCGGATACGGTGGTCTCCATCAGCCAGGCGGACCCGCTGGCCACCATCGCCGATATCAGTGGGGCGCCGGTGATTGACGATAACCTGGTCTTCGCGGTCAGCCATAGCGGGCGCATGGTCGCGTTGAATCTGCAGACCGGGCGGCGCGTCTGGGAGCAAAGTGTGGGGGGGACCCACATGCCCTGGGTCGCCGGTAATTTCGTTTACGTGCTGACCAACAGCATGGAGATCGTCTGCATCCATCGCGAAAGCGGCGAGATTCGCTGGATCACGCAATTGCGTCGCTTCGAGGATACCGAAGAACGGGAAAAGCTGGTTGTCTGGTCAGGGCCTGTCATCGCGGGGGACCGGGCCCTTGTCGTCAGCTCCCACGGCTATATCGGGGCCGTTTCCCCCTATACGGGACAGTTCCTCGGTTCCGTCAAGGTGGGTGAGCCCATTCACGTGAGCCCGGTGGTTGCGGGTGATACGCTCTACGTTCTCACCGACGACGCCACGCTGATGGCCTTCCGGTAGGGCGCCATGCTCCGGGTCGCGATCGTCGGCCGGCCCAATGTCGGCAAATCAACGCTCTTCAACCGCCTTGCCGGTCGCCATCTCGCGATCGTCAACGACGTGCCGGGCGTAACGCGGGACTGGCAGGCGGCCGAGGCCAGGCTGGGTGACCGGTCGTTTCTGGCGATCGACACGGCGGGTCTCGAGGATGTGTCGGCCGGGACGCTCGAAGGGCGCATGCGCCAGTTCACCGAAGCCGTCGTGGCTGAGGCCGACGTGGTGCTGTTCCTTGTTGATTCGCGGGCGGGGCTCTTGCCGCTGGACCGGCACTTCGCTAATGCGCTCCGCCGCATCGGTACGCCCGTCATCCTGGTGGCCAACAAATGCGAATCCAGGAGCGCCCGCGCCGGCGCCGAGGAGGCCCTGGCGCTCGGCCTTGGGGATCCGATCCCGCTGTCGGCCGAGCACGGGCTGGGGCTGGGCGAGCTGTTCGAGGTGCTGGAGCCTTATTTCGCGGCCGCCCCGGCTGACGAAGCGGCGGATGATGACGAAGCGGCTGCCGACAGTGGCCCACTTCGACTGGCGATCGTCGGCCGGCCCAATGTCGGCAAATCGACCCTGGCCAATCGCCTGATCGGGGAAGAACGTCTGCTGACCGGCCCGGAGCCCGGTGTCACGCGGGATGCCATCCCGCTTGACTGGGAGTGGCAGGGGCGTGCCGTGCGGCTCGTGGATACGGCAGGCTTGCGGCGCAAGAGCCGCATCGAGGCCGAACTTGAAAAGGCGTCGGCCACCGAGGCGCTGCGCGCCATCCGTCTGGCAGAGCTGGTCATGCTGGTGATCGACGCGACTGCGGGGCTGGAGAAACAGGATCTGACGATCGCGCGTCACGTGGTTGATGAGGGGCGGGCGCTCGTGCTGGTGCTCAACAAGTGGGATCTGATCGACGAGCGACAAAAGACTCTCAAGGAGATTCGCGATCGGCTCGCCCGTTCGTTGCCGCAGATCAAGGGATTGCGCGTGGTGCCCGTTTCCGCCCGGACAGGGCGCCAGCTCGACAGGCTCATGCCCGAAGTGGTGCGTGCTCACGAAATCTGGAACACGCGGCTCTCAACGGGCAGGCTCAATCGCTGGCTGGCAGCGCTCGTCGACAGCCATCCACCGCCCGCGCCCGGTGGCCGCCGGATCCAGCTCCGCTATATCACCCAAGTGAAGGCTCGTCCCCCGACATTCGCACTCTTTGCGAACAAGCCGCATGACTTGCCGGCTTCCTATCTGCGCTATGTGGAGAATGCACTGCGCGAGGCTTTCGGTCTCGAAGGCGTGCCTATCCGCCTCGAGGCCCGTAAGGGCGCCAACCCCTATGCGGGCAAGAAACCGAAAAAAGTATCCAAGCTGGCGAAGAAGAAACCGGCGGTGCGCCGGCGCCCGGCAAACAGGAAGGACTGACCCGGCCGGATCAGTTCTGGGCTTTGACGATCTCGCCGTTCCGCAGGCAGTCGGGCAGGGCCAGTTCGACGAACGTGTCCGTGATCGCTTCGGGCGGCGGCAGGGTGAGGGGATCCTCGCCCGGAATGGCGGTCGCGCGCATCCGCGTGCGGACGATGCCCGGATTGACCAGATTTATCCGCACAGGCGTTTTCTCCATCTCGCGCGCATAGACCTGCACGAGCGCCTCCAGCCCGGATTTGCTCGCCGCATAGGCGCCCCAAAAGGCCCGCCGGCTGGTGGCGATGCCCGAGGTCACGAACATTGCGCGCCCCGCAGTGGACGCGCGCAGCAACGGGTCGAAGGCTCGGATCAGACGCCAGTTCGCGGTCAGGTTCGTTCGCAGGACACGGTCCCACATGTCGGGGTCCATGTGGGCGACGGGTGTGAGTTCGCCCAGAATGGCCGCGTTGGCAACGAGGATGTCGACGTGTCCAAAGCGCTGAGCCACGCTGGTTGCCATCCGGTCGATCGAGTCCAGGTCCTCAAGGTCGAGCGGGACAAGGGTCGGGGGCTCGAAACCGGCCTCGCGCAACTCGTCATCCAGCGCCTCGAGCGCTCCCTGGGTCCGGCTGACCAGAATGAGTTGTGCGCCTTCGGCCGCAAACCGTTTCGCGACGGCCGCGCCGATGCCGCGTCCCGCCCCCGTGATGAGGGCAAGTCGGCCGGCGAGCGGCTGTGGGGTCGCCTCACCGGTCATGGGCTCAGCGGGCATCCGAAAGAAGCGAGAGCTGGCGCGGCTTGGTGCCCTCCAGCATATCGGTCAGGCGGATAGGATATTCGCCCGTAAAGCAGGCATCGCAATACTGGGGCGTCGCCGCATTCCGGCCTGCCTCGCCCATGGCGCGATACAGCCCGTCCATCGACAGATAGGCCAGACTGTCCACGCCGATCAGGCGTGCCATTTCCTCGACCGAATGGTTGGAGGCGATGAGGTTGCTGCGCTCGGGTGTGTCTATGCCGTAAAAGCACGAATTGATGGTGGGCGGACTGGCGATGCGCATATGCACTTCCTTCGCACCGGCCTGACGCACCATTTCGACGATCTTCTTGGAGGTCGTGCCCCGCACGATACTGTCGTCCACGAGGATGACGCGCTGCCCCCGGAGCTGACCCGAATTGGCGTTATGCTTCAGCTTGACTCCGAGATGGCGAATGCTGTCGGTCGGCTCGATGAAGGTCCGCCCCACATAGTGGTTGCGAATAATGCCGAGCTCGAAGGGAATCTTCGCTTCTTCGGCGTAGCCGATGGCGGCCGGCACGCCCGAATCGGGAACCGGCACCACGCAATCGGCGTCGACAGGGTTCTCCCGGGCAAGTTGCTGGCCGATCCGCTTGCGCGCCAGATAAACGTTCGAGCCTTCGATGACGCTGTCCGGCCGGGCAAAGTAGATATACTCAAAAATACAGAACCGGTGATTGACTTCGGGGAACGGCTTGATCGATGTCAGGCCGTTGGAATCTATGACGATCAGCTCGCCCGGCTCGACGTCGCGAACGTGTTCCGCCCCGATGATGTCGAGGGCACAGGTCTCCGACGCGAGGATGAAGGAGCCTTCCAGCTTGCCCAGGACCAGCGGGCGCACGCCGTGAGGATCGCGCACGCCGATAAGCTTCTTGCGTGTGAGGGCGACGAGCGAATAAGCACCCTCCACCTGGCGCAGGGCATCGACCACCCTGTCGACGACCGTGCTCTTGTGACTGGTCGCGATGAGATGGACGATGACTTCCGTATCGCTGGTCGATTGAAACAGGCAGCCGGTCTCCACGAGGCGCCGGCGCACCTGAAAAGCGTTGGTCAGGTTGCCGTTATGGGCGATCGCGAGGCCACCAAAGGCGAATTCGGCAAATAGCGGCTGCACGTTGCGCAGAACGGTGTCGCCGGTCGTGGAATAGCGGTTGTGGCCGATAGCGAAGCGGCCGAGGAGCTGCTCGATCACCTTTTCGGTGCCGAAATTGTCGCCGACATGCCCCAGCGCCCGGTGAGAATGGAACTGCTCGCCGTCGTACGAGACGATCCCGGCGGCTTCCTGCCCGCGATGCTGGAGCGCATGCAGGCCCAGTGCCGTCAGCGCCGCCGCATCGCTATGGCCCCAGATGCCGAAGACGCCGCATTCCTCGCGGAACTTGTCTTCGTCGAAGGGATTCGTCGTGCGAAGATTGGATGCCACTAATTGAGATCCTCGATCACCTGTTCAAGCCGCTGCCGCTCTTCCAGCTTATACCCTTTTTCGCCGCCCGGCGCAGCCGCGCCCGGTCGTGGAGCCGTGGTGACGGTCGTTGTCTCTTCGGGCGCGAACCAGCCAAGTATTTCGGCGCCGGTCTCCAGAACGCCGATGAGCCTTGCCTCTCGCAACCAGTCAGGCTGCTCGTCCGCTGTCCAAATCCAGGCCACCCCGAGATAAAGCGCCGAGACAATCACGAGCCCGCGCAGCGCGCCCAGCCCCGCGCCAAGAAACCGGTTCAGCCCCGAGAGGCCGCTGTCGCCCACCCGCCCGCTGATGAACCTGGCAACCATCGAGAGGACCAGATAGCTGGCGATAAAAACGGTGATCACGGCCACCAGGTCGGCCGCCATCGCGATCCCGATAAGATCGCGGAATAGCGGCTTTATCAGCGGGACCCCATATATGGTCGCGAAAACCGCGCCGACAAGCCCCGCGAGGCCCAGCACGACCCCGACAAAGCCGCGCATGAAGGCCAGCACCGTCGAGATCAGGATGATCGCGAGGATGAGGATGTCCACGGCCGTGATAATTTCCATTTGCATGCGTCGTGTCTCCGCGGTTAGCCCGGAAGGGCGGCCCGTCCCCGCCTGTCGCCCGGCGGCCCGAGGGCGGCCACCAGGTCGCTCAGATAGGTGAGCGGCGTAACCCGGATCCCGTCGGCCATCTTTTTGCCGTTCTTGTTCTTGGGTGCCCAGGCCTGGGTGAAACCCAGCCGGGCGGCTTCGAGGAGTCGGGCATCGGCCTGTCCAACGGCCCGGATCTCGCCGGCGAGCCCGATCTCGCCGAAAACCACCGCGTCGGGCGGGACCGGCCTGCCAGCGGCGGCCGAAACAAGCGCGGCGGCCACGGCGAGATCGGCCGCGGGTTCTGAAATCCGGAGGCCGCCGGCCACGTTGAGGTATACGTCCTGACCGGAAAATCCCAGCCCGCAGCGCGTATCCAGCACCGCCAGGATCATGGAAAGCCGGTTGGAATCCCAGCCCACCACGGCGCGCCGCGGGGTCCCGAGCGGCGAGGGGGCCACCAGGGCCTGGATTTCCACCAGAACCGGGCGGGTGCCCTCGATCCCGGCAAAAACCGCCGCTCCGGGAACGTCGTCGTGGCGCTCGGCCAACAGCAGCGAGGACGGGTTTGCCACGCCTTCGAGCCCGCCTGCCGTCATCTCGAAAACGCCAATTTCATTGGCCGGGCCGAAGCGGTTCTTGACCGAACGCAGGATACGGAAATGATGGCCCCGCTCGCCCTCGAAATAGAGAACGGTGTCGACCATATGCTCCAGCACCTTGGGACCGGCGATGGTGCCTTCCTTGGTGACGTGGCCCACGAGCAGGAGCGTGAGGCCCCGCTGCTTGGCGAGTTTGATCAGGCTTTGCGCCGATCCACGGACCTGGCCCACAGTGCCGGGCGCGGAATCGAGCGCATCCACAAACATCGTCTGGATCGAATCGATCACCACCACCTTCGGACCGTCAGGCCCTTCGATACCGGCAATGATGTCCTCGACCCGTGTGGCCGCCGCAAGTTCGAGCGGCGCGTCGGCCAGTCCCAGCCGGCTCGCGCGCATGCGGATCTGGCCGATCGCCTCCTCGCCCGAGATGTAGGCGACCGGCACCTGGCGGGAGAGGGCGGCGGCGGCCTGAAGCATCAGGGTGGATTTTCCGATACCGGGATCGCCGCCGATCAGGATGGCGGAGCCGGCGATGAGCCCGCCGCCGGTCACGCGATCGAACTCATCGAGCCCGGATTTGAGACGCGGAGGATTTTCGGATGCGCCGGTCAGCTTGGTGAACTGTATGGCCTTGCCGCGCGCGCGTCGGGTAGCGCCTTTCGGCGTCATGTCGACACCGGTTTCCTCGGCCATGGTGTTCCACGCGCCACAGGCCTCGCAGCGCCCCGCCCATTTTGGAGCCGTGGCGCCGCATTGCTGGCAGACGTAAAGCGTGGCACCTCTAGCCATGGCCACCCGGAAAGTGGGACACGGAGCCAATAAATGGGGTCAAGCGCGGACCTTCATCTGGATCGGGCCTTCCCCCCGGCCGTGGATGAACTGATCCACATGGGCATCGCCGCTATTGTCGATTTCGCGCATCGGGCCGTGCCAGATGATCTTGCCCTCATACAGCATGGCGAGCTTGTCGCCGATCGTTCGGGCGCTGGCCATGTCATGGGTGATCGACAAGGCCGTGCTGCCCAGATCCCGCACGCACTTGACGATCAGGCGGTTGATGACATCGGCCATAATCGGGTCAAGGCCAGTCGTTGGCTCGTCGAAGAAGATGATCTCGGGCTCGGCCGCGATGGCCCGCGCCAGGGCGACGCGCTTTTGCATGCCGCCCGAGAGCTCGGCCGGGAAAAGGTCGGCCACCTCGGGCTGGAGGCCCACATCGGCCAGCTTGGCGACCGCGATCTCGCGCGCCGCCTGGCGCGACATGCCCTCACCCGCGATCAGGCCAAATCCGACATTCTCCCAGACCGGCAGGCTGTCGAAGAGCGCGCCGCCCTGGAAAAGCATGCCGAACTTCCGCAGGACGCGGGCGCGGTCAGGCCCCTTGAGGTCGAGGATATTTTCGCCGTCGATCTCGATCGTGCCGGCATCAGGCTCGATGATGCCGAGGACGCATTTGATCAGCACGGACTTGCCCGATCCCGACCCTCCGATGACCACCAGAGATTCGCGGGGCATGACGTCGAGGTCGAGGCCGGCCAGGACTTCCTTGTTGCCGAACGCCTTTTTCAGACCGCGAATCGAGATTTTTGGTGTCGTCATCTGTCGCCCTAACGCGCGAAGAACAATTCGGTGATCAGGTAGTTGAAGGAGAGGATCAGGATCGAGGCGGAGACCACGGCCGCCGTGGTCGCCGCGCCCACCCCTTGGGCACCGCCGCGCGAGTGAAAGCCGTGATAACAGCCCATCAGCGCAATGATAAAGCCAAAAACCGCCGCCTTCACCAGGCCCGAGACCACGTCCATCGTCTCCATGAAATCGATCGTGTTGCGCATATAGGTGGCGGCGTTGAAGTCCAACTTGTAGACGCTGACCAGATAGCCGCCGAAGACGCCGATGATATCGGCCACGAGGACGAGAAGCGGCAGCATCGTCAGCCCGGCGAGCAGCCGGGGCACGACAAGATATTTATAGGGGTCGGTGGAAAGCGTCGTCAGGGCATCGACCTGCTCGGTCACGCGCATAGTGCCGATTTCGGCCGCCATGGCCGCGCCGATGCGGCCCGCCACCATGAGCCCCGCCAGCACCGGGCCCAGTTCTCGCGTGATGGAGACCACCACCACGTTGGGAATGGCGCTTTCGGCGGAAAAGCGGGAAAACCCGGTATAGCTCTGCAGCGCCAGCACCATGCCGGTGAAGATCGCCGTCAGTCCCACGACGGGCAGGGAGTAATAGCCGATATCGATCATCTGGCGCAGCATCAGCCGCGGGTAGTAGGGCGGGCGCAGACAGTGCGACAAAGATGTGATCGTGAACTGGGTGATCCGCCCCGTGACCTCAAAAAAGCCCAGGGTGAGCCGCCCGATATTGGCGACGAACTCCATCATTCAACGCGTCTCCTCGACATAGACGCGCGTATGGCGCCGCCCCAGCGATGTCAGAATTTCGTAGGCAATGGTCCCCGCTTCGTCCGCGAGGTCGTCCACCGTGTGCGCCGGGCTGATGAGGTCCACAAAATCGCCCGGCCGGCAGGCGTGGGATGGCACCGCGGAGACGTCGAAAGTGCTCAGATCCATCGAAACTCGACCCACCAGCGGCACGCGGATTCCATTGACGAGGGCGCTTCCCCTATGGGACAGGGCGCGCGGGTAGCCGTCGCCGTAACCCACTGCGACGGTTGCAATTTTCATGGCCCCCTCGGCGCGGAATGCGGCACCGTAGCCAACGGTCTCGGGACTGTCAATCTCGCGAATTTGCAGGATTCTGGCTTTGAGATGAACCACTTGAGCGAGTTCGGCGAACCCGTTTTCCGGCCGGTCGAGCGCCGGCACCCCGCCGTAAAGCGCTATGCCCGGGCGTGTCAGATCGAAGTGAAAGGGGGCGCCCATCAGCACCCCGCCCGAGTTGGCAAGGCAGGCGGGCAACCCGGGGGTTTCGGCGACAAGTCGGGCGAACAGGGCTTGCTGGTCGTGGTTCTTGGGGTTCGCCGGTTCGTCGGCGCAGGCCAGGTGGCTGATCACGAGACAGATATTGAGCCGGTCCAGACGCGCCGGATCGCGGATCAGCTCCCGAAAGCCGGCAACTGGCAGGCCCAGCCGGTTCATCCCCGTATCGACATGGACCGCCGCCGGCAGGGTGGCGCCGGTTTTCCGCCCGCCCGGCCCCTGGGGCGGTCCCGTCCGCGCCCAGGGTTCCCAGGCCGCGATGTCGTCGAACGTGTTCAGCACCGGAACCAGCCGGTGCAGCGCCAGAAGGCCCGGCTGACCGGTCGGGCCATCAAAGACGAAGATGACGGCATCCGGCAGCAGGCGGCGCAGTGTCACGCCCTCGGCCGGGGTGGCAACGAAGAAGCGCCGGCAGCCAGCGCGCCAAAGGGCCGGCCCCACCCGTTCGATCCCCAGCCCGTAGGCGTCCGCCTTTACCACTGCGGCGGTTTCCGCGGTGCCGCTGGCGCGGCGGAGGAATGCGTAATTCCGCTTCAGCGCGTCCAGATCGATGGTGAGGATACTGCTTGCGGTCTCGCCGGACACGCGGCGGTCTGCGTCGGTACTGATGGAAGGATCAGTCTCACGCGCGGCCATGATGTGTCCGTTCCAGGCGCTAGTGGGGCGCGTCGGGCAGGCGGTCGTCCCGGACATAGTCGCTGAACTTCGTCGACGCGCCGGCGAAGTGCAGCGTGACGCGACCGACGGGCCCGTGGCGCTGCTTTGCGATGATCACCTCGGCCAGATTGTGAACCTTTTCCATGCTTTCCTGCCAGGTGGCGTGATCCGTCGTGCCGGGGCTGGGTTCCTTGCGCTCGAGGTAATATTCCTCGCGGTAAATGAACATCACCACATCGGCGTCCTGTTCGATCGAGCCGGATTCCCGGAGATCGGCCAGTTGGGGCCGCTTGTCGTCGCGCTGCTCGACGGCGCGCGAAAGCTGGGAAAGGGCCAGGACGGGCACGTTGAGTTCCTTGGCGAGCGCCTTTAGGCCCCGCGTGATATCGGAAATCTCCTGCACCCGATTGTCGGCCCGCGTCCCCACGGTCGGCCTCAGGAGTTGCAGGTAGTCGATGACCACAAGATCGAGCCCCTGTGTGCGTTTGAGGCGCCGCGCCCGGGTTCGCAAGGCCGAGACCGTCAGGGCAGGCGTATCGTCGATATGGAAGGGCAGTTGCGCGAGTTCGGCCGACGCCTGCACGAGACTCTGAAACCCGTCGGCGCTGACGTCCCCGCGGCGGATCCTGTCCGACGAGAGACCGGATTCCTCGGCGAGGATCCGCGTGGCGAGCTGTTCAGCCGACATTTCGAGGGAAAAGAATCCAACAACGCCGCCATTAACGGTTTCGGGCACGCCGTCGCGGGATTCTGTCCGGTGCGTCCTGGCCGCGTGGTAGGCGATGTTGGTGGCCAGCGCGGTCTTGCCCATCGATGGGCGGCCGGCGAGGATCACGAGATCCGAACTGTGCAACCCGCCAAGGATTCCATCGAGATCCCTGAGCCCGGTGGAAACACCCGTGAGCTGGCCATCGCGCTGATAGGCGTGTTCGGCCGCCTGGATTGCGCTTTGCAGGCTGCGCTCGAAGGTCTGGAATCCGCCCTCCACCGTGCCGGCGGTCGCGAGGTCGAACAGCCGCTGTTCGGCTGATTCGATCTGTTCCGTCGCCTGCTGTTCGATGCTCGTTTCGAAGGCTTCGTTGACCACATCCTCGCCAAGCGCGATGAGCTGCCGGCGCAGGTAGAGGTCGTGGATCGTCCGGCCGTAATCGGCCGCGTTGATGACCGTGACCGCGCTGGCTGCCAGGCGGGCGAGATATTTCTGTCCACCGATTTTCGACAGTTCGCCGTCTGTCTCGAAAAAGCCTTTCAGCGTGACCGGGTTGGCGAGCTGGCCGCGCGCGATCAGCTGCATGGCGGCCGCGAAAATGCGGCCATGCACGGGATCGGCGAAATGCTCGGGCTGAAGGAAATCCGAAACCCGGTCAAAGGCCGCGTTGCGCACCAGGATCGCCCCGAGAAGCGCCTGCTCCGCTTCGTAGTTGTGCGGCAGGACCCTGTAGTCGGTTTCGTCCTTCGCGCGTTCATGGAGAGAGACGGTAATGGAGCTGTTGTCGCTGGGCATGGGGCGACTTTATCAGAACGTTTCCCGGGCGCGACCTAAATTCCCGGGCGCGACCTAAATTTATGGATCTAAAGTTATCCCCGCTTTCCACGGGATTGAAACTCAGGCTGCTGCGCTGGCGCCTGGTTCGCTGATCTCGCGCTCGCGGTCCACCATGTATTCGCGGGTAATCGGCAGCGTTGTGATGTCGCGGGTCAGTTGAAGTTGAAAGACCATGAGCCCGTCATAACGGAACCCGACCTCGCTGGCGGCAAGGTAGAACTCCCACATGCGACAGAAGCGCTGGTCATAAAGCGCTTCGATCTTGTCCCGATTTGCCAGGAAGCGCCGGCGCCACTCGTTCAGGGTCTCGGCGTAATGCAGGCGAAGAATTTCGATATCGGTGACAAAGAGGCCGGCGCGCTCCACGGCGGCAAGGGTCTCTGACAAGGCCGGGACGTAGCCGCCGGGGAAAATATATTTCTGGATCCAGGGGTTCGTGTCGCCCGGCGGGTCCAGGCGGCCGATCGAGTGGAGCACCATCACGCCGTCTTCGCTCAGCAGGTCCCGGACCTTCCGGAAGAAAACGTCATAGAATGGCGCGCCGACATGCTCGAACATACCGACGGAGACGATCCGGTCAAAGGGTCCCTCGATCTCGCGGTAGTCCTTGAGTTCGAACCGGAGTCGGCCGGAGATGCCGTGCTTTTCCGCCCGTTCGCGGGCGACGGCGAGTTGTTCGGAGGAGAGGGTGATGCCCGTGGCGGTGACGTCGAACCGTTCGGCCATGTAGAGCGCGAGGCCGCCCCAGCCCGCACCGATATCGAGGAGGGTCTGCCCCGGCCGCAGGTCGAGCTTGGCGGCCAGGTGATGCTTCTTGTCCAGCTGTGCCTCCTCCAGCGTGCTCTCGGGAGAGCGAAAATAGGCGCAGGAGTATTGCCGGTCGTCATCCAGAAACAATCTGTAGAGCTCGCCCGACAGGTCGTAATGATGCGCGACGTTACGGCGCGCCCGGCGGGTCCAGTTCCGCTGAGCCAGGGGACGCGCCAGCGTGCCCAGTCCACGCCCGAGAGGGCTCATCCAGCCGAGATCCGCCGCCTGCTGGTTGCGGATCAGGAGTCCCAGCAAGTCGTAGATCGATCCGCCGTCTTCGACTGTCAGGGTGCCATCCATATAGGCTTCGCCGAATGCGAGCCGAGGGCGCAGGGCGAGCCGATGGTGGAGGCTCGGGTCGTGCAGCCTGATC
Organism: Alphaproteobacteria bacterium; assembly: GCA_040220875.1. Taxonomy (NCBI): domain Bacteria; kingdom Pseudomonadati; phylum Pseudomonadota; class Alphaproteobacteria; species Alphaproteobacteria bacterium. Next base: position 426,634 of record JAVJVX010000009.1, on the reverse strand, counting down.
CTGACGTGCGGCCCCGAGGTGTTGCCGTCGAAAACATGACGGCGGCCGCGCGCGTCCTCAACGGTCAGCCGACCGGTCGTGATCAGTCGATCGAAAAGCGCTTTTGCCAACATCGTCCTGCCCCGGCATTGTGCGTCTTCGCCCGTGTCATTCTGGCGGAGTTGCCGGGGCGTTGTCACTACCGGGAAAGGGCCGAAAAAAACGGGGCCCGACGGGCCCCGCTTCCACCAATGCGCTGGTGAATACCTATTCCGAAGGTGTCTCTACCGCCAGAGAGCCGGATTCCGGCTTTTCAGCCATTTCCGCCTCCTCTTCGCTCTCGACCGTTTCGCCCACGGCGTTGATCACCTCGCCCCGGCGCTGGCGCGCCGCCTCGTCCTCGGATCGGGCCACATTGACGTGCACTGTGACCTTGACCTCGGGATGCAGTGCAACAGCCACATCGGTGATGCCGAGCGTCTTGATGAGCTGATTGAGGTCGATCTGGCGCCGGGCCACGGTAAAACCGGCCTCGATCAGCGCATCGGCGATATCTCTTGTGGTGACCGAGCCGTAAAGCTGGCCGGTATCGCCGGCCTGGCGAATAAGTGTGACGTCGAGCCCGTCGAGCTTCTGGCCGACGGTTTCGGCTTCCTTGCGCCGATCCAGGTTTACAGCCTCGAGCTGGGTCCGCTGGGTCTCGAAATAGGCGATGTTTTCCTTGGTGGCCCTGAGCGCCTTCTTTTCCGGCAACAGGTAGTTGCGTGCAAAGCCGGGCTTGACCCTGACGACATCGCCCATCTGGCCAAGTTTTTCCACGCGCTCCAGAAGAATGACTTCCATGATCCTAGTCTCCTTTTATTCAGACGCGCTGGGTGCCAGCCAGTCGCGAAGCCGGGTCCATTGATCGACCAGCCCCAACAGGGCAAAAACCACGCAGATCCAAAACAACGTCTGGCCGAAGCCGTACTCGATTGCCAGCATGAACACCGCCGCCACGACGATCGCGGGGATCAGCGCCAGCCGGGGCAACCGGCCGAGGCCGAGGGACGCGACATACAGTCCCATGATGAAATACGGTACCGCCAGCACCAGGACCGCGTTCTGGGCAAAATATTGCAGCGCACCGCCCGCCAGCAGGCCCGCCACAGCGCTTGCCCCCAGCAGTAGCGCCAGCGCCCGCGGCAGCCGCGTATCCGACAGCGTCGGGCTGGGCCGCAAATTCCGGCCCAGGCGTTTGACGATCCCCTGGGCCAGGGCTGCATTTATCAGATGCATCGCCAGCCAGAAAACCGCCGCCAAGCCCGGAAACAGGGCCACGAGGCGGGTCAGGGTGTTCGCCTGCAAGTCGGTGCCCCGCGCCTCGAGTTGGCTCGCGACGCTGAACACGAAATCCGAAACCATCCCCCGGACTCCCGCCGAATGTCCGAAACCCTGGGCCAGCGCGAGGGCCAGCACGATCAGGGTGGCGAGGCTGGTCACCATCAGGAGCCGGTCGGCCGGGAACCAGGACACCGCTCCCCCTGAAGCGGCGCGCCGGCGCAGGGAGAGGGCTACCAGCCCCGCGGCCGGGACGCCGAAGCCAAGCGCCATGAAGGCGCTGAAGCCGGTCCCGGTTAGGAGCGTGGTCGCTGCTGCCGCCACCAGAGCGGCAACCAGTGCAGTTACCGATCCCAGAGACAGGCCTACCGTCAGGATAGGCAGGGGCGAAAAATACGCCAAGAGCAGACCCCCTGTCGGGCTTACCAGAACGAGGAGTTGGAGGATCGCCGCGGTCAGCCCGGCTGCCGACGCCCAGAGGACCGATCGACCCACCGCCGCCGCCCGGTCAGTTCACCATGTACGGCATCAGTGCCAGAAAGCGCGCCCGCTTGATGGCCCGCGCCAGTTCGCGCTGCTTCTTGACCGAAACCGCCGAGATTCGGCTGGGCACGATCTTGCCCCGTTCCGAGACGTAGCGGCTAAGCAACTTCGTATCCTTGTAATCGATCTTCGGCGCGCTCGGGCCCGAGAATGGGCAGCTCTTGCGGCGCCGGAAAAACGGTCGCCGTCCGCCGCTGGGGTTACCGCCTTGTGCCATCAGGACTCTCCCTGCCTGTCGCTGCGCTCGCCGCGATCCCGGCGTCCACCGCGATCCCCGCGATCCCGGTCACGATCCCCGCGATCCCGGTCACGGTCCCCGCGATCCCGGTCACCCCGATCGCGCTCCTCGCGCCGTTCCTTGGCGCGCAGCATCGGAGACGGGCCGTCCTCCAGCTCGTCGACGCGTACGGTGAGGTAGCGGAGCACGTCTTCGTCGAGCCGCATCTGCCGTTCCATCTCATGGACGGCGGGGGCCGGCGCATCGATGTTGAGCAGCACGTAGTGGCCCTTCCGGTTTTTCTTGATCCGGTAGGCGAGGTTTCGGAGACCCCAGTTCTCGCACTTCTTGACTTTTCCCTCGCCTTCTTCGAGGACCGCCGTGAACCGGTCCACGAGGGCATCGACGGCCGAGGACGAGACGTCCTGCCGCGCGATGAGCACGGTTTCGTAATATGCCAATTTGTAACTCCCTTTGGCTGTTCCGTGGCCCGGCGCTGCGGCAGGCATGGGAGCCGTGCCGGTCAGCCGCCCGGGCCTATCCGAGCCCGAAGACCCGGAAAGGAGCGGAGCCGGGACTATACACAAAAGCCCCGGCCCGGCAACCGGTGAAACAGCGCCGATTCTCTTCCGGCCCGGGCCGGGCCGGCGGTTCCGACGATCACCTTCACGGCGATCTCGGCCATGCCGCTTGACTTGGCGCGGACAGCGGGTAAGACCGGGCGCGGTCAAACCGGTCGAGGGACAGGGTAGGGGGCGCATGAGATGACGAGAGCACTGGTGTTTCCGGGCCAGGGGTCGCAGGCAATCGGCATGGGTGCCGATCTGGCCCGGGCCTATCCGGCAGCCAAGGCGGTTTTCGACGAGGTCGACGAGGCGCTCGGCGAGGCCCTCAGTCGGATCATCGCGGCCGGACCCGAGGATCAACTGACCCTGACCCGCAATGCCCAGCCCGCTCTGATGGCGGTGAGTCTCGCCGTTTTCCGCGTGATCGAGGACCGGACCGGCCGGACCCTCGACCAGTTGGCCAGCTTCGTGGCAGGGCATTCCCTGGGCGAGTATTCGGCCCTCGCCGCCGCGGGCGCCCTGAGCGTCTCCGACACGGCGCGGCTTCTGCGCCGGCGGGGCGAGGCGATGCAGCGTGCGGTGCCGGTGGGCGAGGGGGCGATGGCCGCCCTGATGGGGCTCGATTTCGCCGCTGCCCAGGAAATTGCCGCGGCGGCGGCGGCACGAACGGGCGGCGTCTGTCAGGCGGCCAACGACAACGCGCCGGGTCAGGTGGTGATCAGTGGCGCCAGCGCTGCCGTGCAGGCGGCCATCGATATCGCCGGGGAAAAAGGGGCCAAGCGGGCGGTGCTTCTGCCGGTCAGCGCTCCTTTCCATTGTGCCCTGATGGCGCCCGCGGCCGAGGAGATGCGAGAAGCCCTGGCCGAGGTCACGGTCCGGGCGCCGGTGGTGCCCCTCGTCGCCAACGTCACTGCCGCGCCTGTGACGGATCCGGTCGAGATCCGCGAATTGCTGGTCCGCCAGGTTACCGGTACCGTGCGCTGGCGCGAAAGTGTGGCGTGGCTGGTGGCCGAAGGGGTCGGGGAATTGGTCGAAGTCGGCGCCGGCAAGGTGCTGGCGGGGCTGGCGCGCCGGATCGATCGGTCGCTCGGGGCCCGGACCGTGGCCACGCCCGAGGACCTCGACGCATTCCTGGCGACGCTTTGAAGGGAAGTCATCATGTTCGGGCTTGAGGGAAGTACGGCGCTGGTGACCGGCGCATCGGGTGGAATCGGGGCCGCGATCGCGCGCGCCTTGCATGGGCAGGGCGCGCGGGTGGTCCTGGCGGGCCGCCGGCAAGAGGCGCTCGATACCCTGGCCGCCGAACTGGGAGAGGGCGCTTATGTGGCGGTGGCCGATCTTGGCGAACCTGGCGCGCCGGCGGCCCTGGTCGAGGAAGCGAGGAAGCTGGCCGACGGACCCGATATACTCGTGAACAATGCGGGGTTGACGCGCGATAATCTGGCGCTGCGCATGAAGGATGCCGAATGGCAGGAAGTGATCGATGTCAACCTGACCGCGTCGTTCCAGCTGTGCCGGGCGTCCTTGCGCGGCATGATGAAAAATCGGTGGGGACGGATTATCTCGATCACCTCCATCGTCGGCACCACCGGGAATCCCGGGCAGGCGAATTACGCGGCGAGCAAGGCGGGGCTTGTCGGCATGTCGAAATCGCTCGCCCAGGAGGTGGCCAGCCGCGGTATTACGGTCAATTGCGTGGCGCCGGGCTTTATAGAGACCGCGATGACCGACGCCCTGGGTGACGAGCAGAAAGCGAAACTCGTGGCGGCGATTCCCTCGGCGTCGCTTGGCACGCCAGAGGACGTGGCGGCCTGCGTGACGTTTCTGGCCTCGCGGGAGGCCGCCTACGTGACCGGCCAGACACTTCACGTCAATGGCGGTATGGCCATGATTTAAGGACCGAATCCGGCGCATCGCGAGACTTCGGGCCATGCTGGTCAACGGTGATAAAGTGTGTTACGTACCGAAAACACTGACTTGCTGCGCCGGCCCGAAATGGCGCATAAACAACAACTCGTTATATCCAATTCCCTACTCAATCATCCTGAAATAAGCGGGTTTTCAAAAAGATGAGCGACGTCGCCGAGCGAGTAAAAAAGATCGTTGTGGACCACCTTGGAGTCGATGAAGCCAAGGTCGCCCCGAATGCCAGCTTCATCGACGACCTCGGGGCGGACAGCCTCGACACCGTCGAACTGGTCATGGCCTTCGAGGAAGAGTTCGGGTGCGAAATCCCCGACGACGCGGCTGAAAAAATCGTCACTGTCAAGGACGCGGTCGATTACATCGAGCAGAAGTCCTGACCGGTCGCCCCGGCGCAGGCTTGCCTCGGGGTACGGTCTCATCCTGTAGAGTTAGCAGACGATCGCTGGAACCATGAAACGCGTCGTCGTCACCGGAATGGGTATCGTGAGCCCGCTCGGAGTCGGTATCAAACCGACCTGGGAGCGGCTGACCGCGGGCCGTTCCGGAATCCGCGCAATCCAGTCCTTTGATGTCTCCGATCTGCCCTCGAAGATTGCGGGTCAGGTGCCCACGGGCGACACGGCGGAGGGGCTTTTCAATGCGGATGACTGGGTCGGCCCGAAGGACCGGCGCAAGATGGACCAGTTCATCCTCTACGCCATGGCGGCAGCGCAACAGGCGGTGGAAGATTCGGGCTGGACGCCCGAAGGCGAGGATGATCGCGAACGCACCGGCGTGATGATCGGGTCGGGCATCGGCGGCCTGCCGGGTCTCTACGACGGCTTCGTGACCCTTTACGAAAAAGGGCCCAAGCGCATGTCGCCCTTCTTCATTCCTTCCTGCCTGATCAATCTTGCCTCCGGCTTTGTCTCGATAAAATACGGCTTCAAGGGACCCAACCACTCTGTCGTCACGGCGTGCTCCACGGGTGCGCACGCGATCGGCGATGCCTCACGCCTTATCCAGTTCGGTGACGCCGACGTCATGGTGGCCGGGGGGACCGAAGCGGCGATCTGCCGGATCGGCATCGCCGGGTTCGCGGCCGCGCGGGCGCTGTCGACCGGGTTCAACGATACACCGGAAAGAGCATCGCGCCCGTGGGACCGGGACCGGGACGGGTTCGTCATGGGCGAGGGGGCGGGCGTCGTCGTCCTCGAGGAGTTGGAGCACGCCAAGGCGCGCGGCGCCCAAATTTATGCGGAGATCGTAGGCTACGGCATGTCGGGCGACGCCTATCACATCACGGCGCCAGCCGAGGACGGCAATGGCGGCTACCGCTCCATGCGCAACGCGCTCAGAAGCGCCAACCTGTCGCCGGCCGATATCGATTATGTCAACGCGCACGGCACATCGACACCGCTGGGTGACGAGATCGAGCTCGGGGCCGTCCGCCGGCTGTTCGGCGACAGCGCGAAAGATATCTCGATGTCGTCCACCAAATCGGCCATTGGCCATATGCTCGGTGCGGCGGGCGCGGTCGAATCGATCTTTTCGATTATGGCCATTACCACTCAGACGGTGCCGCCTACGATCAATCTGGAGAATCCCTGCGAGGGCAGCGACGGGATTGATCTGGTCCCACGGGAAGCCCGCGAGCGACCGGTCCGTCGTGCGCTTTCCAACTCCTTCGGATTCGGCGGCACCAACGCGACCGTCATCTTTCAGGCCGCCCCGTAGGCGTCTCGCCAGGGGGCGGCTGCAATGCGGCGTTATCTTCCCGGACTGGTCATCGCGGCGGCCGTGCTGGCGGTTGCCGCCGGTTGCCTGGGCGCCGCGCTGGCGCTGGTTTACCGCGACGGGCCGGCACGGGAAGAAATCACCCTGATCGTTCCTAAAGGGGCCACCCTGCGCGCCACGGCGTCGTTGCTTGGGACCCATGGCGTAATCCGCCAGCCGGCGCTCTTCCAGGCCTATGCGCGGCTTGCCGGGGCCAGCGGGGCCCTCAAGGCGGGCGAATACGCGTTCCCGCCCGGCACCAGCATGTACGATGCGCTGGCCCGGCTGGTCGCCGGAGACGTCGTGCTGCGTCAGTTGACGGTACCCGAAGGCCTGTCGGTGAACCAGGTCCTCACCCTCCTGGCCGAGGCGCCCGGCCTGATCGGAGATCCGGGCGAGGACGTGGCCGAGGGAAGCCTTCTGCCTGAAACCTACCACTACACCCATGGAGACGACCGCCGGGAGCTCGTCCGCAGGATGCAGGCGGCGATGACGGCCACGCTGGCGGAGCTTTGGGAGTCGCGGGCCGAGGGTGTACCGCTCGCCTCCCCGGCCGAAGCGCTGATCCTGGCGTCGATCGTGGAAAAGGAGACGGGCCTCGCTCACGAGCGCCCCCTGGTCGCCGGGGTTTTCGTAAACCGGCTGCGGGCCGGCCTGCCGTTGCAATCGGATCCTACGGTGGCCTATGTCGTAAGCGGCGGCAACGGCGTGCTCGACCGTCCCCTGACGCGCACTGATCTCGGGACAGAGAGCCCCTACAACACCTATCGCCGCCGGGGCCTCCCGCCCGGCCCCATCGCCAACCCCGGACGCGCGGCCATCGCGGCCGTGCTCGACCCGGCCAATACGGACGCCCTGTATTTCGTGGCGGACGGGACGGGTGGCCATGCCTTCGCGCGCGACCTCGAGAGCCATAACCGCAATGTCCGTGCCTGGCGGCGCTGGCAGCGCGAGCAGCGTCAGTCGGCCGACTGAATATCGATCGCGGGTGGCTTGCGTGCGCCCCGATGAACGAGGACATCGGTAAGCCCGGCCGGCAGGCTGGCCATCAGCCAGACAAGTGCCGCCATGGGCCAGGGGAAGGTAATCCGGGACCTGTTGCGCGCGAGCCGGCGTCGGATAAGCCGGGCCGCGCGCTCCGCCGGCATCAGGAACGGCATGGGAAAGCTGTTGGCGGCGGTCATCCGGCTTTCGACGAAGCCGGGACAGATGACGGAGACCCGGACACCATGCGGCCGGAGGGCGCCGCGCAGCCCTTCGCCCCAGACCCGGATGGCCGCCTTGCTCGCGCAATAGGCCGGTGCCGAGGCGATGCCGCGAAAGGCGGCGAGCGAGCTCATCACCGCGACCTGGCCGCGGCCACGACCGATCATTCGGGGCAGAACCGGAAATACCGTGTTCAGAACCCCCGCCAGATTGACGTCGAAGATCCGCCGGGCCTGATCGGCCGTTTCCGCCATGCCGCTTTGGCCGCTGCCGGCCGAAATGCCGGCGTTCGCTATGACCAGGTCGAGCGGCTGATCGGCATCGATCGAATCGATCCAGCGCTGCAAGCGGCCGGCCTCGGTGACATCGAGCACCGCCAGCTCTACTTCCGCGCCCCGGTCACGGCAGGCCTCGCCAATTTCCGCCAGGCGGTCCCGGTCGCGCCCGGCCAGGGCAAGAAACACGCCTTGGGCAGCATATTCGCGGGCGAGCGCGGCGCCGATGCCGCTGCTGGCCCCGGTGATCAGGATATTACGGAGTGCGGTTTCGGGCATGGTGTGACCTCCGCCAAGGCATTTCCGGGGCCGGGGAGATTGCGCCGGCGCTTCCCTTGGCCTTCCACCGGTTGCGGGATATAACCCCCCGTCGGGGTTGATCCAGTTTTTCACATTGAGGCGCCAAGGTGTCCATCGCAAGCATGACCGGGTTTGCCCGCGCGCAGGGAACGCAGGACGGGTATAGCTGGGCCTGGGAGATACGGGCGGTCAACGCACGGGGGCTCGAGGCGCGCTTCCGCCTGCCGGCGGGGTTCGATCCGCTCGAGCCTGAATTTCGCGCCGAACTCGGCCGAAAGGTCTCGCGCGGAGCACTCAACCTGGCGCTGACCTGGCAGGGGCCGGATGGCAATATCCGCCTCAAGCTCAACGACACGGCCTTCGGCACCCTCATGGGGATCGTCGACGAGATCCGGGCGCGGGGACAGGACATCGCGCCGCCCCGCCTGGACGGGCTCCTGCAGATCAGGGGTGTGCTGGACCAACTGGACGAAAGCCCGGATCTGAGCGAGATCCTCGACGACATGGCGGCACCGGTACGGGCGTCGCTCCAGGCCGCGCTCGACGATCTGGTCGCCGCGCGCCGGGAGGAAGGCAAGCGCATTGCCGAAAAGCTTCAGGTGCTGGTGGCCAGTATCGTGGCCACCACCGAGGAGGTGGAACTCCACGCCGCCCGCCAGCCCGAACTGATCAGTACCCGACTGCTCCAGAAACTGGCCGAACTCGCGGAGACCGTCCCCGACATTCCGGAAGAACGCGTCGCCCAGGAAGCCGCGCTTCAGGCGACCAAGGCCGATGTGCGCGAGGAGATTGACCGGCTCAAGGCTCATCTCGCCTCGCTCGAGGACCTCCTGGGCGCGGGCGGCGCGGTCGGGCGCCGGCTCGATTTTCTGTGCCAGGAGCTCAACCGCGAGGCCAACACGATCTGCTCGAAATCGGCCGACTTGAAACTTACCCAGGCGGGGCTCGCCCTCAAGGCCTTCATCGAGCAGTTCCGCGAACAGGTCCAGAATATAGAGTGACGCCCATGACACGACCTCACATCGGCCGCCGTGGCTTCATGCTGGTTTTCTCCTCGCCCTCGGGTGCCGGCAAGACGACCATTTCGCGTCGCATCCTCGAAAGCCACGACAATATCGACATGTCGATCTCCGTCACGACCCGGCCGCGCCGGCCGGGTGAGGTCGCCGGCAAGGATTATATTTTTGTCGACGGGCCGACTTTCCAGGAAATGCGCGACAAGGGCGAGTTTCTCGAATGGGCCAAGGTCTTCGATCACTATTACGGCACGCCGCGCAGCCCGATTCAGTCGGCGCTCGATGACGGGCGGATCGTCATCTTTGATATCGACTGGCAGGGCACGCAGCAACTTCTGGACACAAAGGCCAGCGCCGATCTGGTGACTATCTTCATCCTGCCGCCCTCGACGCGCGAGCTGGAGCGCCGCCTGCAGGGGCGCGCCCAGGACACGGATGATGTCGTCGCCCGCCGCATGGCGAAGGCTCCGGAGGAGCTAAGCCACTGGGCGGAATATGGTTACATCGTCATCAATGACGATCTCGATGCCTGTCTGCGCGACGTGCAGGCAATTTTGCGGGCCGAGATGCTCAAGCGCGGCCGCCAGCCGGGTCTGGCCGAGTTTGTCAAATCCCTGATCGCGGGACAGTAGCGCTCAAAGGCTCAGGGTGGTCGCCAGCCGCGCGAGACGACAGAAATCCTCGATGGTGAGACGCTCGGCGCGGGTTTCGGGATCGATCCCGGCCGCCTCGGCCGCGCGGATCAGTTCGGTCGCGGCGGGGCCGAGTGTTGTCAGGCTGCGTCGGATCATCTTGCGCCGCTGATTGAAGGCGGCCGCAACAATCTTCTCCATCAGCCGGGGATCGGCTTCGGGATAAGTCCCGGCCGGGCGTGGCACGAACGACACGATGCTTGAGGTCACCTTGGGCGGGGGGACGAAGGCCTTGGGCGAGACATCGAACAGTTTCTCCGCCCGCCAGCGCCAGTTGGCGATCACGCCAAGCCGCCCCCAGGCCCGGCCGCCGGGGCTCGCGGTCAGGCGGTCGGCGACTTCCTTCTGGAACATCAGGGTCAGGCGCTCGAAGGCCTCGGGCGTGGCCAGCCAGCCGATCAGAAGAGGCGTCGCGATATTGTAGGGGAGGTTGGCGACGATCTGGCGCGGCGCCGTCCCCGTGCTGGCCGCGGGGAAGCCGAGAGCGTCGCCCGCGATCAGGACAAGGCGCCCGTCCGCCGCGGTCTCGAGCTCGCCCAGGGCGGTCAGGCACCGCGGGTCGCGCTCCACGGCGACGACCTGCCGAACCGCTGTTTCGAGGAGCGCGCGGGTAAGCCCGCCCGGTCCCGGCCCGATTTCGATCACCGTGCGATCTGTCAGATCACCGGCCGCCGCCGCGATCCGGCGCGTCAGGTTAAGATCGAGGAGAAAATTCTGTCCCAGTTGCCTCAGCGCCCGCAGATCGTACCGACGGATTACGTCGCGCAGGGGCGGCAACTCGGGAAGCCGGCTCATGGGGGTCAGCCGCCGGCGCGGGCCGGGGAGCGAGAGCCGGGCTCGAGCGGCGCGCCGGTTTCGGCGGCTGACATGCGGGCGGCAAGGCGGAGGGCCGCGAAAAAACTGTCGGGCCGCGCCCGGCCGGAACCGGCGATGTCAAAGGCGACACCATGATCGGGCGAGGTGCGGATGATCGGCAGGCCAAGCGTGACATTCACGCCGCCATGGAAGTCCAGGGTCTTGAGAGGGATCAGCGCCTGGTCGTGATACATGCAGATGGCCGCATCGTATCTTTCCCGCGCTTCGGCATGGAACAAGGTATCGGCCGGGGCCGGACCGAACACGTCGATCCCCTCATCGCGCAATGCCGCCACGGCGGGCGCGATCACCTCGCTCTCTTCCCGGCCGAGACGGCCGCCTTCGCCGGCATGGGGATTGAGGGCGGCGACAGCCAAGCGGGGGCGGCCGATGGCCTGGCGTCGGCGCAGATCATCGACCGTGACCCGCGCGGCATGGAGGATATCTTCACGGGTCAGCCGGTCGATTGCTTCCCTGAGCGCGAGATGGACCGTGACCGGCACCACGCGCAGGCCGGTCGCCTGCAGCATCATCACGGGCCGGACCACTCCCGTCAGGTGGCCGAGGAATTCCGTCTGTCCGGGCCAGGAAAACCCCGCTTCATACAGCGACTGCTTGTGGACGGGATTGGTCACGACGGCTGCGACCGTGCGCGCCCGGGCGGCCGCGACCGCGCGGCGAAGAGAGTTCGTGACGGCCTGGCAGGCGGCCCCGTCGGGCTTGCCGGGCTCCGCCGGCGCGGCCAGGGGCTCGACCATGACGGGAAGCGCGTCCGGCAGGACGCCAGCGGCTTCCTCGGGCGTGTCTACCGCTCTTACCGGGACGGGCAGTCCCAGGAGAGCCGCTCGCCGGGACAGATTGTCGGGATCGTCAAAGGCCACGAAGGGCGGCAGCTCGGCCCGGTGGCGCCAGGCGGCCAGGGTGAGCTCGGGGCCGATACCGGCTGGGTCCCCCATGGTCAGCGCCAAGGGAAGGGGGGCGACGGTCACACGCGCACGTCCAGAAAGGCCGACTGGCGCAGATCGCGCAGATAGTCCCGCGCCAGAAGATCGAGCCGCTGGCGGCTGATGGATTCTGCAATTTCGTCGCGATCCGGCATGACCGAATCGGCCTCGTCACGCTGACAGGCCATGAGCAAAAGTACCGATTGATCGGTCACGATCGGCTCGCTGATCTGGCCGACCTCGAGATCGATCACGGCTTCGCGCAGCTTCTGTGGCAGATCGCCGACCCGCATCTGGCCGAGATCGCCCGACAGCGGGTTGTCCAGACGCTCGATGGCGAGATCCATGGTTGGGCAGTCATAGATCTCCTTGCGAACGGACCTGGCCGACGCGACCCGCCCGGCGATTTCGTCCGCGGTCGCCAGATCCTTCAGCTGCCAGACAATTTGCTTGAGCGATACGACCGTGGCATCCGTTTCATCCGGGATCGAAACCCGCCGGTCGCGCAGCTGCAGGATGTGGTAGCCCTTGCCGGTGCGGATGGGCTCGGACACGGTGTTAAGCGACATGCTTTCGAGCACTTCATCGAGTTCCGGCTCGTAATAGCCCTGGCGCACCCACCCGATATCGCCGCCGGTAGCCGCCGTGGCGCCTTGCGAGAATTGTCGCGCGAGTTCCTCGAAGGGCACGCCGCGCCTGACCTGGGATATGATCTCCTCGGCCGCCTGCTTGGCTGGTTCCTCGTCGCGGGGAAGAGTGACGGGCAGGAAAATTTCCGATACCAGATTTTCAGGGCGGCCGCGCTGGCTTTTCATGCTTTCCAGGCGTTCGTCGATTTCGTCCTCGCCGATCTGGATCAGCGGACGGACAGTCTCGCCGATGATCTTGAGCCAGGCCAGGTTGGCGCGGATCTGGTTGAGGACGGCATCGTCGGGGATGCCATTGTCCTCCAGCATCTGTTCCAGCCCGCCCTCGCCAAGTTCGGCGCCTTCCTCGATGCGCCGGATGGCGGCCTCGAGCTCGTCCTTTTCGACGGAAATTTCAAGCCTTTGCGCTTCCTGGATCTGGAGCCGCTCGTCGATCAGGCTGCGAAGGACCTGAGGAAGCAGCCGCTCCCGGTTCTCGGGCGTGTCCGGGATGCGCGCCGAGAGCATGACGAGACGCATGCGGGCAATCACGTCATACTCGGTGATCACGTCGTCATTCACCACGGCCGCGATAACGACCGCGGTATCATCCTGCCTCAGCTCGGCTTTGGCCGGCTGCTGCGTGCACAGAACGGCAAGCAGCAGGGTGGCCAGGGCCCATGCGGGCCACTTCGTTACCGGTGTCATGGCTGTATCATCGCAATTTTGCGCGTTGTCGCGTGGCCAGGCCCGAGATCGGGCGGCTCGAACGGCTTACGCTTCATCCCACTAGCCCCTTTATATTCAGCGCGGCCAGGTAATTAAAGGGCCAAAGATGGCCGAACAGAGGCGTTTTTTCTTGGGCAAGAGAGGCAAAAGAGCTGATCTGGCGGGCGCGGCCGTGCTGTTCGGCTAGTCGTCCTCGGCACCGAAACCGGCCGGGGCCAGCGAGCCGCCGCCCAGATGCTTGAAAAAGATCTGGAAGACGATCTTGTCCTCCGGTTCGAGATCGCGGTCCTGGAAGAAGTCGCGCTTGAGTTCGACCGCCACATCGAGGCAGTCGTCGGTATATCTCAGCCCGTAAGCCATGCTCAGCGTGTTGTTATCGCCGGTGAGGTCGCGGGTGGTTCGCCCTCTTACGGCCCAGTTCTCGGTCATCCGCAGGACGCCGCCATACCTGATCTGCTCGCGATCGACTGCGCTGCTGAAAAGCGGGCTGGCCTCAAGGAAAATATAGTCGGCCGTGATGCGGAAGAAATTGGGGCCGGTGCGAACCGTGACCTCATTCCGTTTTACGGTGCTGTCATCCGCGTCATAGCGAAAGCGATAGACCAGATCGAGATAGTTGCTGGGCGTCAGCTTCACATTGCCGACGACATCCGAGACCTGCTCTTCGAGTCCTGTGCCGGCCGAGAATTCGGAGGCCTCCCGGAGACGGTAGCTCTGGCCAAGAAAGGCGGTAATGCTGCCGCCTCTCGGGCCATAGAGCCCGAGATTCAGGCCATAGTCCACACGTTGGCCGCTATCCACGCGGTCGAGCCCGCTGAAGCGGTCGGCGATGAGGAGATCGGTCTCGTCGAACTCAAGCGCGCGGCTATCCTCGTTGGGAATAAGGGGCGAATTATTCCCGTTGGGGGCCGCTACAATGGCGACGACCGGCTCCACCAACTGGCGCAGGGACCCGGCCGTGCTGACCAGCGGGTAGCGCACGGAAAACGAGGCTTGTGGAAAAATCCGGCCGAGAAGGCCGGAAAATTCGGTATCCGTGGGGTCCTCTTCATTGGTCACGTCGCTCACGGAATACAGATCGCTCTGCACCGTGGCGGAGAAATCGACCACCTGTCCCAGCGTTCCGATAGTCCGAAGATGCCACCCGCCTTTCAGCGACATCCGCCGGCTGTCGGCTCCCTCCGTGCGTGTCAGGGACATGGCGTTGGCATCGAGGGTCCAGTAGGCGCCATAGGAGGTGGGGTCGGTAACCAGATTGTAGTTGAGCAGGGGCGCGACCTGCGGGAACTCGCCGCGGACGTCGTTGGTGCGCAGCCCCTGGAAGGCGTAGACCTCGGCTGACGCGTAGCTGCGGTCGCGGAACCCTTCGACAAAACCCCGCGACGTCAAATCCGAAGCGCTCGAGATGTCGTAGCGCCTGAGATAAGTGTCGTCGGTAACTCGGTTTACGTCGAAGCCCCAGCGCCAGGTCTTGTCGTAATCGAAATCGCCACGAAAATTCATATGGCCGCGCAGCGTATCGAGTTTTTCACGGCCGTTTTTCGTAATCAGATCGGACGCGGTCAAGCTCCCTTCAAACCGGAGCTGTCCGTTGCCGAAATGTCGACGATACTGAACGAAGCCGCCGGGGTTCTCCTTGGAGGCATGAAAGGGCTCGATTGTGGCGTCTTCGTATTCGGAAAAGGCGAAGTGATACGGCACCCGGACAAACAGGCCCAGATCGTCCGACGAAGTAATCGTTGGCGCGAGAAAGCCGCTCTTCCGCTCCACGGTGGGGTCCGGGTGGGCGAAATATGGGGTGTAGAATACCGGCACCCCCGCGATCTCAAGGACGGCGTCCTTGTACTCGATCATATGTTCGTCCTGATCATGGACGACCTTTACCGCCTTGATCTGCCAGACCGGCGGGCGTGACGGATCTTCCTCGCACAGCCGGCAGGGCGAAAAGACGGCCCGGCTCAACTCAGTCTGATTTCCCTCCGTCCGAACCGCGGATTCCGCCGCAACCCGGGTCTTGTCGACCATCAGAAGGCGCAGCGTTTCGATGAGACCCACTTTCAGGTCTTCGCGCACCTCCATGGATTCGGCAAAATAGACGTCGCCCGTTGGCTCGACGACCCGCACATTGCCCGTTGCCGTGACGATTCCCGTATTCTGGTTATAGGTGACGCGATCGGCATAAAGAGTGCGGCCCGTGCGGCTGATTTCGACATTGCCTTCGGCCGTGACCAGCCCTTCTTTTTCGTCGAACTGCACTTCGTTCGCCGTAAAGGCGATGGGAAGCTCTCGCAGCCCGGTCTGGGCCAGGGCGGCGGGGGGCAGCAGGGCGGCCCCGAGGATGAGCGAGGCGATGACCAGAAGGCCGCGCATGGGCTTAGCCATCTTCCAGGTGGAAGAGCACTGCCACGCCCATAAGGGTGCTGACGCCGGCGGGGGTCCAGGCCGCCAGAATGACCGGCAGGTTGCCTGCCAACCCGAGGGCGAACACGAGATCCGACAGGAAATAGAGCAGGAATCCGACAGTGATCCCGGACATCACCATGGGCAAAACGCCGCCCCGGCGCGTAAAGCGCATCGAGAATGCGGCTGCGAAAAGCAGCATCGCCGCCAGGAGCAGCGGAGAGGAGAGCAGGCCGTGCCAATGCAGCCGATGGCGCATGCCGGTGAAGCCGGCCGACTCGAGCCGCTGGATAAATCCAGGCAATTCCCAGAAGGACATGGTTTCCGGCGGGGCGAAACTGTCCTGGATGCCATCCGCCGTCAGATTGGTTTTCACCTCGAACCGGGCCTGGAATTCCGCCCGTCGCCCCGGCCGGCTGATCCAGGCATCCTCGAGAACCCATTTGCCGGGCTGCAGCGTCGCGCCCATCGCATCGATCCGGCCATCGAAATTATCCCGCGCCTTGTAGAGAAAGAAGATCACGTCCCGCAACTCGACGGAATCCGGCACGACCCGGTCGGCGTGGATTACAGCCTGACCCGAACTGTCCGCCTGGCGCAGCCAGACGCCGCCCGAGGACACCGCGAGGAGGCTGGATTGCCCCCGCAGCAGGCGTCCCTCGAGCTGCTCGAAGCGCGAGGCCATGGCCGAACCGATAGGGTTGAAGACGGTGACCGCGCAGGCGCCGATGAGGCCGGCCGCGACGAGGGCGGGAAAGAGGAACTGCCAGGCCGAGATCCCCGCGGCGCGGGCGACGATCAGCTCCTGGCTCTTGGTCAGTCGCCAGAAAGCGAACATCCCGCCGAAAAGCACCGCGAAAGGCAATAGTTTTTGCGCCATGAGCGGCAATTTCAGGACCGCCATCTGGACGATGATCCCGAAACTGGCCTCGGGCCGGGACGCGGCACGACGCAGGAGTTCGACCATGTCAAACAGGAAGATGATCGACACCAGCGCAGCGAAGACGATCGCGAACCAGAGCAGGAACTGGCGGCCGATATAGATGGATAAGGTGGATGAGAGCCGCAAGACGCCTCGTCGCCGGTTAGGAGGTTGGAATCCCGTCGCCGCTTTTCGCCCGCGTCGTGTCGGCGGAAAGGACGGGCTGCTCACGCAAGAGATAGAGGCCGCCCAATATAAGACCGAGCGGCAGGCCGTAAACCGCAAAGATCGCCCAGGACTGGCGCACCGAAAGATTGACCATCCCCAATGCAATACCCTCTATGGCAATGCCGACGACGACGGCCGCGATGATCCGCCGCGCCTGTCCTCGGCGCTCGAAGGTGCCGAAAAGCACCGCGGCGAGGCCGACCAGCGTCAGGGCCAGCGCGTAGAGGGGGGAGGCGAGGCGCTGGTGGCCCTCGGCGATGAGCTCGTCGCGGTACAGCATGTCATTCGGCCCGTCTCCCGGCGCCAGAAGATCCGTCACGAACCGTTCGCGCGGCTCGCGCCAGCGCTGTCCCTCGCCACCGCCGAGGCGGCCGACATCGAGAGCGTACCGGTCAAAATAAAGGAGAGAAAGTTGCCCGCGATCGCGCTCCACCTCCTGGCGGTTCCCGTTAAACATGATGACGCGCGGCCCGTCACTGGTCCGGGCCAGGGCGCCACGCTCGGCGATAAGCGTCACCGGCTGATCCGGGATGCGCTGGTCATGCACCAGAATGCCTAGCAACTCGCCGTTGCTTTTGCGCTCGCGCACATAAACGGTGAGATCGTCGCGCAGCGTGTTGAACGTCCCTTCACGCAGCATGACCGTGGAATAGTCGCTGCGCAGTGCAAACTGCAGATCCTTGAACTCGCGATACGACATCGGCATGAGGTAGAGAGTTAGAACGTAGCAGAATACGGCCACGGTCATGCCCACCAGCAGCGCCGGCTTGGCGAGGCCGAAATGGCTGAGACCGGCCGCCCGCATGACCACGAGCTCACTGTCACTGACCAGCCGGTTGTACGTGAAAAGGACGGCCGCGAACATCGCGATCGGCAAGATGATCACCAGGAATGTCGGCAGCATCAGAAGCGCCAGGCGCAGGAACTCGGAAACCGGCAGGCCGCGGTTGACGATCATGTCCACGAGGCGGAGTGACTGGGTCAGCCAGACGGCCGCCGTGAGTGCGACCGTACCCACGGAAAGGGTAATAAGTAATTGACGGGAAATATATTTCGTCAGTGCATGCATACCCGATTATAGACATGCGCGGCAAAAAACCTATAGCCGGAAGGGATTTGCGTGCCGGGCCCGCAGCGGCGGGCCTTTTAATTCGGGCCTGTTCCGGTAAAGTCCCCCGGGGCCCAGGCCGGGCCCCGTTCGTCCCCGGTCCTCCTCCTTTACATGCGAGTCTTTCATGAAGGTCACGTTTTCCGCTCCCCCCAAGACGCCGAAGGGCGCGCTCGCCGTCTTTGTCATGGAGGGCGGCAAACTCTCTCCCTCGGCCCGCGCGCTGGACAAGGCGACCGGCGGTCGCCTCGCTGACAGCCTGAGAAGCGCCAGAAAATCCGGCAAAGCGGACGAGTTCCTCGTGATCGAGCAGCCGGGCGAAAACGGGCCCGCGCGGCTTATCCTGGTCGGTGTCGGCCAGCCCGGGAAACTGGACGCGCTGGGTGTCCAGCGGTTGGGGGGCAAGTGCCAGGCCTTCTTCAATACGCTTGGCGAGGAGACTGTTCATGTCGCGCTCGATGATCTGCCCCGGGCCAAGATCAAGGGCGCATCGGCCGCGGCCGAGTTTGCCTTTGGCGCGCGGCTTCGCGCCTACAATTTCGACAAGTACCGTACCCGGAAAAAAGAAGGGCAAAACGGGAAGCTGGCCCGCCTCGATATTCAGTTGCGGGACGCGGCCAGGGCGCGTCATGAGTTCGAGGGGTTCGACAAGGTGGCGGACGGCGTGTTCCTGACCCGCGATCTCGTTTCCGAGCCGGCGAATATTCTTTATCCCGAGTCCCTAGCCAAGCGGGCACAAGAGCTGACCAGGCTGGGGATCAAGGTCGAGGTGCTGACACTTGCTCAACTCCGCAAACTCGGCATGGGGGCCTTGCTTGGTGTCGCGCAGGGCAGCGCGCGTGAACCGCGCGTCGTGGTGATGCAATGGCCGGGCGGCTCCCGGGCCAAAAACGCCAAGCCCGTGGCGTTTATCGGCAAGGGCGTGACCTTCGATACCGGCGGGATCTCGATCAAGCCGGCTCAGGGTATGGAGGATATGAAATGGGACATGGGCGGCGCCGGTGTCGTCATCGGTCTCATGAAGGCCCTGGCCGGCCGCCGGGCGAAGGTGAATGCCGTGGGCGTGGTCGGCCTCGTCGAGAATATGCCCGACGGCAACGCGCAACGGCCTGGCGATATCGTAACCTCGATGTCGGGCCAGACCATCGAGGTGCTGAATACGGATGCAGAAGGCCGCCTCGTGCTGGCGGACGCCCTCTGGTACACGCAGGACAGGTTCAAGCCTCAGGCGATGGTGGATCTGGCGACCCTGACAGGGGCCATCCTCGTGGCGCTGGGCGAGGAATACGCCGGTGTCTTCTCCAACGACGAAAAACTGGTTCGTCAGCTGGAAAAAGCCTCGAAAGCGACAGGCGAGAAAATCTGGCATATGCCGCTTGACGAAGTTTACGACAAGCAGATTGAAGGCGATGCGGCCGACATCAGGAACATCGGGACCGGGCGTTGGGCCGGCAGCATTACGGCGGCGCAGTTCCTGCAGCGCTTCGTGAACAAGGTCCCGTGGGTTCATATCGACATCGCGGGCACGACCTGGAGCCGAAAGGATGCGCCCACCGTGCCCAGGGGCGGTACGGGGTTCGGCGTACGGCTGCTCGATCGCTTCGTTGCCGAGCACTACGAAAAATAGCAGGCGGGCGATGACGGATATCGGCTTCTACCATTTGCTGGTGAGCCCGCTGGAGCGCGCGCTTCCCAGACTTCTGGAAAAGATGCTGGAGGCGGGCGGCCGGGCCGTTATCCTCGCGGGCTCGGAAGAGCGGGTGAAGTTCCTCAACGCCCATCTCTGGACCTATGATCCAAAGTCCTTTTTGCCGCACGGAGCGGCCGAAGATGGCGAGGCGGCGCGCCAGCCAATCTATCTGACCACCGAAGACGAAAACCCCAACACCGCCAGCGTGCTGTTTCTGCTGGATGGAATGAATTCGGACAGGCTCGCAACGTATGCGCGGTGCCTGGATCTGTTCGATGGCCGGGACGAGGCGGCGGTCGTGGCCGCCCGCGAGCGGTGGCGAGCGGCCACGGCTGCGGGCCATGGCCTGACTTACTGGCGGCAGACCGAAGGGGGCGGCTGGGAGAAACAGGCCTCGGCCTGATGACGGCCGGCCCGGCCTCAACCTTGCCGAATGCCCTCTGCCCGGATATAAGGCCGCAACCCGAGGCAAAGGAGTGATTGAAGCAATGGCTGTAGAGCGGACCCTATCGATCGTTAAGCCGGACGCAACCCGGCGCAATATTACCGGGCAGATTATTGCCCGCCTGGAAGATGCCGGGCTGCGGGTCGTCGCCCAGAAGCGCCTGCACCTGACGATGCCCATGGCTGAAGGATTCTATGCCGAGCACAGTGAGCGGTCGTTTTTCAGCGATCTCTGCACCTACATGACATCCGGGCCGGTGATCGTGCAGGTTCTCGAAGGAGAGAGCGCAATCCAGAAAAACCGCGATGTGATGGGAGCCACTAACCCGGACAAGGCGGAGAAGGGAACGATCCGCCATGATTTCGGCGAATCGATCGAGGCGAACTCGGTGCATGGCTCGGACTCGCCTGACTCCGCCAGGCGTGAGATCGGCTATTTCTTCGCCGAGATCGAAATCACGGGGTAGGCGCCCGGCCTAAACCAGGAAGATCGCCATCAGCCCCAGTGTGATGAGGCTGACAGCGGCCAGCGCAGCCATCAACTTCACGACACCGTGCCAGGTCTGCTGGTGCTCTTTGAGATCGGGTTGTGCCGCCATGTCTATCTTTCCCTTCCTGCGCCCACCGGGTGTGGCGCTTCGGTAGCGTGTCCCGCGAGTCGGCCTGTCGCTCCGTCAGGACCGGGCACATTTTTTGAGGCTTCCGTCGGGCAAGTCAAGCTTCTCTTCGGCAAGATCTCGCCGGGTATTTCTCCGCCGGGGGATCGCTCACCGGTCCGGGAGCGGGTTGAGCAGGACCGTGTCGGGCGTTTGTGTATTTTCCAGAACGACCGTGGCGCCCTGAACCCGGGTCCGGCCCGAGGCGACCAGCCAAAGGCAATACGGGTAGAGCCGATGCTCTGCCGCGAGCACGCGCTCGGCCAGGTCCTCGGGGCCGTCGTCGGGTTGGACGGGGACCACGGCCTGTCCGATGATGGGACCGTCATCCATCTCGGGGCGAACGAGATGCACAGTGCAGCCGGTAAAGCGAACGCCCGTGCTCAGGACGCGTTCGTGGGTGTTCAAACCCCGAAAGGCAGGCAGGAGTGAGGGGTGGATGTTGATGATCCTATCGGGCCATTTCTGGATGAACTCCTCGCCAAGGAGGCGCATGAAACCCGCCAGGCAAATCAGCTCGATTCCGGCGGCCGCGACGATGTCGTGGAGCGCGTTATCGAAATCCCCCCGTTCGTCGAAGTCGCGATGATTGAGCACCCGGGTCGGGATGTCCCACTCTGCCGCGTACTCGAGCCCGGCCGCGTCCGGCGTGTTCGAGATCACGAGCGCGATTTCGGCCGGAAAATCGTCGGTGGCGGCCGCATCGATCAGGGCCCGCATGTTGCTGCCCCGCCCGGAGATGAAAATCGCCGTCCTCATGCCGGCCCCGTCAGTCCCGCTGCCAGGCTTCGAGGTTTTCAAACCTGATGGCCGCAGCCTCCCGTGGCTCCAGCCGCCCGATTTCGTGGACGGACAGGCCGTGCGTTTCGAAGATGTCGCGGAGTGTTCCGGCGCGATCCGGCGCCACGGCGACGACCATGCCAATGCCGCAATTGAAGGTGCGTGCCATTTCCCGAGGCACCACTTTTCCTGTCTCCATCAGCCAGCGGAAGACGGGCGGCAGTGGCCAGCGGCCGGCGTCGATTACGGCTGTCACCTCCCCGGGCAGAACCCGCGGGATATTTTCCACGAGACCGCCGCCGGTGATGTGGGCGAGGGCGTGGACGCCGCCTGCCGACAGGGCCTCAAGGCAGGGCCGCACGTAGATCCGCGTCGGCACCAGCAGCGCCTCGCCGAGCGAGGGGGTATCGAGTTCGTCGTCCGTTGCGAACGGGGCGGGGGCGTCATAACCGAGCCCGCTCTCGGAGACAATCTTGCGTATCAGCGAATACCCGTTCGAATGAGGCCCCGATGCGCCGAGGCCGAGCACCACGTCACCCGGCCGCGCTGCTGCGCCCGTCAGCAGGCGCTCCCGCTCGACGATGCCGAGCGCAAAACCCGCAAGATCAAAATCCGCGCCGGCGTACATACCCGGCATCTCCGCCGTCTCGCCGCCGATCAGTGCCGCGCCGGCCGTCTTGCAGCCTTCGGCGATGCCTCCGATGACCCGCGTGGCGTCGGCGACGGAGAGCGCGCCCGTCGCGTAGTAATCGAGGAAGAAAAGGGGTTCCGCCCCCTGGACGACGAGATCGTTGACGCACATGGCGACAAGATCGATCCCGACCGTCTCCAGACGCCCGGCCTCGATCGCGATGCGCAGCTTGGTCCCGACCCCGTCCGTGCCTGCCACCAGAAGGGGGTCCCGATAGCCCAGCGGCTTGAGATCGAAGACCGCGCCGAACCCGCCGAGATCACTGTCGGCGCCGGGGCGCCGGGTGGCCCGGGCCAAGGGCTTCAGGGCGTCCACCAGCCGGCTGCCCGCATCGATATCGACCCCGGCGTCTTTGTAGGTGCGGCTAATTATGGCGTCATCCCTCATGATAGGGTAGCTATCGTTCTTGACGCTCGGCCCCTGCGGGGCGAGCGTGAAAGACCATACTGTATCCCAAAGTGTTTTCAATGGTCGTCGGTACGCAAAAAAAGCCCCATCTGCTCGTATTCGTCCACTGCCTGTTTCTGATCGGTGCGGCTTGCCTTTCCCTGGTGCCACCGGCACAGGCGGGGGAGCTTTTCACGGTGGACGGGGTGGAGGTGGATGTCCGGGCGGCCAGTTCCACCGAGGCGCGCGAGGTCGCACTCGAGCACGGCCAGCGCGCGGCGCTGGGGCGGCTGCTGCGTCGGCTGACACAGACGGCCGATCACGCGCGACTGCCCGACCCGCTGGCGGCCCGGCTGGGCGACTACGTCAAGGGCGTCGAAATCCAGTCTGAAAAGGCATCGGACGTGCGATACCTCGCCACCCTGTCCGTCAGTTTCGATGCCGAGCGGATCCGGCAATTGCTGCGCCAGCGCGGCATCAGTTATGCCGAGACGGAAAGCAAGCCTGTCCTGGTGCTGCCGGTGCTGATGTCCGGATCCGGCCCGCTCCTCTGGGAGCCTGATAACCTCTGGTTCAATGCCTGGGCCGAAAGGCCGCTGCCGGACGGGCTGGTCCCGTTCATGCTGCCGCTCGGCGACCTTCTGGACATGTCTGCCCTGTCGGCCGAGGCCGCCCTGTCGGCCAACCACACGGCGCTGGACAACATCGCGGCCCGCTACGATGCGGGCTCGGTCCTTGTGGCCGTGGCCCGGCTCCGTGAGGCCGGGTCGGACGCGGCCCCGGCGGACGGCGCGGGTGCTTCGCCGCGTCCGAAAATTGTGGATCTGAGCGGCGGCTGGTATGGCGCGGCCCTGCCCGACCAGACCATCGTAGACCGGATCGAGGGCGCGCCCGGGCAGACCAACGCCAATCTGCTCCTGGGAGCGGCCAACCGCCTGGCTTCCTATATCGACCAGCGCTGGAAGGAGCGGAACCTGCTGCGCTTCGGCACAGACGAGCAGATCCTGGCGTTTGTGCCCCTACAGGCTTTGTCCAACTGGATCACGGTGCGCGACCGGCTGGCCGACGTCGCTTTTGTGAAGAACAGCCAGTTGATCGCGATGTCTCGGACCGAGGCGCAGGTGCTGTTGACCTATCTCGGTGATCGCGAGCAACTGGAAGTGGCGCTGGCGCAAAAAGACCTGAGTCTTACCCGCAAGCAGAACTGGTGGGTTCTGGCGGCCGACGGGGCGGACCGGTAGCGATGGTCGACAGTTACCGCTACTCCTTCACGATTCCCAACATCATCACCTTGCTCAGGCTGATGTGCGCGCCCCTCGTGATATGGCTTGTGCTGGAGGACCATCTGGTGGCCGCATTCTGGGTCTTTATCCTGGCGGGAATCTCGGACGGGGTTGATGGCTTCATTGCCAAGACATTCGACCTGAGGTCTCTTTTGGGCGCGTATATCGATCCGCTTGCCGACAAGGCGCTGCTCGTGAGCATCTACGTGTCACTTGGTCTCAAGGGCTATATACCGGACTGGCTTGTCATTCTGGTGGTTTTCCGCGATGCGGTCATCGTCGGGGGCCTCATACTGGAGCACATGCTGCGCGATCACGTCGTGATGAAGCCCCTGCTGATCTCGAAAGCGAACACGTTGCTCCAGATAACACTCGCCGGGTTTGTTCTCGCAAAGCTTGGCGGTTATATCGACGCAGGAGTCTGGCTCAGCGTGCTGATTTACATGGTCGCCGCCACGACCCTTGCCTCCGGAGCGCTCTACGTATGGAACGGCCTGATGGGAATCGATAAAGCGGGAGGACCGGTATGACACGCGCAACCCGCCACGGCCTGATCTGGATCGGCGTTCTCGCCGTCTTCATCGTGTTGCTCAATTTTTTCGAGGCCATCCTCCTGCCGTTCGTCCTGGGCGCACTTATCGCGTATTTGCTCGACCCGCTGGCGGACCGGCTGGAAGCGGTAAGGTGTCCGCGATGGCTTGCGACGTTACTGGCGCTGCTTGCGTTTACCCTGATCGTGACGGCGGCGCTGTTGCTGATCGTGCCAATCGTGACGGTCCAGGCAGCCGGACTGGCCAAAAACCTGCCCGAATATGTCGCCGAGCTGACCGCCGTCCTCACCCCTTACCTGCAACAGTTGACGGATCAGATTGCGCTCGCCGAATTCGGCTCCCTTGGTGAGAACGCAGGCAAGATCGCTGAAGGCCTGCTGAAATGGGTCGGTGGCGCGACGCAGGCCATTCTCAATGTCTTCAACGTTATTGCTCTCCTTGTCGTGACGCCGGTCGTTGCGTTCTATCTGCTGCGCGACTGGGACCGGATCGTCGCCCGTATCGATTCATGGGTTCCCCGCGACCATCTGGCCGAGGTCAGGTCCCAGGCCCGCGCGATCGACGAAACCCTGTCGGGCTTTCTGCGCGGTGTCGGGTCCGTCTGTCTGGTGTTGGGAATCTTTTATGCCGTGGCGCTCACGGCCCTGGGCCTGCAATTCGGTGTTCTTGTGGGGCTGATCGCGGGTCTTCTGTCTTTCGTACCTTATCTTGGCGCGATCGGCGGGTTTGTGCTGGCGACGGTTCTGGCCGCCATCCAGTTCGGCGACATCCTGTATGTCGGCCTGGCTGCCGGTATCTTCGTCGCGGGCCAGGCGATCGAGGGAAATTTTCTCACGCCCAAGCTCGTCGGGGACCGGGTCGGGCTTCATCCCGTGTGGGTCATCTTCGCCCTCCTGGCGGGCGGGGCGGTGGCCGGTTTCGTGGGTGTTCTCACAGCCGTGCCGGTCGCCGCCACAATTGGCGTGCTGCTGCGATTTGCCATGGGAAAATACCGCGAAAGCCGGCTCTATCTCGGTGACGATCGGCCGCGCCCCGGGCCGCAGCAGTGACTTCAGGCGGCCGGCAATTGCCGTTGGTCTTTGCGCCGCGCCCGGCGCTCGGTCGTGACGATTTTCTGGTGACGGACTCGAACCATGCCGCGATCGCCTGGATCGATCGCTGGCCCGACTGGCCTGCCCAGGGTCTCGTCGTTTCCGGCCCGCGGGCAAGCGGCAAGACGCATCTCGCCCATGTCTTTCGCGAGCGCACAGGGGCACCGATCATTGCCGGCGGGAGTTTGCGCGGCTTCGAGTCGGGGACTGGCGAGGGACTTTTCGCACCCGAAGGAGTTCGCGCCGCCCGGGCACTTGTGATCGATGACGCGGATCAAGTGGCTGACGGGCGGGACTTGCTGCACGTCATCAATTTCATTCGGGAAAATGGCGCCAGTGTGCTGCTGACCGCGACGCGGCCGGCCGGGCACTGGCGTGCCGAGCCGGCGGATCTGGCGTCGCGGCTGACGGCGATGGGGGCGGCCACGATAGCCCCGCCCGACGATCACCTGCTGGCTGCCGTGATTTCCAAGGCATTTTCGGACCGCCAGGTCCGGGTCGGGGATGACGTGATGCGCTATCTTCTGGCGCGGATCGAGCGCTCGTTCGAAGCCGCCAGGGATATCGCAGCCCGCCTCGATGCGGTGTCGCTGGCGCGCGGGCAGAAGGTTTCTGTGCCGTTGGCGCGGGCTGTCCTGGAGGACCAGGGCAGGGCGGAAGGCGACTAGATCGGAATCTGGCGCAGTCCGCGGGAATCGACCGTCAGCGCGATCCGCCCCTGCTTGAGCGCGAGCGCATCATCACCGAAGACGTGCCGTCGCCAGCCTTGGAGGGCCGGAACCGCTGCACTGTCATCGAGCGCGATTCGTTCCAGATCCTCGCTGCTGGCCACCAGCTTCTGCGCGACATCGTGCTCGTCGCATTTCAACTTGAGAAGGACCTTCATCAATTCCACAAGGGGGCGCTTGTTGGCAGGCAGATCGGGTCGCCCGTCGACCATCGGACATTCCTCGGCCGGAAGAGCGCGGCCACGGGCAACCGCCTCCAGAATTGCCGGCGCCAGCTTGCTTTCGCTGAAATCCTTGGGTACCCGTCGCGACTGGCGCAGTTCATCCGGTGACTGGGGGCTGCGGGCGGCGATATCGAGCAGGACGTCATCCTTGATGATCCAGTTGCGCGGTATGTTGCGCGTCCGTGCCGCCTCTTCCCGCCAGGCGGCCAATTCGCGCACGATGGCCAGAAAACGGGGATCGGTGCTGCGCGTCTTGAGCCGCCGCCAGGCATCCTCGGGGTGGACCAGATAGGTTTCCGGCCTCTTGAGAATTTCCATTTCTTCGCTGACCCAGGCCGCGCGCCCTGTTCGCGCCAGCTCTTTCTCAAGCCAGCAGTAAATCTCACGCAGATAGGTGACGTCGCCAAGTGCGTATTTTAGCTGGCGTTCGGTCAGCGGCCGGTGCGCCCAATCGGTAAACCGGCTTGCCTTGTCGAGTTTGGCCCTGGCAATTTTGTTCACAAGTTTCTCATACCCCACCGAGTCGCCGAAACCGCAGACCATGGCGGCAACCTGCGTGTCGAAAAGGGGGGTCGGCACCTCGCCCCAGAGATTGACGAAGATCTCTATGTCCTGTCGGGCTGAATGAAAGACCTTGACCGGGCCGGAACTGGCGAACAGAGCCGCGACCGGCGAGAGATCGATCCCCGGCGCCAGCGCGTCGACCGCGACCGCCCGGTCGGCTCCGCCGAGCTGCAAGAGGCACAGGCGCGGCCAATAGGTCCGTTCCCGGACGAATTCCGTGTCAACAGTGACGAAGGGTTCGGTGGCGAGCTTCTCGGTGAACTCCGCGAGTGCGGCGGTCTCGGTGATCAGGTCCATGGGGTGGAGAGATACACAAATTCCGCACGCTTGCAAAACCTTCCTTCCCGGAGGCCGGGGCATTGGGCCCCCGACCGGTCTGTCCCGGGACCCGGCCGCCGCCGGCTCCCCTTGACAATCGGGTCTGTTCCATGCGGTTTAGCGTCTCGTCCGGTGGCCGGGCAGGCGGGGTTTTTCGCCGATTTTCCCGGCCGCGGGCAGGAATCCGGTGGCCGCCTGAAGAGGTTCAATCAATGCATCCCTACCGCACTCATACTTGCGGCGAGTTACGCGAGTCCCATGTCGGCGAGGTCGTCCGGCTATCCGGCTGGGTACACCGGATTCGAGATCACGGTCATCTTTTGTTTGTCGATTTGCGCGACCATTACGGGCTGACGCAATGTGTTGTCGAGGCCGGCGACCCCGGCTTTTCCGAAATTTCGAATTGGCGGCTGGAAAGCGTCGTCTCGGTGACCGGCCCGCTCGCCGCGCGCTCCGCCGATACGGTTAATCCGCAATTGGCGACCGGTGCGGTGGAGCTTCGTGTCCGCGAGTTCGAGATGCTGTCGGCATCCGATCCGCTGCCGCTGCAAGTCAACAGCGATCAGGATTATGGCGAGGATGTGCGGCTGACGTATCGCTACCTCGACCTGCGGCGCGAGCGCATGCACCGTAATCTGACACTGCGGAGCGCGATCATTTCCAGCATCCGCCGCCGTATGGTCGAGGCCGGGTTCAACGAATTGCAAACGCCGATCCTGACGGCGAGCTCGCCCGAAGGCGCACGGGATTACGTTGTACCCTCGCGCGTGCATGCGGGAAAATTCTATGCGCTTCCCCAGGCGCCGCAGTTGTTCAAGCAATTGCTGATGATTGCCGGTTTCGATCGTTACTTCCAGATCGCCCCCTGTTTTCGAGACGAGGACAGCCGGGCGGACCGGCTGCCCGGGGAGTTCTATCAGCTTGATTTTGAGATGTCCTTCGTGACACAGGAAGATGTGTTCAACGCGATCGAGCCGGTAATCCACGGTGTGTTTGAGGAATTTAGTGGCGGCAAGGCCGTGACGCCACTGCCGTTTCCACGGATCCCGTACGAGGAAGCGGTGCTGAAATATGGCAACGACACGCCCGATTTGCGCAACCCCATCGTCAATGCGGATGTGACTGAGATATTCCGCGATTCCGATTTCCAGATTTTCGCCAGTCAGATCAGCGGAGGCGCTCTGGTCCGGGCCATTCCGGCGCCCGGGGCGGCCAGGCAGCCGCGGAGCTATTTCGACAAGATGAACGACTGGGCGCGCGAGCAGGGGGCGGCGGGCCTGGGCTACGTTATTTTCGACGGAGGCGAGGTGAAGGGGCCTATCGCCAAGCGGCTCGACGAGGCGCGGCTGGCCCGGCTCCGGGAGGCCGCGGGGCTGACCGACGGGGACGCGGTGTTTTTCGCCTGCGGTCACCCGAAGGAATCAGCCCGGCTGGCGGCGGCGGCGCGAAACAGGGTCGGGCTGGAGCTGGACCTCCTGGAAAAGGACACGTTCCGGTTTTGCTGGATCGTCGATTATCCGATGTATGAACAGGACGAAATCACGGGCGCCGTCGAGTTCAGCCATAATCCTTTCTCGATGCCTCAAGGGGGACTTGAGGCTCTCAATGCACTGCCACCTTTTGAAATCAAGGCGTATCAGTACGATATCGTGTGCAACGGCATCGAGCTGTCGAGCGGCGCCATCCGTAACCACTTGCCGGAAATCATGTACCGGGCCTTTGAGATCGCCGGCTACAGCGCTGGAGATCTGGAAGAGAAGTTCGGCGGACTATTGAGCGCTTTCAAGCTGGGGGCACCGCCCCATGGCGGCGCGGCCCCCGGGATCGACAGGATTGTGATGATGCTCCTGGGCGAGCCCAATCTTCGGGAGGTGGTAGCCTTCCCGCTCAACCAGCAGGCAGAAGATCTCATGTTGGGGGCGCCCTCCGCGCTTGGCGCAGAACGCCTGCGCGAGCTTCACGTCGATATCCGCAAGCCCCCTGTGCGAAAGCCTGAGGCGGCGGAAAGGGAAGGCTGAGCCTGATGCGTGCCGCAACCGCCACGATCCTGGTGTTTCTCTGCCTGTCTGCGCATGGTGGAGTCGTTCTGGCTGCAACCCTGGCGCCTCACCGGGCCAGCTATACGCTGGAGCCGGGTGGGGCCCGGCCGGGCAGCGATATCATCCGCGCCGATGGCAGGATGTGGGTCGAGGTCGGAAAATCCTGTGATGGGTGGCTGTCTTCGCAGCGGATCAAGATGGCGGCGTTCCCCCGAGAGGGGGCGGCGATCAACACGGACACGGCCTATACCAGTTGGGAGAGTTTCGACGGACTTCAATTCCGCTTCGCCACGCAGACCAACCGGGACGGCCGGGCGGCGGAACGTCGGGCCGGGCATGCGACCCTGGAACGGCCGGGCGGGCCAGGACAGGTGATCCTCACGGCGCCGGAGAAGGGAACCGTCGATCTGTCGGCCGGAACGGTCTTTCCGACCCGGCATCTGTTGGAAATTCTCGACATGGCCGGAGCCGGAAAACGCCAGTTTTCGCGCACCGTATTCGATGGCAGCACGCCCCAGGGGTCGAGTGACACCAGCGTCCTGGTCCTTTCGCACATTCCGCCGGGCAAGGTGCCAGACTCGGGTCTGGGCCTGCCCGATATCGGACGATGGAACGTCCAGATCGCCTTCTACGACCCCGACAACCGGAATGGCGCGCCCGATTACGAGATGAGCGTCCGGCTCTTTGAGAACGGGGTGGCGGAGGCAATGGTGCTGGATTTCGGTAACTTTACCGTCCGCGCCAGCCTCGAGGAGTTCGAATTCCTGCCCGAGCCTGCCTGCTAGGCCAGCGCCTCCCGGGCATAAGGCTTGTTAACCACGCCGGGCAGTCTAGGATTAAGATCGTAAAGTCTAAGGGAAAATTAACCCGCTTCCGCGACCATCGGTCAGGTTCCTTGGGGCGAAGGGTATGCGGGGATCAGGCGGATGACGGCGGCCGAGACACAGTCGGGAAAATTGATGTCAAAGAAGGTTCTGATTGTCGAGGACAACGAACTGAACATGAAGCTTTTCCGGGACTTGCTGGAGGCTCATGGCTACGAGACCGTTCAGACCCGGGAGGGGCTGGAAGCCCTGAAACTGGCGCGCGAGCATTCGCCCGACCTCATTCTCATGGATATTCAATTGCCGGAAGTATCCGGCCTCGAGGTCACCAAGTGGATCAAGGGCGACGAGGTGTTGCGCCATATCCCGGTCATCGCGGTAACCGCCTTCGCCATGAAGGGGGATGAGCAGAAGATCCGAGATGGCGGTTGTGAAGCCTACATTGCAAAGCCGATCTCCGTTTCCAATTTCATCGATACGGTCCGAAAATTCCTCGGATGAGTTTGACTGGCAGCGCAAATGACTGGCTTAGTTCTTATTGTGGACGACGTTCCAGCGAACGTCAGGTTGCTGGAAGCGAAGCTCACCGCAGAGTACTACAGCATCATTTCCGCCTATGACGGCGAGGAAACGTTGCGTCAGGTCCGCGAGGCGGCGCCTGACGTCGTTCTCCTCGATGTCATGATGCCGGGCATGGACGGGTTTGAGGTCTGTGAAAGAATCAAGGCGGATCCTGCGACTTCACACATTCCTGTCGTTATGGTCACCGCCCTCTCTGACCGGGCCGACCGGCTCCGCGGCCTCGAAGTGGGCGCCGACGATTTCCTGACCAAGCCGGTGCGCGACGAAGCCCTTTTTTCCCGCCTGAAATCTCTCATCCGTTTCAAGCAGACCATGGACGAATGGCGCGTGCGCGAGGAATCATTCGGCCAGTTCGGCGGTTCCGAGGAACTGGCAAAAATGCGGGATCTCGGGATCAGGGGCGCCCGGGTGCTGGCAGTCGACGAGTATGACGAAGCGCGTGCCCATCTGTGTGAAATATTCGCTCAGGCAGGCGCTGACATAGAATCGGCCAAGGGCAATGACGAGGCGTTCGCGCGGCTGGCCCAGGCGGATTACGATCTGCTCGTGGTCGGCTCCGTCGAAGGGGGCGGCGCGGTGCGATTCTGTTCACAATTGCGCGCGCGTCCCGAGAGTCGATCGGTCCCCATCATCGTGATCGGGAACGAGCAGATGCAGGAAGAGCTTTTCAAGGCGCTCGACCTTGGCGTCAACGACTATGTCGTGCGTCCGCTGGATCGAGCGGAGCTCACAGCCCGTGCCAAGACGCAGGTCGCGCGCCACAAGTACCATCGCTGGCTGAAGGACGGTTATGCCCGGAGTCTCGATTTGGCTCTGACGGATCCACTGACGGGGGTCTACAACAGGCGCTATTTCGAGGTGCACCTTGAAAAGAAGCTGGCACAGATGCGCCCGGGCTCGTCACTTGGGCTGATCTTTATGGACATCGATTCGTTCAAACAGATTAACGATTCCCAAGGCCATGCGGTGGGGGACCGCGTCCTCATGGAGGTCGCCAGGATATTGCGTGAGCGGGTGCGCGAGTTCGACATGGTGGCGCGGCTTGGGGGGGATGAGTTTGTCGTCGTCACGCCGGATATGAGCGAGGACTTGCTTTTGCGAGTGACCGATCGTCTTTGTGAGGCAATCAGGGGGCTTGCCATCGAGCCTGTCAAACCGGGACAGGCCAGTCTCGCCATTACGATGAGTGTCGGCGCTGCGTTGACCGAGGCGGCGGCCGTCAGTCCGGTCGAGTTGCTGGGCCTGGCAGATACAGCCATGTATCAGGCGAAATTCGCCGGTGGCAACTGTGTCAGGATCGAGACGGTCAGTGCCGGACGGCCGCACGGTGGCGGGTCCGGTGACGCGGCGGCGGCCAGATAGCGCCTGACCCGCTTATTTGATCTTCGTTTCCTTGAAGATCACGTGCTTGCGGGCCTTCGGGTCGTATTTTCTTTTCTCGATTTTTTCCGTCATCTTGCGCGGGTTCTTCTTCGCCACGTAGAAGTAGCCCGTGTCCGCGGTGCTTTCGAGTTTGATTGTAATCGTGTTGGCTTTGGCCATGACCCTGGTCCGCTCTCTGGTGGCGATTGAGGCGCCCGAACATAGCGGCCGCGCCGCGCCTGTCAAGTCCGGCGGCAAGCGGCGGGTTCCCGTCTCCGGGCCTCGACCGGCCGCATAATGGATTGAAATAACGTCTTAATCCGTGTCTGCGGCCTGGGCCGTCGAGATTTCCGGGCCGGAAAGCATCAGCGCCTTGGCGTACAGGACCGGATGCTCGAGAAGGAGCCGGGCGATCTGGAGATCCCGGTCCGAATTCTTGGAGACGGCCGGGCAGGTGGCCTCGATCAGTTTTCGCGTGTCCGCACTGGCGTAGCGCCAGGAGGTCAGGCTCGTGCGGGGTTTGGCAATTTCGGCGTCGAGCAGGGCGTCGATCTGGCTCACACTCGGTGCTGCCCCGTCCCCGGCCGAGCTGGTGCACAGTGTAGGCAGGACGCCGAGCTTGTTCAGCATATAACCGGACGGGGTATAGATCAGCGACCATGTGAGGATGATTTCCCCGTTATTGGGCAGGCGGACCACATTCTGCACCGTGCCCTTGCCATAGGATTTTGAACCGACAACGACGGCGCGGCCCTGGTCCTGAAGGGCGGCGGCGACGATTTCGGAAGCCGACGCCGAACCGCCATTGATCAGGACCACGATCGGAACGCCAAGGGCGACGTCGCGGGAATCGGCGCCGAAATTCTGACTGCTTTGCGGGTGGCGTCCCTTGGTCTTGAGGATCTGGCCGTGATCGAGGAACATGTCGGCGACCAGGACCGATTGGTCGAGCAGGCCGCCCGGGTTATCGCGCAAATCGAGAATGAGCCCCTTCAGAGTGCCCAGCGTGTCCTGTTCGGCCCGGCGGATGAAGCGGGCCACGTTACGGGCCGTCCGCCGGTTGAAGGAATCGATGCGGATCGTGGCTATCCGGTTCTCCTGCACCATGGACACGGTGCGCGGCACGATCAGCGCACGACGCAGCTCCACGGTGCGGTTGCCGTTCTTCTTCTTGATGGTCAGGTTGATATGGCTTCCGATCGGGCCGCGCAGCCTGTCCACCGCTTCGGTCGGTGTCAGGTCGCGTACCGGCTGGCCGTCGATATGGCTGATGGAATCGCCGGCCTCCAGCCCGCCCGTGGCCGCGGGACTGTCGTCATAGACATCGAGAATCGTGAGGATCCCGTCTTCGTGGCGGAGCCTTACGCCAAGCCCGCCAAACCCGGTCCGGTGCGCGCGCGTGTTGTCTGCCGCCGATGCCCCGACATATCGGGAGAAGCCGTCCAGGTCATCGAGCGCGGCGTCGAACACGGCCGTATAGAGTTCCTCGTCCGATGCTTTTCTGAGATTGGGAGAAACCGCGCGGCCGGCATCGATCACATCGAAGGTCAGGCGTGCCCAGCCCTCGACATCGTCCTCGGCCGGGATGCGGTAATGGCCACGGACATGGGTGTCCGATACCAGCATCAGATCATCGCCCTCGACCCGAACCGAAATATTGCCGTCGATATGGCTCAGCCCTTCGAGCGCGTTCCGGGCGATCTGCTGCGGCCGCATGGGATCGATATAGCGCTCGGCAATGTTGCGATACCCCACGGCCAGCACCTCGCTCGCATCGGAATCGACAACACCACGATTGCTGACGATCCGGTTCGGTGTCGCGCAGGCGGCCAGCACCGGGACCATGGCCCCGAGCAACAGCATGGCCCGGCAAACGTGGAGGGAAGTCCTCGCCGGCTTTTTCCGGTTATCGTCGCGAGATGTCATCCGGGCCGCTCTCATCGGGTTTTACGGCAGGAACAAGGGTTCGGGCATTTGCGCCGGTCGCTGGCGCGCTCCGCACCTGGCAGCCGCGGGCCGGGCCCGGCCTCCAATCGAGATTATCATAGCCAGACCAGCCAAAAATCAGTTAATTGCGCCGCCCGGTGGGGTGGTTTGCCGTCATTTCAGCGCCGGGGGCGCCGTTTTCCGGGCTTGCCTCGTGGCCCGGGTTGTTTGCCGGAGGGGCCGGATTTGCTGCGCCCCCTGTGCGGCGGTCTCCGGTGCGAGGTGAGACGGCCGCCGGATCTTGGGGAATCCGGCGCGGGGATCGACCGGGGCCGTGCCCGCGCTTCGGTCAGGAGATCCAGGATCAGGCCACCCGTCACGCCATCGGCTTCGCGCAGCCGGACTTTCACCTGGTCGCCCAAAACATAGACCGTATCCGTTTGCTGCCCGATAAGCGCAT
The DNA here is from genome assembly GCA_040220875.1 of Alphaproteobacteria bacterium. Classification (NCBI taxonomy): domain Bacteria; kingdom Pseudomonadati; phylum Pseudomonadota; class Alphaproteobacteria; species Alphaproteobacteria bacterium. The sequence goes on along the minus strand of JAVJVX010000009.1, from coordinate 392,427 downwards.
GCCGCTTCTCGTCATGGAAGAAATATTCGTCCCCCAATGCCCGCACGGGGACGAGTCCTTCCGCGCCCTCCTTTACCAGCCGGACAAAAAGGCCAAACCGGGTGACCCCGGTGATCCGGCTGTCAAACACATCGCCAACGCGGCCTGACAGGAAGGCGGCGAGGTAGCGGTCCATGGCGTCGCGTTCCGCCGCCTGGGCGCGCCGTTCGGTTCCCGAGATCTGCTCGCCCCAGTCCTCGAACTTGCCGCCATCGGCGGGGTCAATCCCGTCCTCGCCCAGCCGGAGCGCAGAAATCAGGGCGCGATGCACCAAGAGATCGGCGTAGCGCCGGATCGGTGAGGTGAAGTGACAGTACCTGGCAAGGGCGAGACCGAAATGGCCCTGGTTTTCGGGTGTGTAGACCGCCTGGGACTGGGTTCGCAGAATAAGTTCGTTGATCAGGGTTTCGTTCGGATCGCCCGATACCTTGTCAAGCACCTCAGCAAACGCGCGCGGTCGTGTCAGCCGGTTCGGGTCCAGATGATAGCCCATCCCGTCGAGCACTTCGGTCAGGGATTCCACCTTGACCGGATCGGGCGGTGCATGCACGCGGTACATGCAGGGCCAATGTCGCCCTTCGAGTGTTTCGGCGGCAGCGATATTGGCCGCGATCATGAATTCCTCGATCAGCCGGTGGCTGTCGAGTCGTGCACGGATTTCGATGCGCTCGATGCGTCCGTCCTCGCCGAGGCGAACCGTGCGCTCGGGCAGGTCGAGATCGAGGGTGCCGCGCTTGGCGCGGGCGCGTGCCAGGGCCCGGTAAGCGCTGTAAAGAGGGGTCAGGATCTCGGCCTCGAGGGGCCCGGTCAGATCGTCGGGCTGCCCGTCCTGAGCCGCCTGGACCTGTTCATAGGTCAGTCGTGCGGCCGAGCGCATGAGGCCGCGTTCGAATTTGTGCCGGCGTAACTGCCCGGTCTCGGAGATCCAGAGATGGGCCGCGAGACAGGCCCGAGATTCCCCCGGTTTCAGCGAACATAGATCGGCCGATAACTCGAAGGGCAGCATCGGGACGACCCGGTCCGGAAAATAGACGGAATTGCCACGCGCGAAGGCGGCCTTGTCGAGGGCGCTGCCGGCGCGCACATAGTTGGCGACGTCGGCGATGGCGACGATGAGATGGAAGCCGCCCGCATTATCGGGATCGGGATCGGGCTCAGCCCAGACGGCGTCGTCGAAATCGCGGGCGTCCGCGCCGTCGATGGTGACCAGGGGGATGTCGCGGAGATCGGTGCGCCGGCCCGGCTCGTGGACCGGCTGCGCCGCGCGCGCCTCCTCGAGGGCGGCGTTGGAAAACTCCTCGGGAATATCGTGGGTCTTGATTGCGATGAGGCTGACCGTCCTCGGGTCTCCCATCGGGCCCACGACCTCGGTCACGCGCGCCCGGGGCTGGCCGCGATAGCGCCCGGGGCTCATCTCCGCTAGGACAAGGTCGCCGCTGGCTGCATTCAACGTATCCTGGCTGTCGACGATGAAATCCTGTTTGTGGCGCCGGTCGGTCGACTGGAGGCGGGCGCCCGCCGGATCGAGACTGAGAACGCCCACGATTTGTTTCGGCGCTGGACCGATAAGCCGGATCGGGCTGGCTTCGTAGCTGCCGTCCGCCTGTCGGGTCAGCCGCGCCAGTATGCGGTCGCCCTCGGCCAGGGTCGGCCGGCCTTTGCGGTCGGGCGCGACGAAGATCGGCGGTGGCGGCGTCTCTTCGTGCCAGACGGCCGGCGCGCCGATCAATTCGCCATCTTCATCAATGCCGGTGATATGTATCACGCCCACATCGGGAAGCGTGCCCTTGGGTCGGACTTTTCGCTTCCGGCCGGAATCGATCAGTCCTTCCTCGCGCAGTTCCTTGAGGAGGTGCTTGAGCGGAATCCGGTCAGATCCCTTGATATTGAAAGCGCGCGCGATTTCACGTTTGCCGACTGGCGTGGGGCTCGACTTTACAAACGCCAGGATCTCGTCCCGGGAAGGAAGTGTGCCGGATGACTTTTTCTTTTTCACCACGTCGGGTGGCCTCGCCTACGAATCATCGGCAGAGCTTGATTTGGCGGAGTCGCTCTCTCCCGTTTCCGCCTTATTGTCGGTCTGCTTTTTGGGCGCCGTCTTCTTGCGGGCTGATTTCTTGGCGGTTTTTTTCTTTGGCCCCGTCTTTTTGGCAGCCTTTTTGGCAGTCTTTCGGCCCGTCGTTTTTTTCCCCGATTTGGCCGACCGTTCCGCCAGAAGTTCGACCGCGCGCTCGAGGCCGAGTTTGTCCTCGTCCTCTCCCGACGGCAGGCTCGCGCGTGTGCTTCCATGGCTGAGATAGGGACCAAAGCGCCCCTTTTTCAGCATGATCGGCCTGGAGTCCTCGGGGTGCGGGCCGATCTCGCGCCCGGGGCCTCCACCTCGCTTCTGCGGGGCCTCGGCGATCAGCGTCACCGCCCGGTTGAGCCCGATGGAGAGCACATCGTCGTCGTTCTTCAGCGAAACATAGTTTCCGTCATGGTTCAAATACGGGCCGAAGCGACCTATTCCGGCCGTGATTGTCTTGCCGCTTTCGGGGTGCCGCCCCACCTCGCGCGGAAGGTTGAGGAGGCCGTGCGCGGTTTTCAGATCGATTTCGGCCGGATCGAAATTTTTTGGAATGGAGGCACGCTTCGGCTTCTCCTTGGCCTTGCCCTTCTCCTTGCTGGCCTCGCCAAGCTGAATGTAATAGCCATAGGGCCCGCGGCGCAGCGACACGTCGAGTCCGGTCTCCGGGTCTGCGCCCAGCAGTTTGAGCCCTTCCGGCCCCACCACGGCGCCATCGTCCCGGCCGTCCACCGACAGGGGCGAGGTGTAGCCGCAATCGGGGTAGCGCGAGCAGCCGATGAATGCCCCATACCTGCCAAGCTTGAGACTCAGGCGCCCTTCGCCGCAGGCCGGGCACTTGCGCGGATCGACGCCAGACTTGGTTTCGCGGAAAAAATGCGGTCCGAGCTCGCGATCCAGTTCATCAAGGACATCGCGCACCCGAAGCTCCGACGTCGCGTCGACCGCTTTTTTAAAGGCGATCCAGAAATCCTGGAGAACGGTTTTCCAGTCGACCTTGCCGGCCGAGATGTCATCGAGCTGGTTCTCAAGATCGGCCGTGAAGTCGTATTCGACGTAGCGCTCGAAAAAGCTCGTCAGGAACGATGTGACAAGGCGGCCGCGGTCCTGCGGGACCAGGCGCTTGGCATCGAGTTCGACATATTTGCGTTGCTGCAATACCTGAAGTATCGCCGCATAGGTCGATGGCCGGCCGATCCCCAGTTCCTCAAGTCGCTTGACGAGGCTCGCTTCGGTATAGCGCGGGGGTGGCTGGGTGAAGTGCTGCTCGGGCTTGACGGCTTCGCGGGCCAGTGCCGAGCCTTCGCTGAGCGGAGGTAACGCGCGCGAATCGCCGTTCTCGTCATCCGGGTCATCACGGCCTTCCTGATAAAGGGTCAGGAAACCGTCGAAGGCGATGGTAGACCCTGTTGCCCGGAAAACGGCGCGGCCGTCGTCGGCCCCGATGTCGGCCGAGACCTGGTCGATCTTCGCGCTCGCCATCTGGCTGGCAAGGGCCCGCTTCCAGATCAGCTCATAGAGCCGCAAGTGGTCCCGGTCCAGGTGGCCGGCCACTCGCGCCGGGCTGCGGCCGAGGTCCGTCGGCCGGATCGCCTCATGGGCTTCCTGGGCATTCTTGGCCTTGCTCTTGTACAGGCGCGGACTGTCCGGCACGTAGCGGTCGCCGTATTCTCTTGCGATCACGCGACGAGCGCCGTGCACGGCTTCCTGAGCCATGGTGACGCTGTCGGTCCGCATATAGGTGATGAGCCCCACAGTCTCGCCACCAAGACGGGCGCCTTCGTAGAGGTCCTGCGCCAGTCGCATGGTGCGCGCCGCCCCCAGCCCCAGCTTGCGGGAGGCCTCCTGTTGCAGGGTCGACGTGGTGAAGGGGGGATAGGGATTTCGCGTCGTCTGTTTCTTCTCGACGGTGGCGACGCGGAAGCTGGCGTTTTCCGCAATGCGCGCGGCCGCAGTAGCCTCGTCTTCATTGGACAAGTCAAACTTGCCGAGTTTCTTGCCATCAAGATGGGTCAGGCGCGCCACGACGTTCTTGCCGTCCGGTGTTCGGAAAACCGCCTCGATCGACCAGTATTCGCGGGCGACGAATGATTCGATTTCCGCTTCCCGTTCGCAGATCAGGCGGAGTGCGACCGACTGCACACGACCGGCGGATTTCGATCCCGGCAGCTTGCGCCAGAGTACGGGGGAGAGGGTGAATCCGACGAGGTAGTCGAGCGCGCGGCGCGCGAGGTAGGCGTCGATCAGTTCGCGATTCAGATCGCGTGGGTGTTCGACCGCATCGAGAATGGCGTTCTTGGTAATTTCGTTGAAGACGACGCGCTTGACGTCCACGTCCTTGAGCGCGCCTTCACGCTCCAGGAGTTCGCGCACATGCCAGGAGATCGCCTCGCCCTCGCGGTCGGGATCTGTCGCCAGGAGGAGTTGATCGGCGCCCTTGAGCGCCTTGGCGATATTGTGGACCCGTTCGGCCGATTTGCCCGACAACTGCCATTTCATGACAAAATCATGCTCGGGGTCGACGGAGCCTTCCTTGGGAGGCAGGTCGCGCACATGGCCGTAGCTGGCGAGGACCTTATAGTCGTCACCAAGATACTTGTTGATGGTTTTGGCTTTGGCCGGGGATTCGACGACAACGACCTTCATGGCGGCCTATTTGCCCCTCTTCAAAAAAAACGTTCCAATTCCGTTCTCGGCCCAATGCGCGCGGCGCGCGACGACATTGCGCGGGGCAAGGTTAGCCGCAGGTTAATGAGGCCAATCAAAGCCCGGCGACAAGCGCGACCCGCCCGCCGGCGCTGCGTTCGAGACGGCCGGCCAACTCCAGTTCGAGCAGCACGGTCGCCAAAATGGCCGGAGACACTTGGCATTGCCGAAGCAATTCGTCAACGTCGACAGGGCTCGGCCCGAGCCGGCTGAGGATTTCGGGACGAGCCGCCTCGACCTCGCTTTCGGGGAGGGATGCGGCCGGTTTTTCCGAGAAATCAAGGCCTTTGGGCTCGGTGATCCGCTGCGGCCGGCGGCTGCGGAGTTCATCCAGAATATCTTTTGCCCCCTCGATCAGGATTGCACCGTTCTTGATCAGATCGTTCGGGCCCTGGGCGCGCGGATCGAGCGGCGTGCCCGGCACGGCAAAGACATCGCGTCCCTGATCCAGCGCCTGGCGGGCCGTGATGAGAGAGCCCGAACGGCGTGTTGCCTCGACCACGACGACGCCTTGCGACAGGCCGGAAATAATGCGATTGCGCCGGGGGAAATGCCGCGCCTGCGGGACTGTGCCGAGGGGCTGCTCCGCCACGATTGCGCCCAGCGCCGCGATCTTCTCGTATAGGCTCCTGTTTTCCGTCGGATAGGGCACATCGATACCGCCCGCGACCACCGCGACCGTGCCGGATTCGAGCGCGCCCGCATGGGCTTCGGCATCGATGCCCCGGGCCAGGCCCGAGGCCACGACGACGCCGGCCTGACCAAGCTCCGCCGCCAGGTTGCGGGCAAAGCGCCGCCCGTTGGCTGACGCATTGCGCGCCCCCACGATTGCGACTATCTCGCGAGTGAGCAGGCCGGCATGCCCCATAACCGTCAGCACCGGCGGCGGGTCATGGATCGCCCTGAGAGGGGCGGGGTAGTCGGGCTCGCATGCGGCCAGAAGGCGGCCGCCGAATTTTTCGAGCTTTTCAAACTCGGCCGCTGCCTCGGCGTGCGGCTGAATACGGATGGGCCGTTGCCGGCCGCCTCGACGCGCCATCTCGGGTGCGCCGCGCAGCGCGGCCTCGACCGTGCCGAAATGCTCAAGAAGGCGGAAGAAGGTAACGGGGCCGATATTCTCGCTCCGGATCAAACGCAGCCAGTCGAGGCGCGCCGCCGCCGAAAGGGGGCGGCCTTCGGGCGAACCGGCACCCGGCCCCGCCATGTCAGCGTTCCTGCCGGGGCTTGCCGCCGATACGCGGCTCCGTGCCCGAGAGCAGCCGAGCCAGATTGGCCCGGTGGCGCCACCAGACCAGCGCGGAGACCGCAAGAGCGAGTTGAAAGACGCGAAAATCAGCGAGATACCAGGCGAGGATCGGCAGTGCGGCGAAGGCGGTGAGGGCGGCCAGCGAGGAGAATCGGAAAACAAGCGTCATGGCGAGCCAGAGAGCGGCAGCGCCCAGCGCCGTCCAGGGTGACAGGCCGGCCATGACCCCCAGCCCGGTGGCTACCCCCTTGCCCCCGCGTCCCTTCAGCCAGACAGGGTAGAGATGGCCCAAAACGGCGCCAAACCCGGCCAGCGCGGCCATGTCCATGCCGTAGGTCAGGCCGAGCCAGGCGGCGGTGGCACCTTTCAGGCCGTCGAGCAGAAGCGTGGTCGCCGCCAGCCCCTTGCGGCCCGTGCGCAGCACATTGGTCGCGCCGATATTGCCCGATCCCAATTGGCGCAGATCTTCCGTGCCGCCGAGCCGTGTCAGGATCAGGCCGAACGGAATCGAGCCGAGGAGGTAGCCGGCCATGAGAGCGGCCAGATAATAGAAACCGGACAGGGCGGGATCGGGCATGATGGATCAGGCCCCGATCTCAAAAACAGTTTTACCGCCGACGACTGTGCGCAGGACCCGGCCCTGAAGCGGCTTTTTGTCGAAAGGTGTGTTCTTCGATTTGGCCATCAGGCGATCGGCCTTCACCCGCCAGGCGCGGTCGGGATCGAACAGGCAAAGATCCGCCGGGGCACCCGGTTGCAGGGTGCCACCCGGCAGCCTGAGAATCCGGGCCGGGGCAAGCGAGAGGCGCGCGAAAAGGGTGTTGAGGTCGAGGTCGCCGTCATGGACCAGGCCGAGCGAGACCGCCAGCAGGGTTTCGAGACCAACCGCGCCGAACTCCGCCTGGCTGAACGGGAGGCGCTTGTCATCCTCATCCTGAGGCGTGTGGTCGCTCGCGATCGCATCGATGGTGCCGTCCACGACGCCCTCCACGATGGCGCGCCGGTCCGCCTCGCTACGCAGCGGCGGCGAAAGCTTCGCGAAGGTCCGGTAATCACTGACGGCGAGCTCGTTGAGAGCGAGATAAGGCGGAGCCGTGTCGCAGGTCACCTGCAGCCCCTCGGCCTTGGCCGCGCGAATGACGCCGACCGCCAGGGCGGTGGAAACGTGGCCCACATGATACCGGGCGCCGGTCATCCGGACGAGGTGAAGGTCGCGCTCGATCATCATGGCTTCTGCCGCGGGCGGCATGCCGCGCAAGCCCAACCGTGTGGCGATCTCGCCCGCGTTCATGTCGCCGCCATTTGTGAGTGACGGCTCTTCGGCATGCTGCATCACCAGCACGTCGAAGCCGGTGGCATAAGCGAGGGCACGGCGCATCACGGCCGCGTCGGCGACGCAGCGCGTGCCGTCGGTAAGCGCGAGTGCGCCGACCTCGGCCAGCAGGCCGATTTCCGTCAGCTCCGCGCCGGCGCCGGCGCGGGTCAGGTGTGCGTAACTCCTGACATTTACGACGCCGGACTCTGCTCCCCGTCGGGCGACGAACTCGACCATCGCGACATCGTCTATGGGTGGATCGGTATTGGGCAGGCAGACGATGGTGGTCACCCCGCCCGCTGCGGCAGCCAGGCCTTCTGTCTGGAATGTGCCCTTGTGCTCGCTGCCGGGTTCGCCCACCTGGACGCGCATGTCGATCAGCCCGGGCGCCAGGCAGGCGCCCAGACAATCGATCCGCCGGGCACCTTCAGGCACCGCGACGGATGGTCCTATATCCGCAATTTCCCGGCCCTTCGTCAGGAGAATGCCGGTTTCATCGCGCCCCGTCGCCGGATCAAGCAATCGCGCGTTTACATAGGCCGTCATTTCCGGCCCGGAGAAGGTCTCTCCCGCGGTCATGATGCCTGCGCCCTTTCCAGCGCCGCCCGGTTGTTTCGGGCCAGGACCTCCAGGCAGGCCATGCGCACCGCGACACCCATTTCCACCTGTTCGCGGATCACGCTGCGGTTGATGTCGTCGGCCAGTTCGCTGTCGATCTCGACTCCCCGGTTCATTGGCCCCGGGTGCATGACCAGCGCATCCGGCTTGGCGACATCAAGTTTCGCCGCATCGAGGCCGTAGAAGCGGAAATATTCGCGAGTGGAGGGGGCATAAATGCCCTGCATGCGCTCCGTCTGCAGGCGCAGCATCATCACGATGTCGCAATCGTGAAGCCCGTCTTCCATGTGTGTGAAGACCTGCACGCCGAGACGCTCGATCCCCGATGGGAGAAGCGTCGGCGGTCCCACCACGCGGACCTGGGCACCCATAGTATTCAGCAGAAAGATATTTGACCGGGCCACACGGCTGTGGAGGATGTCGCCGCAGATCGCCACTTTCAGCCCCTCGATGCGCCCTTTCCGGCGCCGAATGGTGACCGCATCCAGAAGGGCCTGGGTCGGGTGCTCGTGACTGCCATCGCCTGCGTTGATGACGGAGCAGTTCACTTTCTCCGAGAGCAGCTTGACGGCGCCGCTATCGGGATGACGCACGGCCAGCACGTCCACATGCATGGCGTTCAGCGTCATCGCCGTATCGATCAGCGTCTCGCCCTTCTTGATCGCGCTCGAGGCGATGGCCATATTGATGACATCGGCCCCAAGTCGCTTGCCGGCCAACTCGAAAGAGGTGCGCGTGCGCGTTGATGTCTCGAAAAACAGGTTGATGAGCGTGCGGCCGTGAAGCGTGGTTCGCTTCTTGTCCGCTTCGCGGTTCAGGTCAACGAAAGAGTCGGAGAGATCGAGGAGAAACCCGATCTCCTCAGGCGTCAGGTCCTCGATGCCGAGGAGGTGGCGGTGTGAAAACCGCGCGTCTGGCTCGCTTGCGCTCATTAAAGCCGCACTATATATCCCGCACGGTCCCGCGCGGCAACCAATTAGGCTCAATGAGGTCCAATTCGGCCCTGACGCCTGCCGGAACGCGCAAACCCGGGCTTTCAGCCGTGTCTGAGACGGTCCAGCACGCCCTGCAGGATATAGGCGGCGGCCTGGCTGTCGATCGTCCGGGCCCGCTTGCGCCGCGAGCGGTCAGCGCGGATCATCTCGCGTTCGACCGCCCGGGTCGAGAGCCGTTCGTCCCAGAAGGCAACGGGAATATCGATCTTTTCCAGCAGGTTGGACGCAAAGTCACGGGTCGACTGGCAGCGCGGCCCTTCACTGCCGTCCATGTTGACCGGGAGGCCGATTACGAGCGCCCCCACGTTTTCCGCCCGGACGAACTCGCTGATTTGAGCTGCGTCCTCGGTAAATTTGCGCCGGCGCAAGGTCAGACGCGGGCTGGCCACGGTAAGGTCCGGGTCAGAAAATGCCAGCCCTATCGTTTTTTCCCCCACGTCCAGCCCCATCAGGCGCTGGCCCGGGGCGAGATGGAGGCGCAGGTCCGTAGGCTTGCAGATACCCATGCCCGATGATACCTTCCGCGCGCCCGAAGAGGGCGGTTTCCGCCCGATTCCGGGCATTTTCCGATCATAGGCCCGGCCGGCGGGCGAGGAGAGATTTACCTCATGGCTTTGGATAAGGCTACCGTAGCGCGGGTGGCTCACCTGGCACGGATCAGGGTGGACGATTCCGAGCTCGACCAGCTTTCGGACGAGTTGTCCAAGATTCTCGGCTGGGTCGAAAAACTTTCCGCCGTCGATACGGAAAACGTGTCTCCCATGACCAGCGTGGTCGAGATGTCGCTGCCCTGTCGCCAGGACGTGGTCAGTGAAGAGGGGGACGCTGCGGCGGTCACGGGGAACGCACCCCGCTCCGATCATGGATTCTTCACCGTGCCCAAGGTGGTGGAGTAGAGCGTGGCCGAGTTGACCGACTTCACCATCGCCGGGGCCCGGGCTGCCCTTGAGGCGGGCGATGTCTCCGCCGTGGAGCTGACACGGGCGCATCTCTCCGCCATGGAAGCACATCGCGCGCTCAATGCCTTCATTACCGAGACGCCGGAAAGGGCGCTCGCCATGGCCGAGGCGTCCGACAAGCGGCGCGAGGCGGGAGAGGCCGGGCTGCTCGAAGGAGTTCCCCTCGGCATCAAGGACCTCTTCGCCACGGCAGGCACGCTGACCAGCGCCGGCTCGCACATTCTGGATGGATTTCGCCCGCCTTATGAATCGACGGTGACGCAAAAGCTCTGGGATGCCGGCGCGGTAATGCTTGGCAAGCTCAATCTGGACGAGTTCGCCATGGGCTCGTCCAACGAGACAAGCTATTATGGCCCGGTCGAAAACCCCCGCCGGCGGGCGGGTGACAACCGGCCTCTTGTGCCAGGCGGGTCCAGCGGCGGGTCTGCCGCCGCGGTGGCGGCCGGGCTGGCCGTCGGTGCCACGGGCACGGATACCGGCGGTTCGATCCGTCAGCCGGCCGCGTTCTGCGGCGTCGTCGGCCTCAAGCCCACCTACGGGCGGTGTTCGCGCTGGGGCATCGTCGCCTTCGCCTCGAGCCTGGACCAGGCCGGCCCGGTGACCCGCACGGTCGAGGACGCGGCCCTGATGCTGCGCGCCATGGCCGGACATGATCCAAAAGATTCCACCTCGGTCAACCGGCCGGTGCCGGACTATGCGGCCGCTCTCGAAAAGGGTGTGAAGGGTCTGAAAATCGGCATCCCCCGAGAATACCGGATCGAGGGCATGGATGGCGCGGTCGAAAAAGTCTGGGCCGATGGCGCTGCCTGGCTGAAGGCGGCGGGTGCCGAGATTGTCGATATCAGCCTGCCCCTCACCGACATGGCACTGCCCGCCTATTACATCGTTGCGCCGGCCGAGGCGTCGAGCAATCTCGCGCGCTATGACGGCGTGCGCTATGGGCTCCGGGTCGAGGGCGATAACCTGCTCGATATGTATGAAAAGACACGGGCCGCCGGTTTCGGCGCTGAGGTCAAGCGCCGGGTGCTTATCGGCACATACGTCCTGTCCGCGGGATATTACGATGCCTATTATCTGAAGGCGCAGAAAGTGCGCACCCTGATCGCACAGGACTTCGCAACGGCGTTCGAGAATGTCGACCTCATTCTGTCGCCGACGACTCCGACGGAGGCCTTCGCCATCGGTGACAAGGTGGACGATCCGCTCGCCATGTATCTCAACGATATCTTTACCGTGCCAGCCTCTCTCGCCGGGCTGCCGGGCCTGTCGGTTCCGTCGGGTATCTCGTCGGGCGGGCTCCCGCTTGGCCTGCAGTTGATCGGTCGCGCCTTTGACGAGGAGACGGTGCTGCGCGCCGGCGCGGCGCTGGAAGCGGCCGCCGGATTCGAGACGCGGCCCTCATCCATCGGAGAGCAGGGCTGATGCTTTACAAGGGAAATACCGGCGAATGGGAAGTGGTGATCGGACTAGAAGTCCATTGTCAGGTCATTTCCAGGGCCAAGCTGTTCTCGGGCGCCGCCACCGTTTTCGGGGCCGAGCCCAACTCCCAGGTGGCATATCTCGATGCGGGCATGCCGGGCATGCTGCCGGTCATCAATGATTTTTGTGTCGAACAGGCGGTCCGCACGGGCCTCGGCCTGAACTCCAGCATCAACCTGTTCTCCGTCTTCGCCCGGAAGAACTATTTTTATCCGGATCTGCCCACGGGATATCAGATTTCTCAACACGAACTGCCGATCGTGGGTGAGGGCTTTCTTCAGATCGATCTCAAGGATGGCACATCGCGTAACATCGGGATCGAGCGGCTGCATCTGGAACAGGACGCAGGGAAAAGCCTGCACGATCAGCATCCGGACTATACGTATGTCGACCTCAACCGCGCGGGGGTCGCGCTGATGGAAATCGTCAGCAAGCCAGAACTGCGCAGCCCGGACGAGGCGGCCGCCTACCTGCGCAAGCTGCGGTCCATCGTACGCTATGTCGGTAGCTGTAACGGCAACATGGACGAGGGATCCATGCGGTGCGACGCCAACGTGTCGGTCCGCCGCCCCGGTGATCCCCTGGGGACACGTTGTGAAATCAAGAATGTCAATTCGGTGCGGTTCGTTTCCCAGGCCATCGATTACGAAGCGCGCCGGCAGATCGAAATTATCGAGGGCGGCGGCAAGATCGACCAGGAAACACGCCTTTTTGACACCGGCCAGGGCGTGACGCGCCCCATGCGCTCGAAAGAGGAGGCGCATGATTACCGCTACTTCCCCGATCCGGACCTGCTCCCGCTCGAGCTGGAGGAGAAATGGGTCGAGGAGATCCGGGCCGCCATGCCCGAGCTGCCGGACCAGAAGAAAGAGCGATTTATCTCCGATTTCGGGCTGTCGGCCTATGACGCGGGCGTACTCGTGGTGGATAAGGAGACGGCGGCCTATTTCGAGACCGCGGCCGAGGGGCGCGATTCCAAGCTCGTCGCCAACTGGGTCATTTCCGAGCTGTTCGGGCGGCTCAACAAGGCGGGGCTGGCGGTGACCGAATCGCCCGTCTCCGCCAGGGCCATCGGGGAATTGGTGGATCTGATCTCGGACGACACGATTTCCGGGCGGATTGCCAAGGATGTGTTCGACGAGATGTTCGAGACCGGCAAGGGCGCGGCCGCCATCGTCGACGAGAAGGGGCTTCGGCAGATCACTGATACGAGCGAACTAGAGCAGACGATTCAGGCAATACTCGAAAAGGAATCGGAAAAGCTGGCCGAATACCGGGCGGGGAGCGAAAAACTGTTCGGCTGGTTCGTCGGTCAGGTCATGAAGGCCACCCAGGGCAAGGCCAACCCCAAGATGGTCAACGAATTGCTGAAAAAAATGCTTCAGGGCTGACGTGCCCGAGGCTTGGCGCCGGCGATGAAGGCGGCGAAGGGGAGCGGCGAATGATCGATCTCTACACCTGGTCCACCCCCAACGGGCGCAAGGTTTCCATCATGCTGGAGGAGACCGCGCTCGACTACGAGGTTCATCCGGTCAACATTACGGCTGATGAGCAGTTCGCCCCGGATTTCCTCGCGATCAGCCCGAACAACAAGATTCCCGCCATCGTGGATCGGGGCTCGGCCGATGGCGAACCCTATGCGTTGTTTGAATCCGGCGCGATCCTGATCTATCTGGCCGAAAAAACCGGACGGTTCCTGCCGCGCGAGGTGCGCGGTTGCTACGACGTCATTCAGTGGCTCATGTTCCAGATGGGCGGGGTGGGGCCCATGTTGGGGCAGGCGCATCATTTCCTGCATTTCAACCCGGGCAAGGCGCCTTACGCAGAGGAGCGCTACGCCAACGAGGCCCGGCGGCTTTACGGGGTGCTCGAGAAGAGGCTTGGTGAGAGCGAGTTCCTTGCCGGCGATTATTCCATCGCAGACATGGCTACGTTTCCCTGGCTGCAGCGTCACGACTGGCAGGGGATCGATTTCGCCGACTTCCCCAATGTCCGGCGCTGGTATGATTCGATCGCGCGCCGACCGGCCGTCGAGCGAGGGATGAGCGTGCCGACGCCGCCCCGTAAATAGGCTTGCCGCTCGCGCTCCCGGCCCCGACTCAGGCGAATGCGGTCAGGGCGTCCGCCTCTCGGGCCGGGCGCTCCCGCCGGTCCCGGGCGGCAGGTTCGCCACGGAGTTCCGACAGACAGGTTTCCAGCGCCCTCTTTTCCCGGGCGTCCTCGCGGTCGTGACATTCGAGATAGCCCAGCTTGATCTCGATCAGGTCGATCAGGATCTCTTTCGATCGTTTGGAAAGCATTGAAGTCTCCTTCAGCCAGCCGGTTCTCTGCGGCCCCAATACCCAGATCCAGATTTCTATATTGCCCCTGCCATCGCCCGTCAGGGCTGATGGTTGGCGCGTTAGGCTTAACACCGGGTAAATGAAGCCTGGCCGACGGAGGATTTCCGGCGAGGCGGGCGTGAGGTCGCCGGACGGGGCCGGCGTGCCGGGTCCCGGCGTTAAGCAATTGGCAAGCCGGAGAAGCGCAGGATCGGCCGGACCGTGCGCGACGAAACGATGCCGGGCCGCACGGGGGGAGGGGATGAGAATGCAGGAAACGGCTGAATTTGCCAGGGCCTCGGGGTCCGTGCCGATAAATCAGGCGGTCGCCTCGCTCGGCGAGCCACGTTACAGCCGGCGTCTGGGGGACCGGATCCTTGCGGCCTTCAATCACGCGTATGCGATTGGTGCGACGGATATCGCGGACCGGTTGCGCGAGGTGCTGGAAACTCTTGAACGCCGGGCGCCGGATTCCGGGCCTTCGTCCCAGGGACGAAAGGGGGCGATCTCGCCACTCGAACAGGCGGCGCTTTGGGCCGCGTTCGTCGATGCGCGGAATACCTATAACGAGATGGTCGCGGCCGGCGAACTTGCCGCCGAGGCGGCGCTCGAGGAGATGCAGGCCGCCTATCGCGCCTGGATAGCGGTTTAGTCCGGCCCTGGCGGGGCGGACCGCCTGTCCGGATCCGGCGACGTCGCAACGGCGAGCAGGTGGCGTGCCGCTTCCTTCGCATCTCGCGCTGGATCCTGGGCGTGTCCGAGATGCGCTGTCACGATCGCCCCTTCCTTCAGCAGAAGAAGCTGACGGGCAAGGAGGCCCGGATCTTCAGCCCCGGCATCCGTGGCCAAGCGAAGGACATGATTGAAAATCAGTCGCTTGTGCTCGGCAGACTGGGCATGGATCGGATGGTCGGTGTCCTGAAACTCGGCCGCCGCCTTGATGAACATGCAACCGCGGAAGTCCGGCTGGGCAAACCATTCGCCAAGCGCGTCGAACATGGCAAGGAGCTGGCCGTCGGGTGCGTCGCCAAGTTCCTCCATCCGGCGGAAGAGCCAGTTGCGAATCTGCTCGTCGCGAAGCCTGAGGGCGCCGAGGATGAGGTCCTCCTTCGTGCGGAAATGGCGGTACATCGAGGTTTTCGAGATGCCGGTCTCGGCGACGAGCCGGTCCATTCCTGTCGCATGGAAGCCGTTTTGATAAAAAACCTCGAGTGCCTTCCGGACCAGCGCATCGCGCTTCGTCGGCCGCATGATTGCCTCCATAACATGTACAAATCAGTATAGTCAGATTACCTGGAAGGGCTCAAGGTAACTACTTTAAATATCAGTAATATAGAGATAATAATTTAAGGCCGGTAAGATTTTAGCGGGATGGCCAGGCAAAACCGGGTTTACAAATGGTACTGATCGGTACATATTGGTTCTCGATCGAGCCGTGCCAGGGAGATTACCGGATGAGCCGCCCGCCTTTACCCCCTTTCACCGAAGAGAGCGCCCGGACCAAGGTGCGGGCCGCCGAAGACGCCTGGAACTCCCGGGACCCCGCGCGGGTCGCCCTGGCCTACACGCCTGACAGCCAGTGGCGCAATCGGGCCGAATTTGTGAATGGCCGGGGGGAGATCGAGGCCTTCCTCGCCCGGAAATGGGCGCGGGAGCTCGATTATCGGCTGATCAAGGAATTGTGGATTTGCGCGGGCGACCGCATTGCCGTGCGTTTCGCCTATGAATGGCGCGACGACAGCAACACCTGGTTCCGCTCCTATGGAAACGAGAATTGGGAGTTTGATGCCGACGGGTTCATGCGCCGCCGGATCGCCAGCATCAATGATCGGCCCATTGCCGGGACCGAGCGCAAGTTTCACTGGCCGCTTGGCCGTCGCCCGGACGGTCATCCGGGGCTTTCGGAGCTCGGCCTGTAGCGGCGGACGGGTCCGGGCGGCAAAGAACACACATAAAAAAAGAACACACAAAAGCGAGCAGGAAAAAACATCATGACACGCGCATTTGCGGAGATCGCCTTTACGCCGGCCGTGCGCGAGGTGCAGGCCCGTCAGGGCTCGGCCGCGGCATATGACAGGTTTCTCGCGGCCGATGCGTCCCCCGGCGACCGGCTGGGGCCCGAAGAGGCGGGCTTCATTGCCGATCGTGACGGGTTTTATCAGGCGACCGTGTCGGCGAGCGGCTGGCCCTATGTCCAGTTCCGCGGCGGGCCGGCCGGGTTTCTGCGCGTGCTCGATGAGCGCACGATCGCCTATGCCGATTACCGCGGCAACCGGCAGTATCTGAGCACCGGCAACCTCGCGGACGACGACCGGATCTCGATGATCCTGATGGATTATGCCAATCGCCGCCGGCTGAAAATCTGGGGCCGCGCGCGGCTCGTCGAACTCGCGGCCGATCCCGATCTCGTCGCCGGCCTGATGACCCCTGGCTATGACGCCCGGCCGGAGCGGGCGGTCGTCATCGCCATCGCGGCCCTCGATTGGAATTGCCCGCAACACATCCCCCAGCGCCTGACCCTCGAGGAGATGGACGCCGCCCTGGCGCCCCTGCGCGAACAGATCGATCGCCTGGCGACGGAGAACCGGTCACTCAAGACGGCGCTGGCGCGTTTGACCTGAGCGGGATATAGAGGTTCCGGCCAGAGCCGGGATTCGTTGACAATCCGCGACCCCGCTGGGTAGAACCAGCCGGACGGAGGGGTGGCCGAGTGGTCGAAGGCGGCGGTTTGCTAAACCGTTGTACGGTTTTAAGCCGTACCGAGGGTTCGAATCCCTTCCCCTCCGCCATCTCCGGAAGCCGGTTTCTTCCCTGGCCAGCCCCGTCCCCGTGCAGCGCCACAAGCAGTCCGAGTTCGTCCGTCCATCTTTCGCTTCTCCGTAGGGCGCTGGCGAAGCCATCCCTGCGCGTGATCTCTTGCGCTTCGGTCCAGGCTGCCCCGCCGCTCACGCCCTTTGCGCCATTGGCATTGACCAGGCCCGGGCTTGTGCCAGGGGTTCCGGCAGAAAAGCGACGACAAGATTGTTTATCGCAGGACGAATCAGACCGGTACGACAAGTTCCAGGCGGAGTCCCGCAACCGTTTCCGGCGGGTGCGGCAAGGGCTGGGCGCGTTCGATCATGGCCCTGACGGCGTCGTCCAGGAGCCCGTGCCCAAAGCTCTGCGGCACGCCGTATTCCAGGACGCGTCCGCCGCGATCGATCACGAAATACAAAAGGACCATGCCCTCCTGCCGGCGAGGAGCTCGTGCTGGCGCATGAGCAGGCATCGGTACGATCGGCGGGGCGTGATGACCTGGCGCGAAGGATCCGTTGGGTATCCGAGGAAGACGGGGATGGCGCAGGCTACGACATCGCGAGTTTTGCGTCGGACGGTCGGTCACGCCTGATCGAGGTAAAGACGACGAAAGGGTGGGAACGGACGCCGTTCCACATCACACGCAACGGACTCACAGTGGCGGACGAGCGCAGATCCGAATGGTGCCTGTTCCGGCTTTGGAATTTCTCGCGCGAGCCGAGGGCCTTTGAACTGTATCCGCCCCTCGACGTCCGCGTCACACTGACAGCCACAACCTTTGTGGCTGGTTTCCATCGAGGCAACGGTGCCGGCGGCAGTGCAGTTGCGGTTGCCGTGAATGGTGACGACGCATCCAGACGGTCAGGATGTGGGGTACCGAATATTTTTTAAATATATCAGCCTGATAAGGGCACACATGGCGATCATTTATTCGCTCCCCGCGTTGAGATACCATTGTCGGACTTCCGGGGGCTAAGATGCCATCGATCCTATATACGAAACTGCGTCCGCCGATCCTCGGCACGCGGCTGATTAATCGGAAGCGGATTTTTGCGCCGATAACGGAGAAAATCCTCCGCAGGGAAACTCTCCTGACTCTAGTTGTTGCACCCGCCGGTTTTGGCAAGACCACCTTTCTCGCCCAATGGCGCAAAGATCTTATTCCCCATGGTGTGGCGGTCGTCTGGCTCTCTATGGACGAGGCCGACAACAACTTGGCCCGATTTCACCAGCATCTGGATTTTGCTCTCCAAGAGCAGATTAATCAGTCGAAAATTGGAGGTGGCCTCGCCCTTGAGAGGGGCATCCCGAATTCTCCAGCCACAGATTTTCTGAACGTCATGGCCGGTGCAGACCGGAATTTCGTGGTCATGCTTGATGATTACCATTTGATCAGCAATCCTCGGGTCCATAAGGCCGTTGAATATCTTATCAGATTCTCGCCGTCGAATACCCATTACAGCTTGGCAAGCCGCGCCGCTCTACCTCTGGAGCTTGGGCAGATAAAAGCCCGCGGCCTCGCAAATACCGTGGGTAGCGATTTACTTCGCTTCGGGGAGGAGGATCTGTCTCACTTGATTGAAAACGGATTTATCTCTGGTCTTTCCCATGAGGAAATTTTTGATCTGAACGAGGCCATGGAAGGCTGGCCCATTGGCCTGCAGCTTGCCGCGGTCTCGGGGAAAACGTCGAGTGACATCGAGCAGCTTCGGCATGTTTCCAAGGATACCCTGGGTATGCTGCACGAGTTTATTGAAGAGAGCGTGTTTTCCAAGCTACCCAAGGATGAGCAGCTCTTTCTGTTGGACATTTCTGTCGTGGACGAGGTCTCACCCAGCTTGGCAAATGCACTCCGGGGGCATGACGACAGTGAGAGTTTCATTACTAAGATATATGACAAGAACTTGTTCCTATTTTTCGTTGATGCCGAAAATGAGTGGTTCCGGTTTCATGCCGTTTTTCTGGATTTTCTCGAGCGCAGGCTTGCCCGCTTGATGCCCGACCGGAGAAAGCTTCTTCACCTGCGTGCGAGCCGCTGGTTCGAAGATCATGACCGGACGACTGAAGCCGCTCGTCACGCTCTCCGAGCCAAATACTTTGATCGAGCGGCTGTGTTAGTCGACAAATGTGGCCGTCAGCTTTTGCATGAAGGACATCAGGAGCTCTTTATCGACTTTGTCGAAGAGCTTCCCCCTGACCTCCGGGACCGTTATGCCAACGTCGTTTATCTACGAGCCTGGGCTCATCTATTGGTGGGAGAGATTGAGAAGGCCCGTTGCGTCGCGGACAAGGCGGAAAGCCTCATAGCGGAGATGCACAAAAACAAAAATGAGGGACAATATGATTTTGATCAGATCAATGCCCTTGAAGATGAAATGGAGTCATTGCGTCTGATCCTTCAGCTTTCGGTTGACGCCCACTGGGCAGACATCAAGAAGGCACGGGAAATTGAGGGGCGTCGCCGATCGAAGCTCACCTTCTCGGCCGGGATGGCCTCCTATGGCCAAGCTCTGATTTATTTGCGTCGTGACGAGATCCTCAAGGCAACCGGTGCCCTTGAAAAAGCAAAGCGGCAGTTCCTTGAAGACCGTTCCATAAACAGCTTCAGTACGGTTACTTACCTTCAAGGACACATTTTAAGAGATCAGGGTCGTCTGAAAGACATTCTACGCCTATGCGAGGAGGCGGAAAAGACAGCCGCTCGGTTGGAAGAGAGCGATACGCCGGCACTCGAGCCCGTGCATATCTTATTGGCCCAATACGAACTGGAGCAAAGTAACCTCTCAGAAGGCCGTGCACATTTACGCCTGGCAGAGCGGCTCAACGCGCAATCCCTTCGTGCGGACTGGAAAATTCTTATCAAGCTGTGCAACGTGGCTTTCGATCTCAGAGAAAACAGATATGACAGGGCCTTGAGTACCATTGAGGAGGCAGAGAGCCTTTCGCGGGAGTGCCGGTCCCTTTTGCCGTTTAGTGTGCAGAACATTGACGTGCGTATTGTAAAGGCGAATGCTCTAATTCGTGTGGGTGATATCCAGGAGTCTTTTAAATTACTCGAGGGGCTCGAGGCTCCCTTGGGAGCAATCAGCCCACCTCCCGGCTTTAACTGTTGCTATAGAGACTGGCCCCTTTATCTGTGTTTCGTGCGATATCTCTTGGCTGCCGGCTCTAGTGATCGGGCAGCTCGCTGGATTCGGACACTCCTAACTGAAGTAAGGGGGAGCGGGCTGGATGGTATTGAGCTTCGCCTTAACATCCTTCTGGCCGATGCAACTTTAAAGACAAAAGGGCCGCCCGCAGCCCACAAGGTCCTTCGTGAAGTGCTGGCCAACGCCGAAGAGCGGGCCTACCTAACCACTCTGGTCGATGAGGGGCAGGACTTAGCGGAGTTGGTTGAGGGACTTCGTCGCGGGCGGAGCGAACCTCATCCGGCGCTGCCACTCAAACCCTCCAACCACTTTCTCGATCGTTTCCTCGAGGTAACTGGTCGGTCAGTTCCCCTGGAAACCGATTGCCAGCGAAGTCTGGCATGGCGTCAATTCGGGGACAACGAGATCAGCCTGACAGGGACGGAGCGGAAAGTACTCGACCTGGCGGCTGCAGGCTTGACCACCAGCGAAATTGCCCGAGAGCTTGGCATTCGAAATACCACTGTGAAATGGCATTTTCAGAACGTGTTTTCCAAGCTTGGCGTTCACTCCCGGATGCAGGCTATCATCCTTTCCCGTAAGCTTGCGCTTGTGCGGTAGGCGTCAGCGACGGCCTCAATTCCCCATATTTTTTAGGGATTTTTAGTCCGGCTTCGCCCCTCTATCCCCTCCTTAGGGAGGGGGAACCGCGGGCGCACCGCCTCCATGCTGTCGGCTACGAGGTCGAAACCAGATAAGAGACCTTGGGGCCAGCCCGTCTTAGCCGGACGTCTCCATCTGCTCGGCGCGGACGTCACTGGCCTGGCGGGGCCGGACAGCCACTGGCAAGCCGCCACCTGATTTGAAAGCTGGCGGTTCCTAAGGCCGCGGAGGAAAAGAAAACCATGAGTGCAATGTCACAAGTAGAAGACTTACCGGCACGCCCAGATTTTTCCGAGACTCGCCGGGATATCCTGAAAGCGCGGCATCTACCGGGCTATGTCTACACGTCGCCCGAAATCTATGAACGCGAAGTTGATCAAATTTTCATGAAAGATTGGCTGTGCGTTGCTCGCGTGGAGGAATTCCAGAATCCCGGCGACTACCAGGCACTTCGGATCGCCACGGAACCCGTAATCATCTGCCGCGGAGAGGATGGAGCCCTCAATGCCTTCTCAAACGTCTGCGCTCATCGTGGCGTAGAAGTGATCCGGGGCGAAGGCACCGTCAAGGAGTTCAGCTGCCCCTATCATGGTTGGCTTTATGACCTTGAAGGCAGGCTTGCCGGCGCTCCTCACCGTAAAGGCGTAGAAGACTTTGACTTTGCTAATTGCCGTCTGCCGCAACTCAAAATTGATACCTGGGGCGGGTTCGTTTTCATTAATTTCGATTCCGCTGCCCCGCCCCTCGGCGAGTATCTGGACGTGGATGACATAAGGAAGGAAGCGGACTTCTTGCGCCATGAGGATACCCGAATGGCCGATAAGTTCGTCACTGAGATAAACTGCAACTGGAAGCTGGTCACAGAAAATCTGATGGATATCTACCATGTTGGCGTTATCCATTCGACATCGTTTGGTAAGAATTTTCCTGTTGATAACTTCAAATTCAATCTGACAAGGCGGGGCTACCATGCCTTCTACCAAAGCCTGACGATGGCGCCGGAAGGGGTCTCTCTCTTTGGTCCCATTCCTTGGCTTAAAGACAAGGACCCGATGTTTGCGTGTACGTTCCTCGTGCCGCCTAACATGAACCTTTTTGGACGTTTTGATGTACTGCAGCCTTGGATAGTTTATCCGTTGGGCCCGGACCGGTGTGTCATCACGATCTATACGCTTTTCCCTAAAGAATATTTCGACATGCCAGCATTCGATGAGCGGGCCCAGATCTACCGGGACTTTATTCGGCTGGTAGGCGACGAAGACAAGGAAATGATTGAATCACTCCAGCGAGGCTTCAAGTCGCGTGCCTATAAACCGGGGCCGATGGTTGGACTGGAAGCGGCAATCCATAACCGGATAAACGTTTATATCGACCGTATTTTCGGCACGGAGAAATAGAGAAATTTAACTGACCGTAGGAGGGGGCCTGTCTCAAAGGTATAGGCGAGTCTCGCAAAGAGGTGGGGCCTTAATTCTAGGGTAAGGGAGTGGAAACAATGAATCGAGTGCGCCTTTCTCTACAGAGAGCTATGAGAGGAGCAGCGCTGCTATGCGCGGCTTCTCTTGCCGGACAATCTTTCGAAGCTGAGGCGCAACAGTGCGACGGCAGGGATTGGGAGGCCGGTGGTGTTATTAGCAATGAAAACCTTGATTGCGCCGTCCAGGGCACCTTTCACGGACATAAAATTGGCGAGATGATCCCTGAAAAGATTGCTTGGCAGATTCGAGAGAAGGATCTGAATATCACGCTTGCCGATCCCACACCCCTCGCAGTGGATTACAGGATCCGAGAATGGACGCAGAAGAACCGCGGCCGGGTCGAGTTCAACGAGGCCACCCGCACAGTATCTGGCTGGAAGGCTGGGGTCCCGTTCCCAGATATCGATCTGAACGATCCTTTTGCGGGGATCAAGGTCGCGTGGAATTATACCTATGGCGTTCCGCGAGGAGACACTCAGGCCCTTTACAAGTTTGTCTTTGGTCTGGTGGATGGCGATACAGGGATCGAACGGGTCCAGAGGTGGGGCTATATCCGAAAATACTATAAGGGGGTCCTAGGCAACCAAGGACCTACCTTGGGTGATGGAGAGGTCTTTGATAAGACCTTGCTGGTTGCTTTCTCGCCTCATGATATCAAGGGGCTTGGGACCCTAACGATTCGCTACGATACAGGTCGGCTGAACGATATATGGGCCTATATTCGAACAGTACGACGCGTTCGGCGCCTGTCGGGAGGTGCCTGGTTTGATGTGATTGGTGGTACGGACGTCCTGCAAGATAATATTGAAACATTCAACGCTTACCCGACCTGGTACCCGAAGTACAAAATGCTAGGCAGGCGCACCGTTCTGGCGATGGCACATGGGACAGCGCCAGCGTGGATCGAGGACGCTGACAACTATGTAAACATGTTTCCGCGTGTTGATGTAAGCAATCCGCCATACTGGAACCCGATCGAGACGTGGGAGCCTCGCGACGTCTACGTTGTCGAGGCAATTCCGCCAAAGGAACATCCGTATTCGAAGAAGGTTTGGTACGTAGATGCTGAAGCGTGGCGCCCCTATTTCATGGAAGGATATGACAAAAAGGGTGAGCTTTGGCAGTTTCAGCATTACTCGACCGGTGAGTATCCGGTGGCAGACGATCCCGAAGGGTCCGCGCTGCTGACCTGGACCGGAATCACGGTAGATTTTCAAAGAAACCATGCAACCTTCTTTGCGGCACATGATTCTTGGGTGATGAGCGTGCCGGTGGAGAACGACGAGGTTAGTATCGGGGCACTGGAATCGGGCGGGAACCTTCGCTGATTGTTCGGCAGAAGAGGCAACTGGACCGATGTTTTCCCCCGGTCGTTGGCTGCCTGGAAGCCAGGCCTTGATCCTCCGTCGTCATACAAGCGAGGGGCGCTTTTCCTAGGTGATGATACAGGATGAGGAAAAGAGCCCTTGCTGAAGGAAGTTTGGGGGGGACAAAGCTGAACGTACGAGAATGGCGGAAGGGCAAACCCCTCATCCTCGTGCATGGCTCGGGTGCTTCAGCCGACCTTTAGGACCGGAAAGTGGGTGCCTTCGCCTGCTTCAGGAGGGTCACCGGCGTCGATCTTCGTGGTTTCGGGCGTTCGGAGAAGCTTACCTACGAGGATGTCTGCAGGATCCGTAGATTTACTGATGACATCATCGCGCTCGCCAAAGATCTCGATGCCGAGAAAGTTGATTTTCTCGGCACGTCTAGGGGCGGGTTCACTGTCGCGCAGCGTGCGCCGGCGCCCTGGGGCCGGTTGATCCTGGGTCACACGGGACCAAAGATATCGATCCCGGCTGACATTATGAAAAAACGTCTAAGGGAACTGACGGAAACGGTCATGGACACCTTTTCGGCGATAGTCGCCAGACAGACACTCTCGCCTGACGCTGATCCGATACTGATAGGACGCATCGCTGACATGATTGTTCGCAATGATCCAATGATCTACCGACGGATTCTTCTTGAAGGCCTCAGCAATTTCGACGTGACAGACCCCTTGAAGTCGGTTGCACGGCACTCTCTTGTGCTTACGGGGCAATACGAAAAGGTTATTCCCCCATTTGAAGGTAAAGAGCTCGCTTGTCTGCTGCCAAACATCGCCCCCGTCCGGCTCTGTCCAACGTAGGCCACCTTGGCTATGTGGAACACCCTGTGGCCCCTAATCAGGTTGTTGCGGCTCTTTTAAATGAAGAAACCAAGCTTCCCCGGGAGATATAAAATGGATGCAAGAAAATCAGACATTGATCTCGTGAGCCTTTTCCGCAAGGAACTGGAGCTCTGCCGCGTGACGCCTGACGAAACTGTTGCTGTTCTATCGGAAGGGGAGAATTTGCGCAATTATGCGGAAGCATTTCTCTCTGCAATTCGGAATCTGGGCGCAAGCGCAATTGATGTTAATTTGAGAGGCCAACTCACGGATACAAACGACCGACTCAAACAAATAGGAAAGAACAATTTAGGAAACAACCGAGAGGCGATGGAGCAATTAAAGGCGGCAGATATGGTGGTTGACCTGGTTCTCCTGTTGTTCTCGAAGGAGCAACTCGAGATACAGGAGTCCGGCACGCGCGTCCTACTATGTGTAGAGCCCGTTGAGATCCTTCAGAGACTCATGCCATCGCGTCAACTGCGAAGGCGCGTAGAAGCCGCCGCCAAGAAACTTTCGACCGGGCGGGTTCTTCGCTTCACCAATGAGATGGGCACGGATATCACCTACGAGCTGGAGGAGCATAGCGTACTGGCTGAATATGGTTATACCGATACACCGGGCCGTTGGGATCACTGGCCTGGTGGCTTTTTGGCCACCTATGCAACGGGTGATGTGCGGGGTCGGGTTGTGATGGCGCCTAAGGACATCGTCTACCCTTTCAAAGAATTCGTTAAAACACCTATTGAGTTTGAGGTGCGTAACCGCGAAGTGCAAAGCATACAGGGTGGGTCGGATGCAAAAAGGCTGAGGGCTTATATGGATGAATTTTCTGACCCTCGAGCCTTTGCGATTTCCCATATTGGTTGGGGGCTTAACGAGGCGTGTGAATGGCGACCGGACCTTCCTGGTATAGGGATGGACGGGCGCGCCTACTATGGCAATGTGCTGTTTTCAACGGGTCCAAACACCGAGTTTGGCGGAGAGAATGACACTGCTTGTCACTTGGATATGCCGATGTCCGGATGCACCCTGTACCTTGACGACGAAATGATCGTGAACCAGGGCCAAATCGTGCCCGCTGAAATGCGCATTTAGTGGAATGAATCCTGAAGCGCCTATTTTTTTTGAGCGCAAAGTGTTCGTTTCGTATCCGTAAGTCCCATTTGATTCGGCAATTAGTTTGAAGAGTGTTGGTAGTTCGGAGAACGTTGGCACGTTAACAGCGGCGGGTAAGGAGAAATCGGGATCATCGAACGACGCTGGCGGCCCTGTTCGCTCCTGGCACCAAGTCAACATGTCAACGCCGATCAAAGTCATCGGCCCGGGGCTGGATTTCAAATAGTAAACGCGGAAAAGGCTTTATTTTCTAATCGCCAAGCGTGGGAACAGGGCCTCAGCGTGGCCGTGCTCGACACCAGCAAGCATTGCCTCATCGAGGGCTTCCAATTCGCTAAGCGCCGCCACAGACCTCTCGGTCACTACCTCTGGCGCGTAAGGCCAGTCGCTGCCGAAAAGGATGTGCGACGGTTCAACCACAGCCATAAGCGCGGCCATCACCTGGGGAGAAGTAGAAATGGCCGTGTCGTAATAAAAGCGGTTTAGATAGTATGCGAAACCCTTGGGCACGCGTTTCTCCAGCCTTGGATCGATAAGCCCGCCCATGGACAGCCGCCAGGCGAAGTAGGGGAGTGTGCCGCCAGCATGTGACAGAATGAATTTGATGTCGGGATAGCGCTCCATCGTGCCCTGATGGATCAAATTTACAGCGGCGCGAGTGGTATCAAACAGAAACTCCATGAGAAAGGCCGGTATTTCGTGGCGGAGTTCCTTGGTGGTTGGATGAACGGTGGGGTGAACGAAGACCACCGCCTTGCGTCGGTTAAGCTCTTCATAGACCGCATCGAAGGCGGGATCGCCCAGGAAATGGTCTCCGATGCTGGCAAGCAGGATGACACCGTCTAATTTCAGTTCATCCAAAGCGCGTTCGATTTCCGCTAGCGCCGCATCAATGTCGGGGAGCGGGACATGAGCGAAGGCGCCGAAACGGTCAGGATTTCCGGCCACCAGCTCAGCCGACACGTCGTTACAAATTCTGGACAGCTCACGAGCCAGATCGACATTGCCGAAATAGACGCCAGGCGAGGAAACCGATGTTAGGGCCGACCGTATGCCGTTACGATCCATCAGGCCAAGCGCCTTCTCAGGGCTCCAATCGGGATACGGGATGCCGCCAGACGTCGAGATCCCAGACTGGCCCAATGCATCGAGGTATTTCTTCGGAATGATGTGATGATGCACGTCAATCCTGTGCGGTGCTGATTCCATGCGCTCCTCGCCTGTGTCGACCTGACTGGCCCCTGTGGCTGTCTGCGTCGGTTGCTAGGCAACCTGCCCATGGCCCCTTGGGTTTTTGACCGGTCAGACCTGGGCCCTGCTGGATGGACCGGTTAAAATATAAGTGTATCGTCGATTTTGTCTGTAGAGGCATGATACCCGCTGGCGCGAGCGGTTTTAATGAGCCCCGGATCACCACATAGGGGGCAGCTCATTTTGGGCGGATGCTCTTGTTTCCACATTCACGCGCCGGCACTTGAGGGACGGGATTACCCGCTCACCAAAGTCCCGAACCCCGGATACGAAATCCGGCCAACAAAAAAGCATCCCATCTGTGTTCGTTTCCTCTGCAATCTTGTCTATTTTCCGCGCGACCGTTTCATAGGATCCGTATAGGACAGGAAAGCCCATGAACGCAGAATTGCCATCGTCCAGACTTTTGGCGAGAGAGGCTTTCAGGTGATCGGAGCTGCCGCCTCGGTTGGAATCAAGAGTGGCACTGGACACGACATTGGTGATTGCACCAACGTCTGCCTCTTCGATGATATTTCGTCCAATCTCGGCCGCTTCGGCGTCTGTGTCCGCGAGGATCATTGCGAATAGGGCGTACGTTCCGACTGTACGGCCATAGGACCTGCCTTTTTCCTTCAGGTTGTTGCAAACAGCACCGAGCTTAGACGGCGGCGCCATCACGAAATTAAAATCACCCATCTTTGCGACAAAATCCATGCCGAGCGGAGATTGGCCGGCGCAGACAATCGGGATGTGCCTTTTGGGTTGGGGCAGGCTGCGGCAATCGTCTAACTGAAAAAACTCGTCGTTGTAGGTGGCGCAGCCCTTCTCCCAAAGTTCCTGGAGAATGTGTAAATAGCGGGCAGCATACTCATAGCGCCGCTCATAATGCTCGTCGCCAGGCCAGAGCCCCATCTGGGTGTATTCGGGCTTGTTCCAGCCCGTCACGATATTCAACCCGCAGCGACCGCCACTTATGTCGTCGATCGTAGCTATCATCCGGGCAACGTAGGCTGGATGCTGGCTGAGAAGAGCGATACTCGGGAAAAGTTGGATCCGGGTGGTAACGCTTGCAAGTCCGGCCATCAGGGTGAATGATTCGAGACAAGCGTCCCAATAACCCGTCTCTCCTCCAAACCCTCGAAATTTCATCATAGACAGTACCATGTCGAGGCCCTGGCGCTCGGCTTCCAGGCTGATCTTCTTGTTGTGCTCAAAAGTAGGCAAGTAAGGAGGAACAGCCTTCGAGAGGATGTAGCCGTCACTGCCATTGGGGAGAAAGACACCAAACTTCATTGCAGGCCTCTCCTATTTTTGGTTCGCGCGTTTTAGTTCACGCGAAAGGCGCCAATATAATAATTCGATATCAAAGGATATAGGATTCTATCGCTTCTGCGTCAACGCTAGAGCCCTTCTGGTTGGGTGCCTCGCGCCTGCTTGAAACGATGACGCACATTTCCAGTATAGTTCATGCCAGTGGATGGATTCCCGGCGGCCCAATTATACCCTCTTGCGCCCCTGCACCAGAAACTAGCCAGGTGAATAATCCTTTGAAATTTCGCTTTGAGAAATGAAGGACGACCCAGCTCGTCATTGAAGACGCCCAGGGCTCCAGGAATCCACGGGTGTTGCGGTAAGTGGAAATTTGCGACGGGGTCGTCCTTGCCACCCGAGCCATGGTCTCTGCCTTCGCCTGAGACGGCTTGGCTGAATCCCGGTATTCACAATCATCACGCCAGCTTTCCGGCCCTCAGCTTAGCCACCTTGGTGCGGTTTGCACTGCATCAGAGAGGGTAGGTAGGGGGAGCGGTGACACTTAAGCCCTTACTCTCCGCCACAAATGCCCGCTTTATTTCCGGCACAGATACCCGCATTTCCACCACAAACACCGCGGTGCGGTGAAGTGCAAATCCGATATTACAGATTATTTACTTCGATATCGAATGTGTGTATCCTCGTCCCTCAACCTTAGATATCAAAGGAAAAAGACGTCATAGGAGCTGTGGCGGCCACGGTCTGCTGGATCACCGCTAGCCAGAATCCGGCTTGAGACGGCCCTGTTCTTCCTGAGAGCCGGGACAAGCGCCAAAGGCCCACGTTATCCAGTCCACTCGAGGGAGGACCAGAGATGCCCGAACAATTTGCCCACGACGTATTATTGAGGCGTACCAGCGAGGAGCAGTCACGGCAGGCTTTCGCGAAGAACCTCAAAATCCATCTGGCAACGTCGATCTCGCCCGGCAACCGAGTCGTTTACGACAACGACATCGCGCCCGAATTGGCAAAGAAGCTGGGTCGCGAGCCTAAAACCCGCCACGAAATCCGCAAACCTATGGAGAGCCATCCATATTATCGGATGTGGTCTTCACTGCAACGATCGAGCCAGGAAGTGATGTGGGACGCAGTCGGCGAATCCGTCGAGCGCCAGTTAGACGATTTGATCGAGCGGGCAAAAAAATTAGGAAAGGGACAAACAAAAGGATCCTTGCGACTGGACCCGTCACTGGAAGTCCCCAGTTACCTGGCCGGCGTTGATACCCATTGCCAGCCAGGCAGCTATTATACCGAAGTTACTCAGGACGACGTTTATGCGGGCGCCGTCTACGATCGGGTGACTTACATCTACACAATGGGGCGAATCGGGCCGTTGAACGAAGACATGGGGCTTACGGCGGTCGATTATCTGAAAGAACAACATCCGGATTTCAGTCCGTCCCGAATTCTGGATATGGGTTGTTCCGTCGGCCAGAGCACTTTGCCATATGTCAGGGAATTTCCAGATGCCGAGGTGCATGGCATCGACATCGGGGGGCCCATGCTACGTTATGGTCACGCCCGCGCGGAGTCGCTGGGTGCATCTGTACATTTCTCCCAGCAAAATGCCGAACACACAGATTTTGATGACGAATCGTTCGATTTGATCGTCTCTCATATCCTGTTGCACGAAACATCCAGTAAGGCGCTGGATAACATTTGTGCGGAGGCTCGGAGACTCCTTCGGCCCGGGGGCTTGATGCTTCACATAGAAGTACCTCAGTACGAAGGCATGCACGTTTTTGACCAATTTATGCTTGATTGGGATACCTACTATAATAACGAGCCATTCTGGGGCGGATTGCACGATAAAGATCTTAAAAAAGTAGCGGTGAAAGCGGGTTTCGACGCTAGTCAGGTCATTCAAGCGATGCAGCCCATGCACACGGAACGACAAGCACACCGTCTTGAAAAATTCGAGTGCGGAGATTTCGCCGGGGGCGGCGCCTGGTTCATTTTTGGCGCCCAAAAATAACGGACAAAGCCTAGCCTTTGTATTCCGGGAAAGATCTTCCTCTCATGAGAACCGTGCACACGGACGCGCATGCGTTCGCAGAGGGACCCGGCCCCTATCGCAGGCCGAGGACAAGAGGGGGGAGCAACGGATCCAACAAATGGGCCGGCTCCCCGCGAAGAAACTCCAAAAAAATAAATTAGCCACTTGGGAGGGACGATCCACGATGTCATCTTCAATGTTCCAACAGAGGTCCTTGCAAATCTTGGTCTCACTTTGCCTCGGCGCGGGGATGCTTGGCGTTGCACAGGCACAAGAGAGTGCCGCCACAGTGGCGCCGGAGCTAAGCGCTGGCTTTGTCATAACAGCCAATAATTTAGATCGTGCGAAAAGTTCGACGTTTCATGGCCGTGAAGTTGGTGCAATGCTCACTGACCGTATTGAGTGGCAAATTAGGAATTACGGACAAACTATACGGTTGAAGGACCCTGAACCGCATCCGGTGGACCCACGGCTCGCGAGAGCGACAGAGCTCTATCGCGGCACTACCACCTTCGACCCAAGCACTCGCATGGTGCACGGCTACAAGTCAGGCGTGCCGTTCCCTGAGATCGATTACGCCAACGATCCGCACGCGGGAGCAAAAGCTATCTGGAACTTTACCTATGCACAGCCCAGATTGGATATTCAGGATTTTCGGAGATTTGCCTATCTGCTGATCGACGGTAACGCAGGCATAGAGCGTACATTACAGGGTGGGTACGTCCGCTATTACATGAAAGGCCAGGTTCGGGACATCGAAAATCCGGTGGAGGGCGAGGGTGAACTCGATAAACTCCTACTCTGGTTTTACTATCCTCAAGATGTGAGAGGGGTCGGCACTTTTACGATTCGGTACGACACGGGCAAGTTGCCGGATGTCTGGGCCTATATCCGAACTGTGCGAAGGGTTCGACGTCTGTCCGGAGGCGCCTGGATGGATCCAGTCGGTGGCACGGATCAACTTCAGGATGACCTCGACATATTCAATGCCCACCCAGCCTGGTACGATTCATACCAGTTGATTGGCAAGGCTACGTTCCTAGCTATCGTAAACAGCGACGGAATGGCATGGAACGAAGACGCAGGCAGCATCGATCGTACATATCCACATGTGGATCTTAAGACCCTGCCGTACTGGAATCCGGTCGACGTTTGGGAACCGAGAGAATTGCTTGTAATCGAGGCCGTCCCACCCCACTACCATCCCTACAGCAAGAAAATCGTGTATCTGGACGCCGAAAATTACCGGCCGGTTTTCGGGGACCATTACGATCGCAAGGGGGTTTACTGGAAGCATCAGAATTTCGCCGGAAGAGTGCTTAAAGCTGAAGACGGTGGGGTTGGCGTAACCTCAAATTGGGGCAGCACCATCGATTTCCAACGCGATCATGCAACCATCTTTAAGTCGCACCCGAGCTGGGCTTTCAATCCGCAAGGCATTGAGGCCGAAGATGTGTCACTCCAACGTCTCGAAGATGCCGCACGCGGGGGCGGGTTTAACTAAGCCCCTCTCACGACCCGTTCGGTGTCCGGGACAAATGGGCTTGGCATCTCCAGGTCATCTCGGGAAACGACGGCACTACCATCCAACACAGCCTAAAATGGAAATCTAAGATGAACCATGAGCCCCAGGAAACCGTCACCGGTGATAGTGTTAAGGGCCGTCGTCTACGGGTCGCCAAAGGCCGAAGGCCATGGTTCTTTAAAAATCCCGAATCCGATCAGCTCGTGGCAATGGTGGTCGCGTTGGCAAGTGAGCTAGCGACCCTTCGTGACCGGGTAGATGCCCACGAAAGGCTGATGGAAAAGGAAAAAGAGTTCTCCAAGAAAGCGGTGGATGCCTTTGAGCCGTCAGAAGCAGTGGCCCAAGAACGGGACGAATGGCACGCCGATTATCTGAACAGAATCTTTCGGATCTTGCAGAGCGAAATTGACGACGTAGCCAAGCAGGCAGGGGAAAAAGAATACAGGGACGTGGTAAAAAGCGTAACCCGTTAGGCATCCGCCATGATCAGAGCGAGCTAAAATTGAAGAGGGTGAGGAGAAAATGGCTATCGAAACGTCTGAGAGGGCCGGCAATCTAGCGGATACGCTCGATCAAATGATTGGGTCCGAGAATGTTCTCAAAGAGCATAGTGAGCGCGACTATATATCTCGAGACCTTAGTTACCTCCCCTATGAGCTGGCAGATATCGTAGCACGACCGGGAAATACTGAAGAACTTGCCGCGGTGGTGCAAAAAGCCGTGGCGGAGGGATACGCCGTCGTGCCTCGCGGGGGCGGTATGTCTTACACACTAGGCTATACGCCGGAACGTAAGAACACCGTATCGATCGACTTCAGCCGAATGGACAAGATCGTCGAAATCAATACCGAGGATATGTATGTAATCGTCGAAGTAGGGTGCACCTGGAAAGATCTCTACGAGACATTAAAAAAACATAATGTGCGCACCCCCTACTACGGCCCACTATCAGGGATGTATGCCACGGTTGGTGGCGCTGTCTCGCAAAATAGCGTCTATATGGGCGGTGGAGAGTTCGAGACGGCGGCCGATAGCGTAATCGGCCTTGAGGTCGTCCTTGCCAACGGCCAAATTCTTCGGACCGGCTCTTGGGTGCACAGAAACAGCAATCCCCATTTCCGCCATTTTGGTCCGAATCTCTCCGGCATCTTCACAGCTGACACGGGAGCATTCGGCCTGAAGGCAAGGGTCGCGCTTAAGTTAATAACGCTTCCGGCAGTTACGGAAACAATGTCGTTTGCATTTGATAGCCTGGAAACCATGTTCAGCGCTCAGATCGAGCTTGCGCGCTATCGGATAGCTGCGGAGACGTATGGATTTGATCCGTATTACAACGCAGCATTCGAGAAACTGGGCTTCGAATTTAAGGAGGGTGTTACGACGCTCCGTGACATCGCTACAAAGGGCGGGTTAAGTCTCGCAAATTTGTTAAAATCCTTGAAAGTAGCGGCTGCCGGCAAAAAAGTGCTCAGAGACGTTCAATACTCGCTACATGTGACCTTCAATGGCCATGATGAGGTGATGGCAAGAGCCAAGTTGAAGTTGGGACGGGAGATCTGTTTGCGTCACCAAGGGCGGGAAATCGATAACAGTATCCCAATCGTCTTTAGCACCAAGCCTTTCGATTTTGCAGGAACCATTATACTTGGTCACGATGGCGAAATCTGGCTTCCCATTCACGGCTTTGTGCCTCTTTCAAAGGCTATCCCTCTTGCACAGGCGGTTGAAAAACTTTTCGCCGACAATAGCGAACTGATGGAGAAGCACGACATCAGGACCTCATATTTGACGTGTCTTTCTGGAACCGACTTTTTAATTGAGCCCAGTTTCTACTGGTACGACGAGATCCAAAAGTTCCGTCTCGACCGAGTTTCTCCGGCCAACCAAGAAAGATGGAAAGACCGAAAACCGAATTTGGAGGCTAGAAAGGTTGCGTTAGACCTTCGCGATCAGCTTCGAGATGTATTTTTCGACTTTGGTGCGTCGCACCTGCAGATAGGGCGTTATTACAAATACCGGGAGGCCATCGAGAACGAACCGTTTTGGACTCTGCTGGAAACTTTGAAAAGTAATCTCGACCCCGACAATCTTATCAACCCAGGATCTCTGGGATTGGATACCAATCGGTAGAGTGCCCATTCCCTCAGAGAGTCCGCAATTTTCCCAGACCATGGAAACCGGCCGACATGGAATTACAGCCTAAACTTACCAGAGAATTTCCGGATTTCGACCTCGATCCAATGCCGGTGGAGCCGTACCTCTCAGATGACATCTACGATATGGAGCGGGAACGGATTTTTCGTCGCAGCTGGCTTATGGTTGGTAGGGTAGAGGAAATCCCGGATCCTGGAGATTTCCTGGTCAAGAATCTCGATGTGTTAAACGCGTCAATAATCGTTATTCGAGCGAAGAACGGAGAGGTCCGGGCATTCCATAACGTTTGTAAACACAGGGCCAGCCGTTTGTTATCGGGAACAGGATCAAGGAAATATATCACCTGCCCATTTCACGGGTGGACATACGATATCGAGGGGAATCTTCTGTCTGTCACGCAGGAGGAGGCATTCCCCTCGCTCTGCAAGAGTGAGAACGGTCTTGCTCCTGTGCATGTGGACACATGGGCAGGAAAAATCTTTATCAATCTTTTGAAGGAGCCGATGGAGTCCCTGCCTGATTTTCTTGGCGGTATGAAGGCACATTTGGATCCATACCCGTTCGAGGACTTGGTGCTGGTCGGAAAATACACCCAGGTTCTGGACGCGAATTGGAAGCTTGCGATGCACAATACGCAAGAAATTTACCATCTTCCCGGACTACATTCGCGTACCATCCCTGGCGGGTTTTCAGCCATTGAGAAGGTCAGATTCTATGGCCCGCATCAAATCGGAAGTAATGCTGGAGATGCCAACTACAAGCCAACGCCAGCCGAAAGGATAGCCCAACGGCTTGGAAGTACGGCGTCGGAGGAAGGTGCGGCTCTTTCCCGCGGCATGCGTGACCAAGCATTGAGGGGACTTAATGTCGACAACCTAAAGGGGTTTGCGTTCGACTTCGCGACTATCTTCCCCAATCACATTATGACCATAGGGGACGGCTGGGTTTTTTCTTACAATTATTGGCCAATCAGCGCAAAGAGGACTCTTCTGGAAATCAATCGATTTTACGAGCGCCCGAAAAAGCCCAGCGATGTCATCGGCCGCGAATTCGCGTTGGTTGTCATGCGGGAAGCGGACTGTGAAGATGGGCTGTCGATAGAGGAATGCCAAAAGGGTCTGAGTAGCGGCACAATGAATCATATTCATTTTGGGGATCAAGAGATCCTTTGTCGGCATCTCCACAAAGTGGCGACTGACTGGATTGCGAAAAAATAAATGACAATGACAGTGGAGAAATTGCCTGCGGATTTCAGCGCGTTGGAGTTCCTCGTACGCGAGTGGAGCGTGAGAGGCGAGCAAGCGCGCCGCGCGAAACGACTTGCCAGTAGCGCTGAGGAACTCGAAGAATTCTATAAGGCAATGATAGAAAAAATAGAAGAAATCGCGGCCTATCTGGATAGGTTTCCCTTGGAGAATTTGCCCCCCAGGGAAATGGTGCTGTTAGATCTGGCATTAATGTTTATGGAAGTGGCGCCTGCTGTTGAACTGTTCGGAAATCCGAACCTGCCATATTCTATGGATCCTGAAAGACAAGTGATTCACCAAACGAGAAGTTGAAATTCGGAGGACTAAGGCATCCTCCCGGCTTGCACTCGCCCGAGGACCGGTGCCGCGCCGCGCGCCGCTGGGCAGACACGGCAGGTCCTCCAGGCCCGGCTCCCCACTCCTAAAACCAGGCCCGGAATTCCGCGGGCCTTCCGGTCTTGCCGACAGAGCTCCCCCACTGGCCATGCGACAGGGCAAATTAGGCGCCGACACAAGTAAGTGGCGAGCCACTTTGAGCCGATAGTCTTGACAGATCGCTCCAGCGCCATAGAGTTCGATATCTAAGGAAAAATCCTCGCCGGGACCGCTGCATGTCACGCCAGGTGTTTGGCAATATCGTCCTGAACGTCCGCCAGTGGGGAAGCGGTGAGCCCCTCGTCCTGGTCCATGGGATCGGGGCCGGAAGCGACCTTTGGCTGCTGCAAGTCGAGAACCTCTCAAAATATTTCCATGTGATCGCAGTCGACTTGAGAGGTTTTGGCCGGTCTGACCGTCCACGTGGAGACCATAACTACAGCCTTCCGATAATGGCGGAGGATATCCGCAATGTAATTAGAACACTCGACCTGGGGCCGGTTCACTTTCTAGGGACATCGTTGGGCGGGTTTATCGCGCAATATCTCTACGCGACGGGCCCGGAGGATTTCCGCTCGCTCTTGCTCTGCCATACCGCCGGTCAAATGACTATGCCGGATCACGTTATTCAAGCCCGACTAACGGCAATTGAATCCATGTCGATGGATGATTATGCACAGATGGTGGTTAATCAGGCTGTTGGACCGAAAGCCGGGGAATTCGCGCGAGAATGGATTTCCGAGATATTGGCGCGAAACGATCCGGAAATTTACGGGACGGTGCTGAAGAATGTGCTCTGTGGTTTTGATATGGCGGATCAACTTTCCAAGATTCGGGTGCCGACTCTCGTCTTAGTGGGAGAGTCGGATCAGGTAATTCCTGTTGAAAGTGGCCTCCGGCTCGCCGAGGAAATTCCTAATACTGAACTCGCAGTTATTTCCGATGCCGGGCATGTAAGTTACGTGGAACAGCCGGCCGCCTTTCAAAAGTCGATCCTGAGTTTTCTGACCTGATCCGGTCAGGCCCAGCGTTCGCGACGTTTCGCTAATAGCAACGAGTACGACTGGAGACGATGATGCGCACAGCCGAACCAGATCGAAAAATGGTGGAACTTTTTAAGAAGGAGCTTGTCCTTTGCAAGGTCGGTCCGGGCCAAACGGTGGGCATTCTTTCGGAAGGGAATAGCGCTAGGGATTACGCTCTTGGCTTCATTCAGGCTGCCAAAGAACTCGGTGCAGATCCGATCGACGTTAATCTGCCTTCCCACAACGATAAATCGGCCAATGAACGGCTCGCGAACCTCGCCGATAACGCTTTAGTGGGAAATAGACAGGCGATAGAAAGGCTTAAGACTACGGATCTCGTCATAGATCTCATATTTCTTCTGTTCTCCAAGGAACAGATTGAAATTGAGTCGGGAGGTGCGCGCGTGCTCCTGGTTGTTGAGCCGCTCGAAATCCTTGAACGCCTTATGCCCACGGAGGATCAACATCGAAGAGTGCAGCTGTCCGAAGAGCTCCTCAAGAATGCCAGTCAGTTACGATTTACAAATGCCGCCGGGACCGATGTTTTATACGAACTTGGCAAGGCACGGTTGCTTCCTGAGTACGGATTCGCCGATACACCCGGTCGTTGGGATCACTGGCCAGGCGGATTTCTTTCGACCTATGCGGTGGGCGACATTCGCGGGAAGGTAGTCATGGCACCCGGCGACATTCTTTATCCGTTCAAGGAGTTCGTGAAGGACCCCATAGAATTCACCGTTATGGACGGTATGATTCAAAGCATTGATGGTGGCGAAAGCGCGCAAAAACTCCAATCGTATATGGAAAACTACGACGATCCGCGTGCCTTCGCCGTGTCACATATTGGTTGGGGCTTAAACGAAAAATGCGAATGGCGGGTCGATTTTCCGGGAGTTGGCATGGATGGCCGGGCCTATTATGGAAACGTGCTCTTCTCGACCGGCCCGAATACTGAATTTGGTGGTGATAACGATACGGCTTGCCATCTAGATCTGCCGATGAAGAATTGCAGCCTTTGGCTTGACGGCGATCTGATCCTCCGGGACGGTGAGTTTACCATCCCTGAACTAAGGGCCTCTCGGTCAGCCACATAACCTTAGACACTGTTACCTGATCTTTCTGGGAGATAGAGCGTGAGTAAACGACTACGGGATAAGGTGGCTTTGGTAACGGGCGGAGGCGGCTCAATCGGTCGGGCCATCGTTTTGAGATTTCTTGAACAGGGGGCTAAAGTCGTTGCGTGCGATCTGGACGTTCAACGTTCGAAAGAAACCCAGAAGATCGCTGGCGAAAAAGGAATAGATCATGATTTTCGATCGTTTCATCCCTGCGACCTCGCGGACCGAGTCCGAGTGGCGGAATTGGTCAATTTCATTTCTTCGGAATTCGGGCGACTCGATGTTCTCGTGAACAATGCGGGAATGGCCTATTTCAACTCGATGGAGACAGTCACTGATGAGGATTGGGATCGGACCATTTCGGATGAGCTCGATTCGGTTTTCAACATGACCCGTGCAGCCTGGCACCTTCTAAAAGAAAGCGGGAGCGCGTCCATTATTAATATCGGATCCGTCTCGGGGAAACAGGCTTACGAGGCCTTGCCCGCTATAGCTCACATGGCAGCTAAGGGCGGTGTTATTGCGATGACCAAACAACTGGCAATGGAAGGTGGCGCCTCCAATATCAGGGCCAATTCCATCTCTCCCGGGACGATAGAGACGAACCAGACTTTCGAGTTGATGAAGGACGAGTCGTGGTACACAGCCATGCTCAAGAAACTCATGATAAAGCGGCTTGGAAAGCCCGACGACGTAGCTTACGCGGCGGTCTATCTCGCTTCTCCCGAGGCTGAGTGGGTAACGGGCGCGGATTTCGCCATAGATGGCGGGACGATGGCCTGGTGAGGAACTGCAGACCCTTCAGGCGATTGGGAAAATTCGGCTCCTGACCATCTAAGGACGGGGGTTGGTGCCCATCCAACACGACCGAGCCCAGAGAGGCAGCACCTAAACAAAGAGGTGCATCGTGAGCAATGAGGTTCATCTCGCAAGAACATTGATCCACTACCTAATAGCGAGGTATACTTCGGTATCTAAATAAAAGAGCGAGAGGCCGTGGGTTCTTACTGGTCCTACCGAATTCGAGAACTAAGCAGCTCAAGAGGAGGAAATGATGAGCGTTATTGAAAAGACGGCGGGGAAAAAAGCTCGATCAAAAGATCGGGGTGACCTTGTCATCGATAGCGAGTTGGAGGCTACCCGCGCGGACCTTCTCCGCTCTCGACACCTGCCCTCGAAGTACTACACGTCCGCAGAAATTTATGAGCTTGAGCTCGAAAAAATATGGCGTAAGGACTGGATCGTGGTGGGTCGTGAGGAAGAGTTCCCGAATCCGGGTGACTACCGCGCGATGAACGTGGCCGGCGAGCCGGTCGTCATTACCCGGGCGGAGGACGGCACTCTAAATGCTTTCTCGAATATTTGTGCCCACCGGGGGACTGAAGTCGCCTATGGAGAGGGAAACACGAAGGATTTTAGCTGTCCGTATCATGCCTGGCTCTACGGCCTGAAAGGTGAGTTGATTAAGGCAACACGTACCGGGCCGATCGAAGGATTCGATCTTTCAAATTGTCGACTTCCAGAAGTAAAGCTTGATACGTGGGGCGGATTTATTTTCATAAATTTTGACGATAGCCCGCCTGCTTTGACTGAT
Organism: Alphaproteobacteria bacterium; assembly: GCA_040220875.1. Classification (NCBI taxonomy): domain Bacteria; kingdom Pseudomonadati; phylum Pseudomonadota; class Alphaproteobacteria; species Alphaproteobacteria bacterium. The sequence goes on along the minus strand of JAVJVX010000009.1, from coordinate 353,731 downwards.
TATCTTGACGCCGATACCGTCAGAAGCGAAATGGATTTTTTGCGTATGGATGAGCTTCGCCTTGTCGATACGTATTCGTTTGAACTGGACTGTAATTGGAAACTGATCCCGGAAAATTTCATCGACGTATATCACGTCGAGGTGCTGCATAAACAGACATTCGGACGGGAATTCGGCACCGATGATTTTGAGTTCGGGCTAACGAAATACGGATGGTATGGGAAATACGAAGCGGGAACGAACGCACCGGACGGAGAGATGTTCTTCGATCCAATCCCGTGGCTAGATGATCATCCCAGTGGCGAACTCTTCGCATTTACAATGTTTGTGCGGCCCCACATGATGGTTTTCGCGCGGCAGGACCACGTTCAACCGGTGATCTGCTACCCGTTGGGGCCTGAACGTACGCTTTTAAAGGTCTTCACATTGTTGCCCCAGTCTTCTTTGAAGGCCCGCGCCTTCCCGCAGAAGGTCCGCATTCTCCATGACTATATCAAGCAGGCGACGGGCGAAGATGCGGATATGCTGGTTTCGATGCAGAAAAACTTCAAATCGTCACGATTCGCGCCTGGGCCATTTACAGTGCTGGAAAAAGCCATCCACCACAGGCTCAACAGATACCTGGACATACTGCAAGGGGATGGCGAAACGCTTTAGCCACCTATCCTAAGTCTGAGGGGTCTTTTGCGCTCCGGGACACCGCCTAAGGCCGATTGCCATCAATAGACGGGGGGGGCAGGTCCCCTCGGCCACGGGATGCGGCTCGGCCGGGCCGGATCCCCCGCAGATACGGCTCCGCCCCGCATGGCACGGCGTAGGGTCCAGCCCGTTCCCGGCCGCGCGTCTGCGAACAAGTGGCAGATGTCCGCTCAATGGTGCCTTTTTACGCGCTGTTTGGAGGGGGTTGCTCGGTCAAGGGTGAGCGCCCAACGTCAGGTCTGCAGGCGGTTACCGGGAGCAGGGAAGTCAGGTATTCCGAACGGAAAAAAGGTCGGTCTCGAGACCGCATCGGCCCTCAAAGATGGTTTAGCGAGCCCGCCTTCGCCGGCAAGAAACAAAGGGGTGTGAAAAAATGCAAAACAGGTTGCTTGGCGGTAAATGGTGATCCTGGCGCCATCGTTGATTTTGGGATTGGGAGACCGAATGTTTCGTCTAGAAAAAGATTGTCAGGCTTTTCGCTGTAAGGACGGATTGGTCAAGAAAGATCGAGCGATCCTTTAAAAGAAGCTCGCCGTCTTTTCCACGCAACAAAACGTCCTTTCGCTTTCCTGCAAAAATGTCCGTCTCGGTCTCAGTTCGATTTCTGTACACCAGGAAGCGACTCTCCGACTCTATGCGCTCGTCTGTTTCATCCTTAACTCTGATGTTGGTTACAAAGTGGGACGTCCGCGAGAGCGGCTCTTCAGCCCAGTGGTCGCCTCCCAGCAACTGCTCAACCCGTTGTTCGAGCGCGAATTTCCCCTCGTCGAACCAGTTCAGGTCACGCCCTGGACTCGTGTATTCCTCGTCATAATGACCCGCGGGAAAATTCCGAGCGATGGGCATCCAGTAATGGAGATCCTCGTGGAGCAGATCAAGCCATTCTGTAAACCTGCGTGCGTCCAGAAGTTCCGCCTCCAGCAGAAAGAACTGTTCGACCTCGCTACGAAGCAGCAGGAGGCGAATCTTGTCCTCATTTATTTTCGACGTCGGCGCATTCATTTCTCGTCGTCTCCTTGTCCCGGCCCGTCGTCCATAACTTTCGCCCAATGTTCGAAATATGATCTCTGATTTTGTTCGGTAATGCCTTCCGTGACTTGAACGTTGGGTCCGAACCAGGGGACGGGCCAGTTTCTTTTCTCGTACCCAATCCCCATTTCGTAATTGAATGGATAACGGCTTGCAACTGACCCCCGTGATCCTTCGTGGGCGTAGAGCCAGTTTTCCATATCGTCCTGCTCTGTCTGACCAGCAGGGCCCTGGTAACGTATGGCGTAATGACGCATGACGTCCTTGACTTCCGTCGGAGCGTCCTTCGGGACGAGGAAAATTCTCCACACTTCGGTCTCGTTAGGTCCGGACGGATGCCAGGACGCTATGCTCATTGTGACCCGTGAATAAGACAGGTTCGGGAAGATCGTGCCATGATGGGGGAACCATCTGGCTTTCTCCTTCAATTTTTCGCGTCTCTTATAGAATGCCTGTCGAAAGTATTCCTCAACAATTGGCATCTCCTGATAGATCGGAACGTAGTCGTGGTCGCCTTTGAAAAGCTGGCCTAAGGCTGTGTGGCCGGTCTTGTCCACCGCGATATTAAGCCGGTATGGAGCCTCGGCTCTGGTAACCGGGTCGTAGGTATGCCGACCCTTCTGCCCGCTTGGGGAGAAGGAAACCCTGTCGGCCGAGGAATGACTAAAATTGTGGTAGTAATCCCCGGAGAAATTTTCAGCGCCAAACTTCCAGTTGCATGGAATCTTCCATTTTATAATGCCGCCAAAGGCCTCCCACTCTCCTTCACCTCCGTCGTACATTCCAATAAAGGCGTCGAAGAAGAATAGCGAGCTACCCATATACTCTTCGAAAGAGGGCCCGTCCTGATTCCAGGTCGCCCAGATAGTTCCCCGATGGACATGCGCTCTGGCCTCAACGAGGCCCCATTTCGATGGGTCCAGCTTTTTGTGGTAGGCTGAATCAAGCTTGGGAACTTTTACTAACTTTCCCTCGTTCGAGAAGGTCCAGCCGTGATAGGGACATGAGAAGAAGCTGGTGTTCCCTCGGTCGTAGCGGCAGACGCGCATACCCCGATGGCGGCAGTTATTCAGGAGAACGTGAATTTTGCCCTTTTCATCTCGGGTGACGATGACTGATTCTTCGCCCATGCGTCCAAGAATATAGTCCCCCGGACTGGCTATCTGGTTTTCGTGACCGACAAATAACCAGGAGCGTGAAAAAATCTTTTCCTGTTCTTCATCGTAGATACGTCTGTCAGTGAAGATTTCTCGACGGACTATTCCGTTCTCTACATCAACTGATGATCCGAGATGTCTGGGGCTATTTCCGTGACCGCAAGAATGCATAGTCTTCTTCTCCAAGGACGTCCGGGCGGGCATTTTCCTTCTCTGGATCAGCCTCTAATTCGAAACTTCGATACCGAAGCATTATATCTCAGAGGCTAGTGAGGTCAAGCGATGCGCTGACGACACCACCCGAGATCTGCGCCGTTCGGCTGAAATGGGATTAAGTGTTAAAAGCCGGTAGCCCAGCGGTTCGAGACTTGCTTGGGGCGCTGACTGGGCGAACAGAGGTATTCTTCGGGATAGAATTTGGGATGTTGAGCGAGGTGGAGTTTCACTTGTTGTAAGGCAGCTAGGTTGGGGCGATATAGATGAGTCCTGAAATGTTCGGGCAGAGTTGTCTTCGCAGACCCCGCGGCCAGTTGCCGTATGCCCGTTTCAGAAGGGCGTAACCATTCTAGACGTCGTGCCAAAGAACGGCTTCGCGACTGGGGCATCAGCCTTTGGGCCATGGAGGTTTCACCAATCTGCCGGTTCATTCCAGGGACTGGCCCCATCCGCATTTCCTTAAGTGGCACCGCGATAATTGTTTCAAGGCTTGATCGGAGCAGCGATTGGTCGGTCCTGTCGGGCTTATCGATAGAGCCATTGAAGCAATTTTCTTCGGGAAGGCATCGGTCGGATTGGAAAAGACCGGGAAAAAGCCAGGAATCCGTCCTATACTGCGCTGAGCCGGCGGGACAGTCAGTCGGTCGGCGCGGGCCCGGCAGCAAAACAGGTCGGGTGGGGACGAGGGACAAGCGACGAGGGACGAGGGGGGTGTGCCATGGTCGAGGCGCCGGAAAAAGTCGATCTGCTGATCGTCGGGGCGACGCTTGTCACGATGGATGGCGAAAGGCGGATTCTGACCGATGGCGGGTTGGCAATCCGGGGCGACAGTATCGCGGGCGTGGGCAAACGCCGCGATATCGAGACAAGGTTTGTCGCGGACGAGAAGATCGAGGCAGGGCGGTTTGTCGTCACGCCGGGATTTGTCAACGGGCATATTCATATAACCGGCGAACAGATCCTGCGCGGCTATGTCCCCGACAATCTGGATTGGCGCGAGATGGTCGAGGGCTGGCTGGTGCCGATTTATTCCTCGCAAACGCCGGAAGAGGAACGGATCGCAGCCAAATTCGCCGCTCTCGAAATGCTCCGTTCCGGCACAACCTGTTTTCTCGAGGCGGGCACAGTCGGCAATCTGGATGCGGTCATGGACGGCCTGAGGGAGACCGGCATTCGCGGTCGTCTTGGGCGCTGGACCATGGATCGGACAACCGACCCGGACGCGGACCAGAGCGCACTGACAGATAACGCGATTCGCGGGCTTGAGGATGAATTGGCCAGATACCCGGCCGAAGGAGATCCCCGACTGGCGGCCTGGCCTGAACTGGTCGGCCACACCTGGATCACGGATGAGCTCTGGCGGGCCGCCAAAAGTCTCGCCGATGCGAAAGGCGTCGGCGTCTCGGCGCATATGAGCCCGGCCGAGGCCGACCCGGCGTGGTATCTGGAGACCACCGGGCGGCGTCCTATCGAACATCTCGCGGAGCTCGGTGTCCTGGGGGACAACCTCGCACTGACTCATGTGGTCCATACCGATGATCACGAGGTTGCGCTCCTGGCGGAAAGTGGGACGACCGTGACGTTCTGTCCAACCGCCTCGACAAAGGGGGCTTATGGTGCCTCTCGCCTGGGCAAGCATCCCGAAATGGCGGCGCGCGGGATCAACATCATGGTTGGCACGGATGGCACCAATAACGGGAACTCTGCCGATTTCATGCGGGCGCTGTTTTCGATCGGCGCCGTTTTCCGTGACGGGCGCCATGACGCAAGCCTCTTCCCGGCACATGAGGTGCTCACCATGGGAACGCTGAACGGCGCGCGCGGCCTTGGGCTGGCGGACCGGATCGGGTCACTCGAGGTCGGGAAAAAAGCGGATTTCGTGCTTCATGACACCGACCGGATCGAATGGCGGCCATTATTCAATGTCATCAATCAGCTTATCTGGTCGGCCGATGGCCGGGGCGTGCACAGCGTCTGGGTGGACGGGCGGCGCGTCGTCGACAATTACCGGTGCACGACGATCGACGAGGAAAGTCTTCTGGTGGAGGTCCAGGCTGCGGGCGAGGCCCTGGCTGCGCGGACCGGCCTGCCCCTGGTAATGCCTTGGCCTGTCCGGTGATCGCCTGGAGAACCGGTTGTCTTCCCCTGGAGCCTAAGCCCATATCCGCCGATCCCCGGGACGATCGCACGAAGGCAGGCTGGCGCCCAGCGTAACCCGGAAGCCATTCTCCATGTCGGTCCTTTTCGGCTTGTCAGGGGCTGACGAGTCCGACCCGGGCGATCCCGTCGCGCGGGCAACCATCTCCGTCTGGCGCAATACGGTTCGGCTGATGTTGACTCGCGTCAATGCATCGGGTTCGGATTGGTGCTGCTTTGAGAAAGCGATTTTACCGGTGTCCGGCGAGTCGGCACCGTTCTCGAGGAAGCCTTGGCGCAGTCGGCGCAAGCCGGGAATGCGGATCTTAAAAAGGCCTGCGTCGACGCCCGGTCATTCACTCAGATTTAAACGGAAAAACGAAGAACGTCGGGCATCGACGCAGGGGAGTGGAGCGAAAACCGGGAACGGTTGTCCGCGCCGCCTGCGGCTCCAGTTTCGGCGGAATTGTGGTGCGAGGAGGTTCCACAAAAACGAGGTCGCGGGACGGCCGGGAGCCTCAACGATTCCCTTGTCAGATACCTAGCCGGCGGCATCGATAGGGTCACCACCCGGAATGAGGGGTGACGGTCAGGCCGGAAGCTTTTTACGTTTGACGCGACGCTCCGGGGCTCTGCCCCGGCCGGCGTCGGAGGCCGGACAAACGTTCAAGCATAGATATGGGGCAGGCTCCATGGGTCCCTTGATTGACACCATCGTCGGTAATCCGGGCGACTATCCAAGCGGCAAGCTGAGAAAGGGGCAGACGCTGCGCATCATCGATCTCGATGGCCAGCAATGCGCGGATTTTTCCTCTTTCAATCTCCATAATCCAGTCGAGCAGTATAACGGCCCGCTGTCACAGGCGATCAACAGCTCGTTCCAGTTCACGACCGGCTCGGAATTCTATACCGATCGGGGCAACCTCATGTGGACGATGATGGCCGATACCTGCCCCACGGCGGCGCATTATTCGGGCGGCGGCTTTTGCTCGAACGCGATGAACGACGCGGTCGGGTCCGATATTCATGGCGTGACGGGCTCGCCCGGCCGCCGGGGCTGCCGCGAGACAATTGAGCTTGGCCTTGAAGCGAACGGGATATCCCCCCGGGCCCTCGATTCCCTGTCCTGCTTCAATTTTTTCATGACCATCGGCAACGATCCCGACGGGATTTACGAAATCCGGGTCGGGAAATCCAAGCCCGGCGACTATGTCGATCTCCGGGCGGAAATGGACATCCTGTGGGTCTGTTCGTGCTGCCAGTTTCTTGGCCCCGTCAATGGTACGGCGCCGAGCCCGCTCAAATTCGAAACCTATGACGTGACCTGACGATGTCGAGTGCCGGGGATACGGAAATTACCACAGGAGCTTGCCTGCTGGATGTTACGGCCGAGCCGGGCGAAATCGTCAGCGGCATCTGCCGGACGGGCCAGCTCCTTCGGGTAACCACCCCGAACGGGCACCAGGTGGGGGATTTGTGTTTCTTTTCCCTCGACGACCCGACCGTCGGCATGGACGGCCCCTATACCCAGATGTTTGCTCACCACTGGCGGCTGGCCAGCGGCATGCGGATCCTGTCGCGGCTCTGCCAGCCCATGTGGACGATCGTCGAGGATGATTGCGGCGAACATTACACAGGCGGCGGTCTGTTCCGCGGCGACATCGCTTCGGTCGTGGATCGCGTGCCGGGGCTGAAGATGCCGTTGGACGGGGAGGGGAACCGCGAGCGCATCGAACGCGAAATGGGGCGTTTCGGCATGTCGCCGCTCTGTCTCGATTCGGCCAACTGCTTCAATGCCTTCATGCATGTCGGCTATGATGCGGACGGCGTTTTCGAGATTCGCCGCTCTCCAGCGCCTCCGGGTGCCCGCCTCACGCTGGAGGCGATGGATACGGTCCTTTGGATTGGCTGCGTCAATCCGTTTCTCGGCGCGATAAACGGAGATGAGCCCGGACCCCTGCGCTTCCAGACCTTCGATCGGTCCGGCGGCGCGCCCGTCTGAATACCGCACTCGCCATAGTCTGCCATCGCGGGGCGTCCTGCGAAGTGCCGGCTCGGGGCTGCCCGTCCGGTCAGGCGCGTGCTTTCGGCGGCCAGGCCCTCGGGAAGGAAACGGGGTCGTCCCCGATGGGCTGTCCCGGCTCGAGCGTCGGCTCGAGCGCCTGCGGTGGCGCCATCTTCCGTTTCTTGTAGACAGCATCGTCGCCCGCATAGCGCACCGTGATCGCCCTTCGGGTCTGTGTCTCGGACCGGTTACCGCCACCGCCGTGCAGGGTGGCGATGTCGTGAATAACGAGGTCGCCAGGCTCCGGTGTGAAATACACGATGTCGAATTCGTCCTCGTGGCCGTCGATCTCCGGTACGAGAACGCCGTCATCGTCAGGGCTGGCGGCGTTGCTAACGAAATAATTCACCTTGTAGACCACAGACGGCCGGTGCGAGCCACGGACATAGCCGACCGTCCCGGTATCGCGCGTCTCGGAATCGCACGGCATGCGCACGGCGCAGATCTGCAGGCCCTCGTAGTGACCGTAACCGTAATCCTGGTGCCAGGCCGTTTTCTCGCGAGTGAGCGGACCTTTTACCAGAACCTGATCGCCGTAAAGGTAGGCATGGCTCGACTGCATCAATGTTGCGGCAACCTCGGGCATGGGAGAGTGCAGGCAAAGGTCCCGCACTGTCTGGTTGTGCATCCAGGCGTTCCCGGCGTGGAAGAACTGGCCCCGTTCCGCCGCAGTGTCCGAGACCGCCTCATCGATCAGCACCTGGCCGGAAAGGGCCGGGTTGGTCCGTGCCGTCAGTGCGGCATAGTCATTGTCCGACGTCCAGTCAGAACCTGCGACAAAGCCTTTGACCTGATCAGGATCGTTGGACATCAGGCCCAGGTTGGTCAGGCTCGCCGCCGTCGAAATCGGATTTTCCATGATGTCGGTGATTGCCGCGCGCAGCTCGCCCACCCAGTGCTGGTCGATGATTTTGCGGAGATGGACGACACCGTCGCGCTGATAGGTGGCAATCTCGTCATCCGTGACAGGGCGGAGAAGGGCCATCGCAAAGTTCCTCCCGAGACGATTATCGCGATTTTATCCGCCAATCCTAACAACAGGGCCCGGTGGGCAGGCCTTGTGGATTTGCATGGCGGGCAAGGCGAAATTGCAACATTCCTTGGCCCGGTGCCCGGCAGGAGGGGGTAGAGTTTCCCCAGGGCGCGCGGACGCGCCCGGCCGGGCTGGCAAGGTCTCGGGGGCGTGAGACATGGGAAAACGCAAGGCGGTCGCCGCGACTCGCAGGCGGGAGGGTTTGATGCGCTCCCGGCTGGCCGTACCCGCCACCGCCAGCCTGATCAGTCGGGATCGGCTTTTGGCCAAGGTTGCCCGGGCGCGGGCGTTTCCGCTGACCTTTCTGTCCGCACCCGCCGGCTATGGCAAGACCTGCCTCATGGCGCAATGGGCGGAAGAGTTGCGGGCACATGGCGAGTCGGTTTCCTGGGTCACGCTGGACCCGGCCGACAACAATCTCGAGGGTATCGTCACCTGTCTGACCGAAGCGCTTCGCCAATACGATGAGACGGCCGCGGCCCCGCCGGCCAATCTCCTGGGCCGAGCCTCGGCGAGCTCCGTGAACGCTATTGCCACGCATTTTGTCAATGTGATCGATAGCCTCGAACGGGAGATCTGGCTCTTTCTGGACGACGTCGAGAATCTTTCAGCGGAGCCGGTCCTTGGGCTTCTTTCCGGTCTCGCGACCTATCAACCCCGCAATCTCAGGCTGATCCTGTCGGGACGGCGCAACCCCGGTCTGCCATTCGCTGAACTGAAGGGGCGGGGCCGGCTGTGGGAAATCACCCGGGAAGACCTGAACTTTCTGCCGGAAGAGATCGCGGCCTTTTTTCGGGCGAACAATCTGGACGATCTGGCGGGTCCCGATATCGAAGCTCTCAGCCGGCTGACCGAGGGCTGGGGCGCCGCGTTGCGGCTTGTGCTGTTATCCCTGCGGGAAAAAAAGGCCGACCAAAGGCAGGCCTTCATCCACTCCCTTTCCGGACGGACGGAAGCGATCACCAATTTTCTGGCGGAGGCAGTATTCCGTAAATTGCCTGCGTCGCAGCAAAAGTTCCTGATCGAAACCTCGATCCTCGACAGATTCTGCCCCGCCTTGTGCGAGGCGGTGACCGGAAATACGGACAGCCAGAAATGTCTGGACGAGCTTCTGGCGGCGAACCTGTTTGTCCACGGGCTCGACGAGGAGGGCCAGTGGTACCGCTACCATGTCCTGTTTCGGGAATTTCTTGGGGGTAAGGCGGCACAGGACAAAGGCTTTGATTCCCTTGCCGCCCACCGGCGGGCCGCACTCTGGTTTTCCGATGCCGGGATCTTCGCTGCCGCCCTCGACCATGCTTTCGCCGCCGGAGATACGGTGCTGGGGGCCCGCCTCCTCGATCAGTGGGCGGATGTCATCATCACCGGCCGGGGGATGGAGAATATCGACACCTATTTCGCCCGCATCCCTGACGAGGACTTGCGCGCTTATCCGAAGGCACGGCTGGTTCAGGCCTGGGCGCTGATGTTGCGGTGGCAGTTCGATCCGGCCCGCCGGATCCTTTCGGAGACGGAAAACCGTCTGGCCGCGTCCCGGACCGGCAGGAAGGATGACGCGGCGGTCGCCCTTGCCGACCGGGCGCTTCATACCCGGTTGATGCTGGCGGTATTTTCGGACGACGTCGATACGATGTGGCGGCTCGGGCAAGCCTATCTCGCCCGTGAGCCGCGTGATCCCTATCTGAAGGGTACGGCCCAGGCGGCGCTTATCCAGGCGGAGAGGGAGCAGTACGAGTTCTCGCAGATAGACACGCGCGCCCTGATTGCTCAGGAATGTTTCGACGCCTCGGCCCGGCGGGAAATCGGCCACGGATTTCTTGCCGCCATCTATGGTGCAAGCAAGGCTGTTCAGGGTGATTTGGACGAGGCGGCCGCGCTCTATGAAGAGGGGCTCGCCCTGCTGCTTCGTCAACGCCCGGCCGATTCGCCCGTCGCCGCGGTCATCGGACCGCTCCTGGCGGATATCTCCTACGAGAGAGACGATCTGACGGAGGCGCGCCGGCTATTGGACCTCTATCTGCCCGTTGTCGGGGAGCTCGGCTTTGTCGACCAGCTCGTCGCCGGTTATCGATGCGCGGCCGCGATCAGTTTCAGAGACAAGGGCCTGAAGGCCGGGCTAAGCGTCTTGACCAAGGGCGAGGCTATCGCCCAGTCAAAAGGGTTTCGTCGCCTCTCCGAGGCGCTGCTTGAAGAAAGATTGAGGCAATTGCTCGAATGTCGGGAATTCGCCCGGGCGCGCCATTTGGCTGACCGGACCGGGCTGACCGGGCGGCCGGAAGCCTTTCATCCGGGCGCACCCGCCTCAATCGCCGACCAGATCCGAATGATGGCCTGGACTCGGTTGATGATCGCCGATGGGCGGCCGGATGTGGCCTTGCGCGCACTCCAGAAATGGACACGGCTCATCGAGAGCCGGGGGGCCTTTCGCCTACTTGTCCCGTTGCGTCTGTTGGAGGCACGCGCGGAACTGTCCCGGGGCGAAACCACAGCCGCGCGCCGCGCGTTCCGCGCCGCTCTCAAGCACGGACTCTTTGCCGGGCTCGTTCGGACGTTTCTTGATGAGGGGCAGGGCATTCGCGCACTTCTGGTCGACTATGCCGAAGGACTTGCCGCCGATAACGAGGCGATGCAAGCCTATGCTCGTCGCCTTCTGGCCGGGCTCGATCGTGAGTCCAAGAGCAATCCGCCGGCCCTGACCGTGGCCGCAATCGAGGAAGACGGGAGCACGCCTTCGCTTGAGACGCTCAAGAACCGGGAATTCGAAATTCTTCAACTCGTGGGCAGCGGCCTTTCGAACCGGATGATCTCCGGCAGCCTGGGGCTCACGGAGAATACGGTCAAATGGTACCTCAAGAAGGTGTTTGCGAAGCTTCACGTCCAATCGCGGTCCGAAGCGGTGATGAGAGCCCGTCAGCACGGTCTCATCCGTTAGGGGCCCGCTCTCCCTCGGGATTCCAGCGAACACCACCCGTGACGGGGGGTGTAGCCCCCCGTATTCACCGCTAGCGTAGACGGATAGCGATCGAAAGCACCCGGCCCGAAAGAGGGTATGGCGGGTGCACCGTCAAGGGAGGGCGGAGATGGAAGATCTCGGAGACCTGGCCGCGAAGTCCAGGGATGCAGACGCCTGGCGCCCGCCCATGCGTTTTGGCCTGATCGATGAAGCCTGTGTCCCGCATGGTGTCTCATTCTACCAGCGCTATCGCGAAATGATCGACGAGGCTGTGCTGGCGGAGGAGATGGGATTCGATTTCTGGGGGAGTTCCGAGCATCATCATCTGGTCGATATCGGCATAAGCTCGCCGGAAGTCTTTTTCGCCGCCGTCGCCCAGCACACATCGCGCATTCGCTTGCGTCACATGGTCCGGCTGGCCCTGTCCTTCAACCATCCTCTCAGGATCGCCGAACAGACGGCCACTCTCGATCTTGTCTCGAACGGCCGGGTGGATTTGGGGCTGGGCCGCTCGAATCAGGAAATCCAACTGGACGCCTTCGAAGTCGATCCGGGGGACACGCGCGAACAGATGATGGAATCACTCGAAGTCATCATGAAGGCTTTCAGTGGTGAATCATTTACTCACAAGGGAAAGAACTGGACGATTGAGACCCCGGTGCATCTCACTCCGCGTCCGCTCCAGACCCCGCATCCCCCAATTTTTCTTTCCGCGACAAGCGAAACGATGCACAAGCGAACCGGAGAGCTTGGCCTCGGCCTGTTGTCCTGGGACAAATATATGGGCTGGGACCGGGCGGAGAAGCACGCCAGACTCTACAAGGAGGCGATTGCCGAGGCACCGGACCAGGTCAGCCCCTTGCGCAACGACAACCTCTCGTTTCTCGTCATTCCGGCTTTCTGCGCCGAAACCGAGAACGAGGCACGGGAGAAAGGCGCGCCGATCGCCCTCGAGTTCATTCAGATGATCGTTAAGGTATTCCCATCGCTTGCAAACCGGTCATCCGACTACGATTACATGCGCGAATTCGCGGAGCTGGAAAAATACCAGAACGACATTGATTTCTTTCTGGAGAACTCGCCGGGCCTGATGGTCGGAACGCCGGACCATTTCGTCAAACAGATCCGGCGGCTTCACGATATCGGCTACGACGAAGTCATTCTCCGGATCGACGGCGCGATGGAACACGACGACCATATGCGGGCAATCAAGATGATCGGCGAGGAGGTCATCCCCGAGGTCAAGAACCCGCTGAACGTCGTGCGATCAGGGCTGTTTCCCAAGGGTGCGCTCCCCTGACCGGGAAGGCGCGCCGTCAGGTGTTGAAGGGCGTCGGTTTCATTCTGAAGGAATCGAGCCCGCCGCGCACTTGGGTGCTCTGATAGAATTCGACGGCTGGCGAGACTTCCGCCAGAGAAAGCACGAGATTTTTCAACGCCTCTTCTTCCGGCGGCATCTCGTTCAGCTTGAAGCTGTTGAGGTGGTCCATCACCGGATCGATCTTCTCCAGGACGGTCACATAAAACGCTTCAACCTCCTCATAGGGGGAAGCCATGCGCTTCTGATGGCGGTCGACTTCGGTCGGGAGCGCCCAATCGGCGTACTTCTCTAGGTCGGAAAATTGCGGAGGAAACATGCGCCTGGTTCCCTGATCTCTGTTATTGGGGTTCATTTACGTAGCGATCGACGACATGCATCGTCTGCCGAGCCGCGGTTTCCTCATCGTGGAAATTGAATGACGTTATCGCGCCCGCCCGGAGGCTTGATTGGATGGCCTCATGCATTGGCACATCTTCCTGCACGATGTCGCGGCCCGCGCATTTGCCATACTCGATGGCAAGCAGCTCGCCGGCATTCTGGGGTTCCGGGTAAAAGGCGGTTATTTCCCACAGGGTTCTGTCCTCACTGATGGGCCAGAAATTGTAGCGGAGATAATTTCCGTTGAGCACGAGCATGTGGAAATTGGGGAAAATACTATAGTAATCGAAGGTATGGGCATGTTCGTCATTGCCGGAAGAATCCTGCGAAAAGGCATCCACGAATCCGGACAGGTAGCGCATCGTGACGGCTTCCATGCGGCTCGGCCTGAAGTCGGGATGCGGGCCCGTCGTAATTCTGGAGTGATCGCCCAGAAGCTCGATTTCGATGCTGCGAAAGTTGCCGTCCGGATCATGGGGGATCGCCCGGCCATGGGATTGTTTGTGTACATAGGGCAGGTGGTAGCCCTCTTCCTGCGAGGTGGCGCAGATTTTCCAGTTGGCGGCCACCTCGACGAGATACCGGACACCATAGGTAAACTGTTCAAAGGGGTAATTCTTCAGTTCTTCCGCAACGGGACCGAGATAGTCGAGGAGGGGCGGCGCCGACTCGGGTGAAAGGTTGACAAAAACGAAACCTTTCCACGTATCCACGGCGACCTGGGCCAGGCTGTGCTTGGCCTTGTCGAGTTCCCAGAAATTTTCCTCGTCCGGCACGTAAAGCAGCTTGCCCGAGGTATCGTAGGTCCAGCCGTGGTAGCCACAGCTCAACGCGCCCTTGCAATGGCCGGCTTTATCCCAGACCAGTCGGTTGCCCCGGTGCTGGCAGACGTTATGAAAAGCCTTAAGTGAACCATCCTTGGCGCGCACGATGAGCAGTGACGTCCGCGCGACGGCAAGATCGATGGTGAAGAAATCGCCCGCGTTGGGGATCTGCTCGGCCCGGCCGACATTAAGCCATGTCCGGCGGAACAGACGCTCGCGCTCCCTCTCGAAATATTCGGGCGACGTCAGCGGGGCGATGGGAACCGGACCCGTCCCGATTTCGGGATGTTTGCTCAGATGATGGTTGGGCCGGTATTGCGTCTCGCCTGGAAAGCGCTCGGCGGTTGTGGTCATGGTTCCCTCCCGAAATCTGCCAGCAGTCAGGCTGGTAGAGTCAAACGCTAAGTCCTTCCCTCCGAATCAGCCAGCCCTATCAAATGCATTTCTACATAGTGGCTATGCAGTGCAAGCGATCCCGCGCCGATCAGGCCATTTCGTCTGTCCGGCCGGGGCCCCGGCCGAGCAGGCTGTCCTGCTCGTTGTGGAAGGTTCGGATCAGGAACTCGGAGACGGCCTGAATTCTGGCGACGGCCCGGAAATCGGGGTGACGAACAAGCCAGATCTCGCGCTCGGGTATGGATGCCGGCAGGGGCAGGCGCCGTAGACCGGCCGTCCCGTCGCCCAGGAAGCAGGGCAGGACGGCCACCCCCAGCTTCTCGCGGGTGGCTGCAGCCAGCGTCAGAAGGCTGTTGCTGCGAAACTCGACTTTGGGCGAGCGAAGGGCTTCCTCGAGCCAGAGCAGCTCGGGCAAGTCGAAGGTCGATTCGTCATAGGCGAGGATCGGAACCTCCTCGAGGGCCTCGAGAGAGTCTGTCCTCGTGAGGCGGTCCCAGTCGGCGGCGCCGTAGACACCAAAAGCCATGGTCCCCAGCTTGCGCGTGATGAGATCCGCCCCCTTTGTCGGCCGGGCCAGGCGCACCGCCATTTCCGCCTCGAGACGGGCCAGGTCGAGGGTCCGGTTGTCGGCCAGAATATCCAGGGTGATTCCCGGATAGGCCCGATGGAAGCGCGCAATGTGCGGGATGAGGAAGTGGCTGGCCAGGGTCAGGACCATGGTCAGACGCACATGGCCGGCAAGCTGAGAATCCTGACCCAGCGCGCGGCGCTGGATGCTGTGGGCGCGCTCCTCCATCTGCATGCCGAGATCGAGAAGGTCGCGGCCGGCATGGGTCAGCTCCAGCCCCCGGGCGCCCCGTTCAAAAAGCTGGGCCTTGAGAGATTTCTCGAGACTCGCGATCCGTCGACTGACAGTGGATTGATCGACGCCGAGTTGGCGGGCGGCGGCGGTGAGATTGCCACTTCGCACCACTTCGATAAAAAATCGAATGTCGTCCCAACGATCCATCCATGCAATCTTACATACCAGTCCTGCACAATTGAAGGATTAATGCATAGGTAAAACCCGCTAGGGTACCGACCGAAGCCAGCCGGAAACGGCCGCGCTCATTTGCCCGGCCAAGGATACGCGCAGCGTGCCATCGCCGGGCGGTATGTTTTAGGGACTGGCGCCAGGCGTGAGCCAGCTTGATATGAACCGATGACCACTTCAGACAATCACATGGCCCAGCCTTATCCGGGGGCGATATCAAACACTGGACGATGGGACGACTATGTCCGGGACTCCAAGGTCCATCGCCGCCTCTATGTCGACCCCGAGGTCTTCCGCGAGGAGAACCTGAAAATCTTTGGTGCGAACTGGGTTTATGTGGGCCACGAAAGCGAAATCCCGGAGCCTGGCGATTACAAGACGACTACCATGGGGACGCGCCCTGTCATCCTGACCCATGTGCCGGACGGGTCCTTCGCGGTTCTGTTCAACCGGTGCAGCCACCGGGGCACGCGCTTGTGCCGTGCTCCTTACGGATCGGCGAAAAACTTTCTCTGCCCCTATCATGGCTGGACGTTCGATCTGAAAGGGGAGTTGAAGGGCGTACCGATGGTTTCGGGGTACGGCTCGTCATTCAAACTTTCCGATTACAATCTCAGGAAGGCTGCTGTCGTCGATTCTTACAGGGGGCTGATCTTCGCCTCCCTCTCTTCCGATGTACCGCCGCTGGAGACATATCTGGGCAATGCGCGTCCCTATCTCGACCGGTTCATAGACAGATCCCGCGACGGCAGGCTCAAATTGCGCAACGGTCAACACCGGATGCTCGTCAAGGCCAACTGGAAAACCGTCTGGGACAATTCCACCGATGGTTATCATCCGGAAACCTCGCACCGATCCGTTCTGATGATGTCGGAGCGGCGCTACGGCCAGGGCAAGTCGCTGTCGCACTTCAATGGCGAGCCGGACGACACGGACATGTATCAGGTCTCGCTTGGCAACGGACATACTTTCCTGGACCAGTTTCCCGGCATGGGCAGCCTGTGGAAGCGCGCCCGCCCGACGCCCGGTGGCGATGCCTACGAGGCCCAGCTCATCGAGGAATATGGCGCCGAAGAGGCCCGCCGCCTGCTGGAGGAGGCCCCCGGACCGGGGATGAACCTGAATATCTTTCCCAATCTGATGACGATCGGTAATCAGCTTGTCGTGATCGAACCGTTGTCACCCCACAGTTTCGCGATGATCTGGCACGCCACCACTCTCGAGGGCGTGCCGCAGGAAATCAACGCCATCCGTGTCCGCATTGCCGAAGACTTCCCCAATCTCGGCGAGTCGGACGACATCGAGAACTGGGAGCAGATTCAGGTGGGGCTTTCCATTCCCGAGGCTGAATGGGTCGATATGAGCCGCGGGCTGGAGACGGACCGCCCGGAGCCCGACGCGGGGCTTATCTGGGGCAAGGTCACCAGTGATACGGGCATGCGGGGCTATTATCGGGAGTGGAAGAGGCTGATGAACAGGCCTCTGCCGGGAGTGGGAGAGGCGGCATGACGCGACGGGCATTGACGGGCATCCTCGAAGAAGCGCCCCCTTCGGTCTATATCAACGACCGCTTCTATCAGGAGCTGGACGAGCACCACACGCGTGGCCGGGGTCGCCCCGATGCACAGGAGATGCGCGAGGAAATTGCCAACTTCCTCGCCTTCGAGGGCCGACTTCTTGACGAGCAACGTTTCGAGGAGTGGCTGGAATTAATGGATGACCGGTGCCTTTACTGGGTGCCATCGAGCTATCCGCCGGACGCCGCCGGCAAAACAGTCTCGGTAACGCTTGATGACCGGCGCCGACTGCTTGACCGGATCGCGCGCCTTCGCACCGGATATGCTTATTCCCAGGAGCCCCCCTCGCGGACGCAGCGCAGCCTGTCGTCGGTGGAGGTCTGGCATTACGGCCCCGAGACGGGGGATTTCATTTCGCGAGCATCATTTCAGGTCGCGGAATTGCGAAACAGCGAGATCACGCGTCATCATGGCATTTACGAGCATGTGCTGCGCCCGGCGGCGGGATCCTTCGTAATCTGCCAGAAGCGCATTATCCTCTTGAATGCCGATGAAATCCTGCCCAACGTGAGCTTCATCTTCTAGGGCGCTCCCCTTCCCAAGTCCGACCAGAACCATTGCCATGTCCGAGACGTCTTCTCCGGCTGTTTCCGAAGAACTGATCCGGCGAGTCGCGGATCGCCTTGAACTCGGGTCGCATACCGAGCCCGATCTGGAAAACCTGGAAAAAGTCTATACAGCGTGGTGTCAGCACGTTCCCTTCGATTCGGTGCAGAAGCGCATCCATATTTCGGAAGGAGAACACGGGCCCTTGCCGCTTGGCACCAGCCAATCCTTTTTCGAGAATTTTCTTGCCCATGGGACGGGCGGCACCTGTTGGCCGGTGAGCGAGGCGTTCCAGGTTCTTCTTGCTGCGCTGGGTTTTGAATCGTATCGGATGGCAGGCGCGATGCTGGACTTCCCGCAAATTCCGGCACCAAGCCACGGGACTGTGGTGGTTCGCCTCGAGGGGCAGCCGTATCTGGTGGATCCCTTCATGCTGTCCGAAGTGCCGCTACCGCTGGATCCGGAAAATCGAACCGTGGTTGAAAAAGTACCATCCCTGCGCCTTGAGGCCGAATATGAAGACGGCCGCTTCATCGTCGATTGGCGTTTTCCGGCAAAACGCGACACCGTATTCCGGTTCGGCTCAATGCCGGAGTTTGATCCCACGACGGCCGAGGTTTTTCGAGAGCGCTACGCCTTGACCGGCGGGACGAACAGTGCGTTTAACCAAAGTCTTTACATCGTGACCAACCGCGGGGATGAAATTCACTCGATTTTTCAGGGTGAGTACACGGTCGTCTCCCCGGACGATACCGCAAGAACGAGAACCGCCGGGAAGGACCGCGACGCATTATTGCGTGATATCTTCCGGCTGTCGGATGAGATTATCGAAAGGCTGCCTGAGGACCAGGCGGGCAGTTGAGCGGGACTGGCCACGCAAGGCGCAGGCCGGCATCGGGGAGGATGACAGCATGAAAACCGGGGAATACGTCAAACTTGATGCGTTGGCTCTGGCCGATTTGGTGCGGCAAAAATCGGTCCGGCCGGCCGAGCTTCTTGCGGCCGCGCGCGCGCGGGCGGCAGAGGTTGAACCCAGTATCCATGCCCTTGTGCACGATATGGCGGACAGCGCTGCGGCTGCGATCGACGCAGGCCTGCTCGAGGGGCCTTTCACGGGCGTTCCCTTCCTCGTCAAGGATTTCGTCATCAGCCTCAAGGACGAGCCAACCAAGGCCGGGTCGCGTCTCATGGCGAGCTTCGCGCCGGACCGGGACAGCGAGCTTATGGCCCGCTATCGCCGGGCCGGCCTCGTGACCTTCGCCAAGACAAGCACCCCCGAATTCGGCTTCGGCGGGCATTGCGAGGCGGTTGCATATGGCGAACCCACGCGCAATCCCTGGGCGCTCGATCGAAGCCCTGGCGGGTCCAGTGGCGGATCTGCGGCCGCCGTGGCGGCGGGTATCGTGCCGGTGGCGCACGCCAATGACGGGGGCGGATCCATCCGCATCCCGGCCGCCTGTTGCGGCCTGTTCGGACTCAAGCCCAGCCGGGGACGCGTGCCGCTCGGCCCGGGTCTCGGAACCTCCATGGCCGGGCTGCCGGTGGAACATGTTGTTTCACGCACAGTGCGGGACAGTGCGGCGCTTCTGGATGCGACGTCGGGCCCCGATATCGGGGCGCCCTATTGGCTGCCGGCGCCGGAGGGGAGTTTTCGGGCCGCAGTCGGCGAGAAGCCAAAGGCATTGAGAATTGCCGTCAGTGAGGACTTTAACGGCGCGTTCAAGGTGGACCCGGCCTGCCGTCAGGCCGTCCGGGAAGCGGCGCAACTTCTGGAGGACCTCGGCCACCACGTTGACGAGGCCCATCCGCCTCTCGATGCGGATGCCTTCGTCGATGCCTGGTTCGTCGAAATGGTGATATTCATGGCCTTCGTGGCCAAAGCGGTGGCCGGCGCGACCGGCCGTGAAATCGGCCCCGATACGGTGGAGCCCGTCACATTGTCAGCCATCGAAACGGGCCTGCGCCTTCCGGCGACGCGGGCGGTCGCGGCTGAAATGACGCTCAATACGATTTCGCGGGATTACGGCCGATTTTTTGCCGATTACGATTTTCTGCTGACACCGACGCTCTCGGAACCTGCGCCCGAGATTGGCCGGATCAATCAGAACGTCCCGGGACTCGATGCGCTGAGTTATCTCAAGGATGGCCTCTTCGCTCTGGCGCCGTTTTGCGGGCCATTTAACGCCACGGGCGGGGCGGCGATGTCGCTGCCGCTCTACTGGACGGAGGATGATCGGCCTGTGGGCATTCAACTGGGCGGGAATATCGGGAGTGAGCGTGCGTTGCTTCAACTGGCGGGCCAGTTGGAGACTGCGCGCCCCTGGGCGCACCGCTACCCGGCGCAACCGTAAGAGCCAAGTAGAGGCGGCGGAAAAAAACGGGGCTCTCGACCGAGAGCCCCGTTTCTCGTGATTTCACATCCGCCAGGCGGTCGTCGGTTTAGCGGCCGCCTTCTTCCAGCGCGGTCAGCGAATAGTCAGACGCCTGGGCGCCGGGGACGTAAGAGTAGGTTTCCGTCCCGTTCTTTCCGCCAAGCACCGTGTGCGTCGCGTGGCGGCGCTGGTAGTCGATGAAGCTGGCCCAGCCCGGCGCCATCATGATATCCACCTTGCCGGACTCCGGATCGATGAACCCGTCCTGCACGGGAGCCGGGAACCAGCCGATATCGGACCATTTCCAATATTCGCCCTTCTTGTCCCAGGCATCCATGATTTGCGGGTACCAGTTGTCGGTCTGGATGTAGAGGATCTTCTTGCTGTAGGGATGGATTTCGGGCGGGATGCACTCGACAATCCAGACCTCGCGCGGCTGGTAGACGTCCTGCCGGGCCCAATAGGGTGCATGATCCGAGACGATTCCCGGGTAATCCCCGGCGTCCAGCCCGTCATCCTCGTGGCCGGGATGCCGGCTGTAGGCGGGTGCCAGGACCCAGCGCTTGCCCTTGATCTCGAGATTCTTGTACCAGCCGGGATAGGCATTGAAGTGGAAGATGTCGTCCTGGATTTCGTCGGTTCCGCCGATCGTATCCACCCAGGCACCGCCCGACAGACGACGCACCCGGCGGACTGTCCGGATATAGGCCCAGGTATCATCGAGCCGGCCGTCCGAGTAGCGGATGGTGAAGGTCCCGATACCCCTCACGTCCTGCGGGTGCTGAGCTGTCAGGAGTGTCCGGTGGAAGATACTGCCATCGCCTTCCATCGGGGCGTTGGCGCCGACGCGTGTCAGCATATGATAGCGACGCATCCACCATTTCTGGATGCGTTCCACCCCGATATCGGCGTCGACAAAGACGAAATTGATGACCTGATGAAATGAATCGCCGGTCCGGGATCCGTAAACCAGGTTCCAGATTGCCTTTGCGCCGCCCGCCGGATCATTCTCGGCGATCTCGGGGAAGGGGATTCCCGACTGATAATCCATGATGTCGTAGGTGTTGGGGTCGACCTTGGCCGTCCCCTTATAGCGCTCGGTGGCCTGCATAACGCGGTAGTCGTTGTCGTTGGCCTGCGTCGCGACCAGTTCCATCCGCGCCCCTTCGTTCCGGATTTGGAACTCCTTTTGGGAAAGGATCATGTCGCCGATCCGCTTGCCCTCGAACAGCGCGTCTTTCAGGTCATCGTATGTGCTCGCATCGATGATGGTTCCGGGCGGTACCTCCTGCCCTGCCTTGGATTCGGCTTGCGCGACACCGGCTGGGAGGCACAGGGCCGCGATCAGCCAGGTTTTCGTGAGAAACTCTCTCACGCCAAGCTCGTATTTCTTCATATTCCAACTCCTCTCGCAAATTACCGGGATCGTGTCGCGAGTGCCTCGGTCCGCCGGGCGGTCGCATCGGCCGTTCCACCCGGCTCGACCGTGTATCCCTTCGCCGGCCCTCAGATTCCCCAGATTTTCAACGCTTCCCCGGTCTTTAAGGTTATATCCTGAGCTACTTAGGTGAGGGGCGCGCCACCCTAAAAGGGGGGTGTAGTGCCCGTACGGGGCCGGAAACTCCCTATATCCTCCCATCGTCGATCAGGCCCATGCGGTCCAGATAGTGGTTCATCATGTGGTGGATCGTGTGCTCGTAGGGCGACATCCGGCCCGCGCGATAGGCATTCGAGGTCATCGCGCGCTGCAGCGCGGAGATCATGGCCTGGTCCTCGCTCGCGATAATTTGTTCAAAGTCGGCGTAGACCTTTGCCTTGCGCGCGAAGTCGGGGTCATCGAAATGCGTCTTGTGAAAGGTCGTGTAGAAGGTGATTTGCGTGCGGTTCGGGCCAAGGGGCCAGCAAATCCATATGAACACGCTGTCATAACGGCAGAACAGCATGATATTTGGCGAGATGTGTGCGATGCACGACGACGAGGGCGGCTGGCCTGCCCAGCATGGCAACCCGGCGAACAGCGTTTCGCCGGTCGGCGTCAGTGGAGCGCCCTGGTGGAAAGTGAAGAAATTTCCCCTCTCCAATAATTCCGGCACGTAGTTGTCGACATCCACGGCGCTGCCAAATGTATCGGCATGAAGCACCCGCAGATGGTAGACATCCTGGAAATTTTCCACGCCAAGCTTCCAGTTACACGGCAACTCGAAAGTCCATTTATTGGCCAAGCGGCAATCCTCGGCATGCACGAAAGCCAGGCGCTCGGCGGCGGTGCCTAGAAAATCGGTCAGATCGGCTGGCTCGTCCCCGAGATTGACGAAAACCCAGCCCTGCCAGGTATCGAGACGCACGGGCCGCAAGCCGCATTGCGCCGGATCGAAGCCCGGCACGCCCTCCATGTGGGGGGCATGGAGCAGCCTGCCATCAAGTCCGTAGGTCCAACCGTGATAGGGGCAGCTGAAAGCCTTGGCCGCGCCCGACTCGGTGGCCACGGTCACGCCCCGATGCGCGCAGGTATTGAAGAAACCTCGCAGAACACTGTCGGCCCCGCGAGAAATCAGAATAGGCTCGCCCAGCACATCGAAAGTAAAATAGCTACCGGGATCCGGGGCTTCTTCCACACGCCCGACACAGAGCCAGTCCTTGAGGAAAATCTCCCGTTTCTCCTGCTCGTAGATTTCCTCCGCCGCGTAAATCCGGCCCGGCAAGTGGCGCGCCCGGTCCAGCGGCCGCCTTGTGGCAGCGATTTCGTCGCACGAGGCGTTGGCGTTTTCCTGTCGAATCATCAACCTTCCTCCGGGTTCGACTCACGCAAGACAGAGTTGCTTATTTGGTGGCGAAAATCGTCAACGGCGGCTTTGAAGCAGTCGAGGGGGGCTCGCACAATTCCGGCGCCGATCTGCCCCCCGTTCCTGCCGGCAATGCCGATATCCATGACCGGCTGGATTCCGGTCTCGATGACCCGGAAAATGTCGATCCCCGTCGGAGTGCCGCGATAATCCAGCGCCGGGATTCGAAAATCGGGGTTCTCGCCCTCGGTTATCCGGTAGAGAGCCAGGTTACGCTCGATCATCTTTTGCGCCGAGCCTCCTTGATAGCGTTGCAGCGGAAACGCCGCGGCCTGTGCAAAGCCGCCCAGCCCGATCGTCTCGGTTATTGGGCTTTCCCCGCCCATCCAAGTGATATCGGCCTCGGAGAACCCGTCGAAGAGGCGTGCGGACACATCGGCATGCGGGCCCGTGTACCATAAATCGCCCAGCCCGCTGACACGGATTGCAAAGCCCCGGCAGTTGAAGGCCATCCCCGTCACCAGGCTGGAACCACCCACATTGTGAGCGGCATCGGCGGCGACTTTCGCGGCGGCCATGGACAGGCGCAGGAAAAAATAGTGGTCTTCGGTCATCGCCTGGACGGCGGCGTCTATGTCATTGTCGCCGTTTCTGGCGCGCCTCAGAAATGCGGGAACCAGTTCACGCAGAAAGAGAAGCGCCGCCGCGGTGTTCCGGCTGTGCAGTTCGTCGCCCATATGAAGTGCGCGAACCATCAGGGGCTTGAGGGGGATGCCGCCCGTATCGCGCACAGCCCGGGCGATGGCGGGGCTTACGACATCGGCGATGTATTTGAGGCGCCGGTGGATTTTCTCGTTGTACACACCATAATTGAGGCGTTCGGGATCGGTGCCTTCATAGATATTGCAGAACCCGATATTCCCGCGGCTCGTGTTCTCGACCACGAAAACCGGCATCGAGGCGGTGTAAATCCCCGCCAGTGAGCCGACGGCTCCATATTCGTGGCACCCGCCAATTCGGATGGTGCCGGCCCGCAACCGTTCGATGGCCTGTTGCCGGTCTCCCGCCAGACCCTCGTAAAGCGCGCCACCGATCAGGGCTTCGCGCTGTCCACCCGAATATTCCTCGAAGGGCATGGCGGGGCCCGAGGTCAGGATCAGATCGGGGCTCATGCCGGGCAGGGCGTCTATCGCCGGGCGGATGTCCCGCAGGACCGGTTCCGCTCCCGTCATGCGGGAAAAGGCCCTGGCGTTCGCCGCTTCCCGGGTTTCGTCCCTTGTCGCCGTGTCGGTCATCCGAATTTCGTCAGATAGGAATCAATTTCCCAGGGAGAAATCTCGTTGTGATAACGCCACCATTCCTCGGATTTCAGGGCGATATATGATTCGAAGAGATCGTCGCCCATAACCTCGCGGCCCAGCGAATCACCGCCGAAAGCCTCGATCGCCTCAAGCAGTGTCCTCGGGAGCTGTGCCACGCCTCGCGCCGCCAGTTCCGCGTCGCTCAGCTCGTACATGTTTTCCTGGTGCGGATCGCCAGGATCGAGATCGTTCTCGATACCATCGAGCCCGGCGCCGAGCATCATGGCGGCGGCGAGGTACGGGTTGAATGCAACATCCGCAGCCCGGCATTCCACGCGCGCGCTTGAAAGGTAGACCGAGCCGGGTCCGGGCTGCCTGTCCTCGATCTCGGGCCTTATCATGGGAACACGCAGCATGTGGGTGCGGTTGTTGCCGCCATAGGAAATGAAGATCGGCGCCCAGGTGTACCCGGTCATCGAGCCGGTCTTCACCAGGCGCTTGTAGGAGTTCACCGTGGGGCAGGTCACGGCGACAATCGCCGGTGCATGTTTGAGAATGCCCGCCAGAAACTTGTAGGCGAGGGGGGAGAGGCCGCAGTTGCGCGGGTCGCTGGCTTCGCCGAAAAGATTGCGGCCGGTCGAGATGTCCTCCATTGACATGTTCAGGTGGGCGCCGCTGCCCGTGCGATTATTGTAGGGTTTGGGCATGAAGCTCGCCTCGAACCCGTGGCGGCGCGCAACCTCCTTGGCCATGAGCCGCCAGAGGGTGTAACGGTCCGCCATGGTGACAGCGTCGGCATAGGCGAAATCCAGTTCGAACTGGCTGTTGGCGTCTTCGTGATCGAATGAATGAACGTCCCAGCCCATCTCGTCCATATAGCCGACGATCTCGTCGAGCCAGTCCATGTTCTCGAGCAAGTTGGCGACGTCGTAAGCCGCCTTGGCCAGCGTATCGTTGGGATTGGCCGGCACGATCGTGCCGTTTTCCCGGCACACCAGATATATTTCGCACTCGATACCCAGATTGAACCGCAACCCCAACCGCTCGGCGCGCGCCATCTGTTGCTTGAGAACGGTACGGGCACACATGGGCCAGGGGGACCGGCGGAAGGTCAGGTCGCCGGGCACCCAGGCGGTATCGCGACGCCAGGGCAGGATCGTCAGCTTTTCAAGATCGGGAATGACTGCGAGTTCCTCGTCGGACGGGCCCTGGCCAAGCCCGTCCAGTGCCGCGCCGGTATATAGTTCGGAACCGCGGGACATTCGTCCCAGATGGGAAAGGGGCACGGCCTTGCCCTTGGTGACGCCGTGCACGTCGACATAGGCAGCAAGGCAGTATTTTACCCCTTCCGCGGCCAAGGTGGCTTGCAATGCGGCAACGTCAACCGCGCTCTCCCGGCCGCCGGGTTCCGCTGTCGGAATTCCTTCACCCCCCATGGCCGTCATGCCGCCTAGAGACCCTTGCCATCGAGGACGCGTTCGATGACGTATCGGGCGATCTGGTTACAGGGCTTGTCGTAGGTGCTGAAGCGCCCCTGTTCGGCGAGGGTCGACGAAAATCCGCGCTGCATCGACTCGCACGCCCAGTAATCCTGTCCGTGGATCACGAGCAGGCAGTCAGTCGCGGACTTCAGTCGCGGTTCAAGATCCGGCAGCGCGGCCGTGGTCGGCGGAATGCAGACGTGGATGGTGAGATCGAATGTGCCCGGAGAACGCGGGAATATTCGATAGAAGCCCATCATTTCCGGCGAGACGAAAAACAGAAGGTTCGGATAGATGCAGAAGAACTGACCCAGATGATTCTCGCGTTCGGTCAGGCTGGGGATTCTGGGAACCGGCGAATGTTCTCCCGTGACGCTCCAAAGCGTCCCATGTTTGGCCGGAATTTCGCCAAAGGAATGCTCGTAATTCCCGTTGTAAGCGTCCGCCTTGGAAAGCTGCGTCGGCATCGGGTCATGCGTGCCCTTGTGAAGGCCCAAGACGTGATAAAATTCCATGAAATTGTCGAGCATCAACTTCCAGTTCCAGGGCGCCTGCTGTTCGGCCAGGACGACGGTGGTCATCTCCGACAGCTTGTAATTCTTGAGAATTTCGTCGGCGCCCTTCAGGCGCGGGCTGAGGGGCGTGGCGTCCTTGTTGAAGCTGACAAAGACAAACCCCTGCCAGACTTCGACCTTGAGGCGCGGCAGGCAAATTTTCTTGCTGTTGAAATTCTTGACGCCACCCATTTCCGGTGCGCCGTAAAGCTCGCCCTTGAGTGAATAGGACCAAAGGTGGTAACGGCACAGAAGCTCCTTGGTGTTGCCGGAGCCCTGGATCACCTCGGCGCCGCGATGGCGGCAGACGGTTGAAAGCGCCTGAATCTCGCCTTTCTCGTCGCGCAGGATGACGAGCGGGTTATCGAACAGGTCGATGCAGTAATAATCGCCCGCGTTTGGGATCTGATCGGCGCGCCCGACGCAGAGCCACTCCTTCATGAAGATGCGCTCTATTTCGAGCTGATAAAATTCCTCCGACGTGTAGGCGAGGGGAGGAAGCGTCGAAGCTTCCTCCAGCGGGCGAAGGCTGGCGTCGAAATCGCCCTGGCTGCGGAGTTTTGCCGCAATGGCGTCACCACTCGTCGTGTTATCTAAAGGGGCCATAGTGATCCTCCCGTTCAATTCGTCGGTTAGCCGTCGGGTGCGGTACCCCGGAAAACACCGGGCGCTGTTGGCAGAAAGGCTAGGGAGGGTGCTTGCGGGAGTCACCCGCGATTCGCATGGCTGACCTGCAGTAGAATCAAAAAATAAAATCGCGAAAAAACAAATGGTTAATAGATATCCTCTCGGTTAATCCGTATTTTCTTTCATCCCGGCGCCGAGTACCGTGATTCCAGGCCGGTACCGCCCGCCAGGAGGGGATGACCGCATGGCACCGACACGGGCTGCTGTCTCGCAAACCAACGCGCTGCCGCCCTTTCATTTGCGCCACGGGGTGGGGCGCGGGCACCTTCTCTCACCCTTCATTCATCAGGGCCGGCGGGTGCTGTCGGTGGTCGCACCTGCCGGCTATGGCAAGACCAGGTTGCTGGCCCAGCTCGCGCATCGGGTCCACGACGAGGGGACCGACGTGGCCTGGCTCAGCCTCGACGACAGGCACCGCCGTTATCAGCAATTCGTCACCGAGTTCCTTCAGGCTGTCTCACAGGGCGCCCCCTATGTGGCCAGCCGTTTTCCGGATCCGGCTATGGCCCTGGCCGATCGGGCAGAAGTCGTTCGGGCCCTGACGGCGACGCAGAAACCGCTCCTGATCGTGCTCGACGACGTTCATTTCCTGGACGACCCGTCCTGGGAGTGGCTTGGCTTCCTGCTCCGCGAAGGTCCCCCCTGGCTCAGCTTTGCCATCGCCGGACGGGTCAGCCCTGCCCTCGACTGCGCGACTCTTCGGCTGAACGACTCGATTGTTGAAATTGGTAAGGCGCAGCTTGCATTTGCACCAAATGAAGCACTGTCTTTTTTCGAAAGTCAGGGCCTCGCTTCGCTTTCCAGGGATGAAGTCGCCGCGCTTCAGGAAAAGACCGAGGGCTGGCCCGCCGCCTTGCAGCTGGCTGCGGTCGCGCTCAAGGAAGGACGCGTTCCACTCGATGCCATCAGCGAATTCGGCGCGCATGAGCAGTTGCTGTCGGAATATCTGTTGAACGAGGTATTTCACAACATGCCCCAAGGCGTTCGGGATTTCCTGCTCAAAACCGCCATATTGGAAAAGCTTTCCCCCGACCTTTGTGACGCCGTCACGGGCGAGTCGGACGCCCATCACCACCTGGCGGAAATCGAACGGTTAAACCTGTTCCTTTGGCCGTTGGACCCGGAGCGAAAATGGTTTCGCTACCATGCGCTGTTCGCGGATTTTCTTTGTCAGCGGCTGGCATCGAACATGCCCGCCAAGCGGGTCGAGCGCCTGCACCGTCGGGCGGCGGCCTGGTTCAATCGTCACGGATATATGGCCGAGGCCGTGCACCATTGTTTTGCGGCGAGTGATTTCAAGGGCGTCGTACGTATCCTCAACAAGCATTGTGACGAGTTTTATTACACCGGTCATTATGGCGAGGTCCTTCATTGGCTCGAACGGCTGCCGCCGGCGCTTCTCCGCCACCAGCCGCGGCTTCTTCTCAACCGCGTCTGGGCCCTGGTGCATGAATGGCGCTTCGATGAGGCGGAATCCCTGATCCGGACTGTCCGTCGCAACAGGGGCGAGGAAGCGGATCACGGCCAGGAGCTGGAGGCGCTGATCGCGCATCGCCGAGGCATGAAGCTCATGGTCGCCGACAGGCTGCTTTCGGCGCGTGATGTCTGGCGACGCCTTCTCTCGGAAACGACCTTCGACGACCCGTATCTGCAGGGCTCGGCAGATGTGGCCTTCGCATTTTCTCAGTACAATCTCTATTCCTACAAAGCGGCGCGGGATCACGCTGCGCGCGGCGAACAGCTTTTCCGGTCCAATCGGCAGCATTGCGGCAAGATATGGAGCGACACCTTTGCCTCAATCTGCTTGATCGGGATTGGTGAGGCCGGTCAGGTGGAAGGTATTTTGCGCGGCGCCGTCGAAGCGGCGAGCGAACATGCCGGCGCGCATTCGTCTTTCGTGGCCCTGCCGGCGCTCACGCTTGCGGGGTTCCTGTATGAGCGCAATCGCCTCGGGGAAGCGGTTCGCCTCGTCCAGCTCTATCTCAACAAGGCGACCACGCTCGGTGTGGTCGATCAGTTGATCGCGGGATATGTCGCGGGGATGCGTCTCGCCGATATGGGGCGGTTGCATGAAGAAGTGGCCGAGATTTTCGCGCGGGGGCTCGACTGTGCGGCGGCGCACGGGTTTTCACGTCTGCGTGCACACCTTGTGGAGGAGCGCCTCCGCGGGCTCGGCCTGCAGGGGGATGTCAGCGGATTTCTGGCGCTCGCCCGGCGCGAGGGGCTCCTGGATCACGGGACCGATGGTTTTTATCCCGGACGTCTTCAGACCTCGGCGGACGAGGCGCGCGCCCTGGCCCGGGCCCGCGTCGCATTCCGGCTGGATGAAGCCAGTGGCGCCGTTTCCGTCCTGCGTGCATGGATCGCCTTCCTTCGCCGCCGGGGTTATCGGCGGTCGGATTGCAATTTCAATATCGTCCTTGCCGATATGCTGTTCCGGCTAGACTGCGAGGAAGAGGGCCTGGACCGACTCTGGGACGCGATCCGTATTGCGGCCGAGACCGGAACCATCCGGCCCTTTCTGGATGAAGGTGACGTTGTCGTCGCCAGGCTTGGCGAACTGGCCAGCCGCCGCGGGCTGTCGGCGACGGAAGCCTCTCACCTGCGCATCGTTCTGGACCAGTGCCCCCCTGAATTGTTGCGGCGGTCGGCTGCTCGGGCCGGGCTTCAGCCGGACGGCGAGAGGCCGCAGCTTCATCGTGCCGGCGCGCCGTTAAAGCTGCGCGAGCGCGAAGTATTGCGCCGGATCGCACAAGGCATGACCAACGGCGAGGTGGCGGGCGACCTGTCGCTCGCGGTAGGCACGGTCAACTGGTATGTCCACCAGATCTATCAGAAGCTCGGGGTTCATCGGCGGACCCATGCCGTCAGCCGGGCGAGGGATCAGGGGCTTTTATAACCATCCGCATTGGCCGGCCCGCCATCGGGCGGCGCGGTCTCGCGGCGGGGAACACGCGACAGGCCCCTGAGGCGCTCGAAGAGCTGCGTCGCGGTAACGACACCGGTGGCGCTCAGTTCGACCCCTGCGGCGGCGATTTTCCGGGCAACCCAGGTATTGCAGGTATTGAAGACGTGAAACGGCCCGTGGGCGGCGTAAAAAAGACTCTGCCCGTAAAGCCCGGGCCCAAGCGGCAGCGCAGGCTGGTCGGCCGACGGGCGGGCGAACGAGCCGCCAATCTCACTGATAAGCCGCGCAAGTTCGGCGCGAGACAGGGGCAGAACGACTAGCCGATCTCCCGCACGCGGCAGGGCGTCGAACGCGGCCATGTGCATGACCGAACGCGACGGCAGCAGTCCAGCCTTCAGGGCCGTGAAGGGGCCGGGGTCGTCTGCGCGATAGTAATCGAGGTCGCCCCAGCCGAATTCGAGATAAGTGGCTTCCGGAAAATCAGCTATTTCAGGAATCGCCGAGGGAGAGATATCCCGCCGCGCGACGACGATGCCTGCATGCCAGGAGACCCGAAAAACATAGGCCGTTTCGGTTAAAGGGGCAGGCGGGACGGATGACGCGAGCGGCGGCACTCCTGGCGCGCAGGCGGCCACGATGACGGCGAGGGCCAGCAGCAAGGCAGCCCGGCAGCGCCTTCTGCCTGTGTGGGTGATGGAGGATTGCACTATCCGGCCTTTTCCCGGCCCTTCGGTGAGGAAGCAGGCAAGCAAGCCTAGCTATTTCTGTGACCCAAGTCATTACACCACCTCATAGCCACAAAATTTTTTTACTCTAGCCTGTTCGGATGGTTGCGGATTCTTCGGAAATTTTTGCTCCGCCGGCTTCGCTGCAGGCGTTCGTGAACGAACTTTCCTCGGCCGGCAGTCGGACCGCCATTCTCGCCTTCGAGGACGGGACAGAGCAGCGGCTGACCTATGAGGAACTGACGGCGGCGGCCGCACGGCAGGCCCGCCATCTGCGCGATCAGGGAATCGGTGCGGGTGATCCGGTTGTCCTGACCGGCCAGGGCGGTCTGGCCTGGGTCACCAACTTGCTTGCTCTCTTTCACTGTAATGCCTGTCCGGTGCCGGTCGATGTTCAGATGTCTATCAGGTCGTTCGAACACGTCCTCAAGGACAGCGGCGCGCGGCATGCGCTGTTGGGGGCCGATGCGGCAGATCGGTTCGAGGCGCCCTGCGATCGGGCCGGAATAATCGCGGCCAGAATTGGGGCGGCGGGAGCCGCCGGGCAGGGGACAGAAGAACAGCAGGAAACGGAGACACCGCTTTATTCCGCAACGGATCCGAAGGATCGGGCCATCCTGTTTTATACCTCGGGCACCACCGGTCCACCCAAGGGTGTCCCCCTGACCCACCAGAACGTCATTCACCAGCTCGGCGTCCTCGCCGGCGCTGGGGTGGTTAGCCGGGATGACCGGATCCTCCTGCCCCTGCCGCCGCACCATGTGTATCCGCTGGTCATCGGGATACTGGCGCCGCTGGCGCTCCGCCTCACGCTTGTGTTGCCGTCCGGCTTCACGGGAGGCCAGATTCTGGATGCGCTGAACCGCGGAAGGGCAACGCTGATGATCGGCGTCCCCCGCCTCTATGAGGCGCTGACGGACGGAATCGAGACTCGGTTTTCGAGCAGCCTCCCCTTGGGACGGTCCCTTTACCATGGCGGCCTCGCGCTCAGCCGGTTCTTTCTTGATTACGGTTTGCCGATCGGACCGGCCCTGTTCCGGCCCCTGCGTCGCCGTTTCGGCCCGGCGCTGCGGACGGTGGTGTCGGGCGGCGCCGCGCTCAAGCCGCGGACCGCGCGCACTCTCGAGGCGCTGGGGTGGCAGGTAGCGACAGGTTATGGGCTGACGGAAACCTCGCCGCTTCTTACCCTGGTCCGCCAGGGGGAAGGGCATCTGGAGACAGCCGGTCGGGCGGTCAAGGGAGTGGAACTCAAAACTGATCCGCCGGGCACGGCAGACCGGCCGGGAGAAGTTCTCGCCCGTGGGCCGGGTGTCTTTCACGGTTACCTAAACCTGCCGGACAAGACCCGAGAGGTACTGTCAGACGATGGCTGGTTCCGTACCGGCGATCTCGGCTGGATCGACGATCAGGGCTACCTTCATCTGACCGGTCGAAAATCCACCCTGATGGTGACCGCCGGGGGCGAAAATGTGCAGCCCGACGACATTGAGGAAGCTTATGGCGCCCACGAGGCCATTTCCGAAATTGCGGTATTCGAGCGCGAGGGACGGATCCTCGGGCTGATCGTGCCGGCCCCGTCTCTTGGCGCGCGCGATGACCGGGCGACCTTGATTCGCGAGGCAGTGCGGGAAGTATCGCGCACGTTATCTTCCTATCAGAATCTCGCCGAGTACCGCCTGACTGGGGAAAGCTTGCCGCGAACCCGGCTCGGCAAGATACGGCGTCATCTCGTCGAGGAGCGGTATGACATGGCGGGCGCCGCCGACCGGGGAGAGGGACGGTCCGAAGATACGGCCTGGCCCCGCGAGGAACTCTCGATCGAGGATGAGGCGCTGCTCGCCGATGAAAGGGCGGCGCGGACCTTCGATCTGGTACGGAAACGGGCGGGCCGCGCACGACTGACGTTTGACAGCGACCTGGGGCTGGATATCGGTATAGATTCCATCGAATGGCTTAACCTGTCGCTCGAGATCAGCGAGGCCACGGGCGTTGGGCTTTCCGAATCGGCCATCGCCGAGATTCGCACCGTGAGAGAGCTGTTGCAGCGGGTCACCGGCGGGAGCGAGCCGGGCATCGACCTGGAAACCGCGTTAAGCGATCCGGACCAGGTGTTGAGCGAGTCGGATCGCCGGTGGTTGGACCCGCCCGGGCCATTGGGAAAATGCGTCGCTTACGCTGGTGCGACGCTCAACATGTTGCTTGTGCGGGCTGTTTTCCGGTTGCGTGTCACGGGCCTGGAAAACCTGCCGGTGGACGCGCCATGCGTGCTTACCCCAAATCACGCCAGTTATCTCGATCCGCTTATTATTGGCGCGGCCCTGGGGCCGGGCCGGCTGCGTCACTTCTGCTGGGCGGGATGGACGGGCATGCTGTTCCGCGGTCCCTTGTCCCGCGCCATCTCGCGCGCTGCCCGTGTCCTTCCAATCGATCCGGTTGGTCGGGCCGCCTCAAGCCTCGCCTATGGTGCGGCCGCACTGAAGCGGAAAACGAGCCTGATCTGGTTTCCGGAAGGGGCGCGTTCGATAGATGGCCGGCTTGGGACGTTCCGGCCCGGGATCGGCCTCGTGACCGATCATTGGCCGGCCCGGATCGTGCCTGTGGTCATAGCGGGCAGTTTCGAGGCCTGGCCACGCGGGCGCCGCTGGCCTCGCCCGCACCCTGTCCGCGTGTCCTTCCTGCCGGCAGTGGACGCGGCGGTGCTCGCGCGGGATGGAAAGGGCGATACGAACGCGGAAAGGATCGTCAACGGTCTGCGCCGGCGCATGGCTGACGCGCTTGCGGATTGACCTCCGCAGAATGGCCGGCATCCTCTCGGCGCCTATAGCGCGCGGATCATGGACTTGAAGTCATCCCAGGGCACGGCCGGCCAGATCTCGGTGTGGGCATGGCCGCCGGTGCGTGTGAGCGCCGCGACTTTCGATGCGGTCTCGATATCCGGAGCTTCGAAAATATCGAGATAATCGTGGCGGCCGAGCAACGCATAGTTCGATTTCCAGCGGATCTCGGGACATTTTGACGCGATCTTCTCGGCCACGCCGCGCTCGAGCTCCTCGAGCGCCCGGGCATCAGTCGCTGCCTGCGGACTCAGTCGGGTGAGCATCACGAAGATGGGCATGATCTTACTTCCTATGTTTGTTGCGAGAAGAAAGGCAATCCGGCCCTTCCCAAAATCCGGGTGCCGGCGGTTCAGGCGCCGCCCTTGACCGGATGGTGCTTGCCGACGGGGTGAACGGTTGTGGCCTGGTAGCCATGCGCGCTTTCCTTTTCGGCGACAACGAGTCGAACCTCGTCGCCAAGGGACAAGGCCGGGAAGGCATCATTCAACACGGCATTCCTGTGGAAATAGACCTCGCCCTCCGGGGTTTCGATGAAACCGTGATCTGCCTCGGGGAACAGGCGACAGATCCGTCCGGTCCGAGGCGGCGCGTGTACCTTGACCTTGCCTTCCATCTCATTGACGGCGTCCTGAAGACGACGGGTGGCGTCGTCAAATGCGTCATGCACGGCAACCATGATATCCTGGTAAGCATCATTCCGCGTGTCATGCTGGTTGACCGTGATGTCGTGTCCCGGCACGTGCAGAAAAACTCCCACGTTATAGAGTTGGCCGTGGCGGCGGTGTCGGTGCGGTGCTTCGACGGTCACCCGGCAACTGACAATGTGCGGGAAGAGCTTTTCCAGCCCCTCGACGCGCGACCGAATTTCGTTTTCCACCGCCGGCGCCGAGTCGAGGTGCTTGAACGTTATCTGAACTGGCTTGTCCATGGTCTGCCTTCATGCCTGCGTATTGGGCTTCTGGATCGGCCTGGTGGCGGAGTCCGGTCTCAGTCCTCGCGATTTCGGTTGGCTGTCTGGCTCGCCCGGCCTCTGTCCAACTGGAGGAGGTGCTCGGGCGGCACGAACGATTGGGGCGGCCGGATTTCTGGACGTCCGGCCCGCGCGGGCCAGCGTGGTGCGGGCAGGGGACGGGCGGAATCGGGGCCGGTGGCCGTTTTCAGGGAGTGGAGCTTGAGCCCGGGTGCCGGATGAGCGGATTCCCGCAGGGACCGTAGAAAGTTCCGGCGCCAGGCGTGCACGTTGTGGGTTCCGATCCGTTTGCGCAAGGCCTGCCATCTGGCCTGGCGCTCG
Organism: Alphaproteobacteria bacterium; assembly: GCA_040220875.1. NCBI lineage: Bacteria > Pseudomonadati > Pseudomonadota > Alphaproteobacteria > Alphaproteobacteria bacterium. Next base: position 319,429 of record JAVJVX010000009.1, on the reverse strand, counting down.
GCGAGTGGCATGACCAACGCTTTGCGCAGGGCGCTGGCCATGGATTCAGCATCGTACGGATTGACAATCAGTGCCTCTTCAAGCTGGGCGGCGGACCCTGCGAAGGCGGAAAGGATCAGCACTCCCGGGTCTGTCGGATCCTGGGCCGCCACATATTCCTTGGCCACGAGGTTCATTCCGTCCCGCAAAGGCGTGACCAGGCCGACACGACATGCGCGGAACATGGCCGCGACTTGCTGATGGCTGAAAGCCCGGTTCAGGTAGCAGATGGGCGTCCAGCCGAAATGGCTCAACTCCGCGTTGATCCGCCCCGAGAGGGCCTCGAGATCGGCTTTGAGTTGCTGGTATTCCGGCACGCCGAGCCTCGACGGCGCCGCGATCTGAAGAAGGGTTACCTGGCCGGCGAGGTCGGGCGAATCCCTGAGCAGTATTTCGAAGGCGCGGAAACGTTCAGCGATACCCTTGCTGTAGTCCAGGCGCTCGACCCCGACGATCCCGCTTTGACCATTGAGGCAATTGCGCAGGTACGAGGCATGCTCGGCCACGGGTTCCGAGGCTGCGAGCGTCGCGAAATAATCCGCGTCGATACCAACGGGGTGCACTTCTGTCCGGGGAAATCCGCCCGCGGGCAGTTGTCCGGGCCGACCCGAAAAGCCGGCGAATTTCTGGTTGACGAATTCCCTGAAATTTCGCTGACAGGTTCGGGTCTGAAAGCCGACGAGGTCATAATCCATAAGGGCGCGCGCCAGGTCGTGAGCCCAGGGAAGGGCGGCGAAAGTTTCGGGCGCCGGAAAGGGGATATGAAGGAAGAAGCCAATCGCCGAGCGGACGCCGCGGCGCCGGAGTTCAGCGCCGAGGGGGATCAAATGGTAGTCATGCACCCAGATTAAATCGTCGTGCTGAAGATGGGGCAGAAGGGAATCGGCAAATTTCCGGTTTACCGAACGGTAGGTGGCATACGCCTCGGCGTGCACCGTCGCGAGGTCTGCCCTACCGTGAAAAATGGGCCAGAGCGCCCGATTGGAGAAGCAGTTGTAGTAGAGTTCATGTTCGGTCGGTGAAAGGTCGATTGTGGCTAAGGTCTGGTTATCACAGTGATGAAGTCTCGCGGTTCCCGATGGGATATCCGTTGTGTCCCCGCTCCAGCCGAACCACATCCCGCCCAATTCCTTGAGGGCCGCGCTCAGCGCGGTTGCAAGGCCGCCCGCCGGTTGCCGGTTGGGCGATGCGGGGACGCGGTTTGAAACCAGAACGAGGCGGGGCATGGCCATGATCTCCAGGAAAGTTGGGCTCTTGCGTCATGGCGCGTCTCCGTCATGGCGCGGTTTCTGGATGGGGTGCTTTTGGCGCCTGGACCCGAGGACCTGGACCCGAGGACCTGGGCCCGGGAGTTGGTTTTCTCCCCCCCTGGGGCTCATCGGGAGTTGGGCGACAGGAGGCAATTGGGTTGCTGGGCCCCCCGGCCTCTCGCCGTTTTTCGATTGCCGAGAATATTTCTGTCGATGCAGGAATAGCAGGATTCCCAGGTGCCGTTGTTTGCGTGAAGCGCTGACGCAATCTGTTGCGTTCTTCCTTTGTCGTCATTGATTAGGATCAACCAGCTCGGTTCGAGGCCTCCTGTAGATTGGTTGCCTAAAGGAAATTCGGACGTGTTGCGCCTTGGCTTAGTCCGGTCCGACCAAACGGTGGCCGTCATACGCGGCATGGGAGGGACCGGCGATCCGCAGCCTACCCCCTTTGGGATATAAAGCGCTCCCGGAAGGAGCGTCGGCTGTTTATCAGGCTTGGTGCCATAGTGGCCCAGTGACCTCAGCGGCGCTCGTGATCGTGTATGCGCCCGCCCGCACACAGGGAGGTCGAGCGGAGGGCAGAGCACGCTCGAAAGTGGCAGACCACAACGATAGGCAGGCGCATCGATGAAGGCCGACCGGATCGCCGGGCTTAACAGCCGCCCCCAGACCGGGCGGCTTCGGGAGCTAGCGGCACAGCGGATTGCGATTGAAAACGTCGCCCCGGAAATCAATGGCGGGCGATTTGCGGCCAAGGCTGTGCCAGGCGAGGCGATAACCATCGAAGCGGACATCTTTTGCGACGGCCACGACGAATTGCGGGCGGCGGTGCTCTATTGTGTGGCGGGTTCGGCGGATTGGGCCGAAGTCCCGATGCGGTTTTACGATAACGACCGCTGGCGAGGCTTTCTTCGGATCGAGGAGGCCGCGCCGTATGAGTTCACGGTCATTGCGTGGCGGGATCTGTTTGCCACCTGGCGGGCCGACGTAAAGAAAAAATTAGCGGCCGGACACACGATCAAGGTCGAGATCACGGAAGGCCAGGAACTTTTGCGTCAGGGGCTGAATAATCTCGCGGTCCGGGACAAAGCCGACCACGATGCCCTTGCTGCGGTTCTCGAGACTGTGGCCGCCAGCTCTGACGACGGGGCACGGCTTGCGCTTCTCCTTGATGACGACGTCGCCCGGCGGCTTCTGCGAGCAGGGCCGCGCGCAAACATGACGCGGTTTGACAGGGTGCTGCCCATCCACGTTGACCGGCCGCGCGCCGCCTTCAGCGCCTGGTATGAGTTGACACCCCGGTCTCAATCAGGGGAGGCGGAGCGCCACGGCACGTTCGACGATGTCATTCGCCGGCTGCCCTACGTACGGGAACTCGGCTTCGATGTGCTTTATCTCACGCCCATCCATCCGATTGGACGGATCAATCGGAAGGGGCCGAATAACGCGCTGGAGGCGGCGCCTGGCGACCCAGGGAGTCTCTACGCCATTGGTGCGGCGGAAGGCGGGCATGATGCCATCCATCCCGCCCTCGGAAGTTTCGAGGATTTCGACCGGCTGGTCTCCGAGGCGGCTGCGCAAGGCATCGAAATAGCGCTCGATTTCGCTATCCAGTGTGCGCCCGACCATCCCTGGATAAAGGAGCATCCCGAATGGTTCGACTGGCGGCCCGATGGCACCATCAAGTTCGCGGAGAATCCACCCAAGACATATGAGGATATCGTCAACGTCCATTTCTATCGCGACGCGTTCCCCGGGCTGTGGCACGCGCTGCGCGACGTCGTCCTGTTCTGGGCGGCCAGGCGGGTGCGTATTTTTCGGGTCGACAACCCGCACACCAAACCCTTGCCCTTCTGGGAATGGCTGATTGGGGAGGTTCAGTCCCGTTATCCGGATGTGATTTTTCTCTCGGAGGCCTTCACCCGGCCCAAGATGATGAAACGCCTCGCGAAGGTGGGTTTCACGCAGTCCTACACCTATTTCACCTGGCGCAATACAAAGCGGGAACTGACGGAGTACCTGACGGAGCTGACGACGACCGAATGCCGTTACTATATGCGGCCCAATTTTTTTACAAACACGCCCGATATCAATCCGCATTTTCTTCAGAGCGGCGGTCGTGCGGCCTTTCGGATCAGGCTTGTCCTGGCGGCCACCCTGTCCGGCAATTACGGGATATATTGCGGATTCGAGCTTTGTGAAGCGCGCGCCCTTCCGGACCGCGAAGAATACCTCGATTCCGAGAAGTATCAGATCCGGGTCTGGGATTGGGACCGCCCGGGCCACATTCGCGACGATATCGCCCTTCTCAACAGGCTGCGTCGAACCCACCCGGCGTTTCGGGATTTCCGAAACGTCGAATTCTATAACGCCTGGAACGATCAGATTCTCTATTACGGGCGGCGAACGCCGGACTGCGGGAGCTTTGTTCTGGTCGCCGTTTCCCTCGATCCCCACCGTGTGCAGGAAGCGGAAATTGAGGTGCCACTGTGGGAGTTTGACCTGCCGGACAAAGCCTCGATCGGGGTGGAGGATCTGGTGAGCGGTGAGGTTTTTCAGTGGCGCGGCAAGATTCAGCGGGTCCGTCTCGACCCCGGTGTTTGCCCCTACGCCATCTGGCGCCTTTTCCGGGACTGGGAAGAGTCGCCATGAATCAGGATGCCTCCCAACTGGTCCAGACAAAACCCTGCCGCGGCCGCGTGACCAGACTCGCGCCAGACCCGGAATGGTACAAGGACGCCATCATCTACCAATTGCACGTCAAGGCATTTCAGGATTCTGAGGACAACGGCATCGGGGATTTCCGCGGGCTGATTTCGCGGCTCGACTACATTGAGGCTCTCGGTGCGACTGCCATCTGGCTTTTGCCGTTTTATCCATCGCCCCTGCGTGATGACGGCTATGACATCTCCGATTATCGGCGCATCAATCCGGCGTATGGCGACATGCGCGATTTTCGCCGGCTGGTGAGGGAGGCGCACCACCGGGGCCTGCGCGTGATCACGGAACTTGTTATCAACCACACTTCAGACCAGCACCCCTGGTTTCAAAAGGCGCGCCGGGCCAAACCGGGGTCGGCGGCGCGCGAATTCTATGTATGGAGCGATACGGATCAGCGCTACCAGGGCACCCGGATCATCTTCCTCGATACGGAGACCTCGAACTGGACCTGGGACCCCGTTGCAAAGGCGTATTACTGGCACCGTTTTTATTCCCACCAGCCCGATCTTAACTTCGATAACCCCCGTGTTCTGAGCGAGATGATCAAGACAATGCGGCGCTGGCTGGATGTGGGTGTTGATGGTCTTCGCCTTGATGCGATTCCCTATCTCATCGAGCGCGAGGGTACGAACAACGAAAACCTGCCCGAAACCCATGAGGTCCTTAAGGCCATTCGCGGTGTTCTGGACCGCGATTATGACGACAGGTTACTCCTGGCGGAAGCAAATCAGTGGCCCGAGGACACCGCGCCTTATTTCGGGGACGGCGACGAATGTCACATGGCCTTTCATTTCCCGCTGATGCCTCGAATGTACATGGCGGTTGCCCAGGAAGACCGTCACCCGGTCACGGATATCATTCGGCAGATGCCGGAAATACCCTCTCCCTGCCAATGGGCGATTTTTCTCCGGAATCATGACGAGCTCACGCTTGAAATGGTTACCGAGGAAGAACGCGATTATCTATGGCGGACATATGCCGAGGATGCCAAGGCCCGGATAAATCTCGGTATCCGGCGGCGTCTCGCGCCGCTGATGCAGAACGACCGGCGTAAGATCGAGTTGATGAACGGTCTTCTCCTGTCCATGCCCGGCACACCCATCCTGTATTATGGGGATGAAATCGGCATGGGCGACAATTATTACCTGGGAGATCGGGACGGGGTCCGGACGCCCATGCAATGGACGGCCGATCGGAATGCCGGTTTTTCAAGGGCCAATCCGCAGCAGCTCTATCTGCCGCCGGTAATGGATCCCATCTACGGCTACCAATCCATAAATGTCGAGTCGCAGGATCGTGACCCGTCGTCGCTTCTGAACTGGATGAGACGGATTCTGGCCGTCCGCGCGCAGCACCCGGTTTTCGGGCGCGGTGATATGAGGTTTCTCTACCCGAGGAACAGGAAAATTCTGGCCTATGTGAGGACATTGGGTGACGAAAAAATCTTGTGTGTCGCCAATCTTGCGCGTTCCGCCCAGGCGGTCGAACTGGACCTCGAAGGGTTTCGGGGTGCCGTGCCCGTGGAATTGTCAGGACAGACTCCTTTTCCGCCTATTGGCGAACTGCCGTATCTCCTGACCCTGCCGGGATACGGCTTCTACTGGTTCAGGCTAGAAGAGGCGGGGGAGGTGCCAAGCTGGCACGAACCTCCGCCCGAAGTGCTGCCCGAATTCGTGACCCTCACCGCGCCGCACGGGGCTGTTGGGGATATTCTGGTCGGGCGGGAAAGACGTCTGCTCGAAAGAGATATCCTGCCCAGCTTTCTTCCGCTTCAGCGGTGGTTTGCGGGAAAGGGCTCGAGAATAAAGGAGGTCGGCATCCGCTACCTCGGGGCCCGGGCCGGCACGACGCAGGGGCTGACCATACTCGATGTTGAAACGGACGGAGCCGGCGGCCGGTATTTCCTGCCACTGCAGATCCGCTGGGGAGCAGAAAACCTTCAGCCGGGAAACCGGCTCCTGTCGCACACCCTGGCGAGGGCCCGGCGAGGAGCGCGGCTGGGCGCGGTCGTCGATGCGGCTTTCGACGACGATTTCGCACGCGACCTGATGGCACTGATCTGGTCGGGTGAGGATCGGGAGGTGATTGACGGGAAGCTTGAAATCGACGCGACTGACCGGCTGCGGTCGATGCCCCGGCCTGCCGAAGTGCGCCGGACACTCGCGGAACAGAGCAACGTTTCAGCGATACTCGACGAATCCATCATTTTGAAAATCTACCGTGCCCTCAAAACCGGTCCCCAGCCCGATGTGGAAGTCGGGCGGTTCCTGACTGAAACGGCTGGTTACCCAAACACGCCCGCCTATCTTGGCGCAGTCACCCTCAGGAACGGCAGCGGTGACTGCACGACCCTCGCGAGCGCCTTCGCATTTGTGCCAAACCAGGGCGATGCGTGGGAAGTTCTGCTGGAGGCCCTGAGCCGGGATCTTGAAGCTCATTGTGCGATTACGGCGGATACGGGCTCTGAAAAGAATGACTTCGCTTTTCCTCTTGATATCGCCCCGGTCCTGGGTCGGCGCACGGCCGAGCTCCATGCCGCTTTCGCCACTTCCACGACGGATCCCGGATTTCGTACGCGGCCTGTGGGCCGCTCTGATCTGGATGGCTGGTCGGAGACCGCCGCGCAGGAAATTCGCGATGGGCTTTCCGAGCTTCGTGCCGCGGCGCGGTATGCCGGGGACGACCTCCAGGCCGAAATCCGGGCAGTTCTGGCAGCCGAACCCCGGTTGCTCGAGCGGATCGCCCGGGTGGCGCGTCTCGACCCGGTCGGTGACTGCACGCGGATTCACGGAGACCTTCATTTGGGTCAGGTACTGATCAGTAAGAATGATGTTTTTTTCGTCGATTTCGAAGGTGAGCCGCAACGCGAGATCGAGGAACGCCGACTCAAGACCTCGCCCCTGCGGGATGTCGCGGGGATAGTTCGCTCTTTTGATTATCTCGCTCAGGCGGCGATAGCGCGTATCAGGGACGTGACCGGAACCCTGAGCGAGCGCCAGAGAGAGCGTGCCATCGACTGGCGGTCGATGGCGAGCCGGGCTTTTCTTGAAAGTTATCTCGATGCGTCGAGGGGCGCGATGGCGGAACCTGAAAACCGGAACTACGCCATTTGCTTGCTGGATATGTTTGTTCTCCAGAAGGCTGTTTACGAGTTGCGATACGAAGCAAGCCATCGTCCGGCGTGGCTGTTCATCCCGATCCGCGGCCTTCTGGATATTGTGAATGAAGAGGAGTCCCCGATATGACGGCCGGTATTTCGGGCCGGAAGGTGGGTATCGTTGCTGAAGCAGACATGATGGGACTGATGTCGGGCCGGCATGGCGATCCCTTTCGCATCCTGGGCATGCATGGCGGCGACGGAGATGACGTAACCGTGCGCGTGATTGCGCCGGGGGCTGGTCGGGTCGAGGTGGTTGACAAGGAAACCGGGGGTATTGTCGCCCCTCTCGCTTGCCTGCATGACGAAGGTTTTTTCGCTGGAACGATTCCCGGACGCCGCGACCGGTTTCCCTATCGCTTGCGTCTTTCGGGGCTGGGCGGGGTTCGGGAAATCGAGGACCCGTACCACTTCGGCCTCATACTGGGGGAGCTGGATATTTTCCTGATGTCGGAGGGGACGCATCGGCACCTCTATACCCGTCTTGGCGCACACCCGATGGAGCTTGAGGGTGTGGAAGGGGTCGCCTTCGTGGTATGGGCCCCCAACGCGCGCCGGGTCAGTATCGTGGGGGATTTCAATAATTGGGATGGCCGGGTACATCCGATGCGTCATCGCCCGGAAGGCGGTCTTTGGGAGCTTTTCATCCCGGACCTAAAGCGGGGCGCCCTTTACAAGTACGAAATTCTGGGGGGCGGGGGCGAAATTCTGCCGCTCAAGGCGGATCCCGTAAGCTTTGAGCAGCAGTCGCCGCCCGAAACCGCCTCCAGAATCCACGGGCTTCTGGAATATGCCTGGGGCGACAGTGACTGGCTGGCCTGGCGCGGCACGGCGTTTGATCCGGCGATGCCGATCTCGATCTACGAGGTCCATGCCGGGTCCTGGTGGCGCCACGACGACGGGAGCAGCCCCAATTACGAGGAACTGGCGGACCGGCTGATCGCCCATGTTCAGGATCTGGGCTTTACGCATATAGAATTGCTGCCGATCTCCGAGCATCCCTTTACCGGATCCTGGGGGTATCAGCCCGTCGGCCTCTTCGCGCCGACCAGCCGGTTTGGACGGCCGGAGGAATTCGCGCTTTTCGTGGACAAGTGCCATCGCGCCGGCGTTGGCGTTATCGTCGACTGGGTGCCGGCTCATTTCCCCTCGGACCCGCACGGACTTGCCCGGTTCGACGGTACGGCACTCTACGAGCATCTCGATCCGCGCCTCGGCATTCACAGGGACTGGGACACCCTGATTTACAATTTCGGGCGACGGGAAGTTTCGAATTTCCTCCAGGCCAATGCCCTGTTCTGGCTCTCCCGATATCATGTAGATGCGCTGCGAGTCGATGCGGTGGCGTCGATGCTTTATCTCGATTACAGCCGCGAACCGGGAGACTGGGTCCCGAACGAGCAGGGGGGTAATGAAAATCTTGAGGCGATACGTTTCCTCAGACAGATGAACATCACCATTCACTCGGAAGTGCCTGGAGCTGCGACTGTTGCCGAGGAATCCACCGCCTGGCCCGGTGTGAGCGCACCCGTGGAGAGAGGCGGGCTTGGTTTCCGGTACAAATGGAACATGGGATGGATGCATGACACGCTGGAGTACATGAAAACCGATCCGGTTTTTCGGCGCTACCATCGGGACCAAATGACATTCGCCCTTATCTATGCCTTCAGCGAGAACTTCATTCTGCCGCTCAGTCACGACGAAGTCGTTCACGGGAAGGGCTCACTTCTGTCGAAAATGCCAGGAGACCGGTGGCAGAAATTCGCCAATCTGCGGGCGTATTTTGCCTTCATGTGGACGCATCCCGGCAAAAAACTGCTCTTCATGGGCGGCGAGTTCGGCCAGGAAAGGGAATGGAGCCATGACAGAAGCCTCGACTGGCATCTGCTGGATGATCCTCTCCATGCGGGTGTCCGCGATCTGGTCCGGGATTTGAATCTGCTCTACCGGGAGTACCCGGCTCTGCACCAGCTCGATTGCGAGTGGCAGGGTTTCGAATGGATCGACGCCAGCGATGCGGATCAAAATGTGCTCGTCTACTTGAGAAAGGGGATGGGGGATGGCCTCCCCGTGGTCGTGGTGGCGAATTTTTCTCCCGTTGTGCATCAAAATTACCGGATTGGCGTTCCTGTTGCCGGTAAATGGCTCGAAATTCTGAATACCGACGGTGCCTGTTACGGTGGCTCCAATGTCGGCAATAGCGGCATGGTCGAGGCGGAGCGAAAGCCCTGGCATGGCCGGGACCAGTCACTGAATCTGACCCTGCCGCCGCTCGCCACCCTGGTGCTCACTCCCGATCCGCCGGCGAAGGGAAGCCGGGGAGGCGGGCCGTGAGGCGCTTGAGTGAAGGGCGGCCTTACCCGCTCGGTGCGACATGGGACGGGTCCGGTGTTAATTTTGCCTTCTTCTCGGCAAATGCCCGGAAGGTCGAACTCTGTCTGTTTGACCGGAACGGACGGCGTGAGCTCGAGCGGATCGAATTGCCGGAATACACACATGAGGTGTGGCACGGTTACCTGCACGACGTGCGCCCCGGCCAGTTATACGGCTACCGCGCACACGGGCCGTATGAGCCGACTGCCGGTCACAGGTTTAATTCCAACAAGCTGCTGCTGGACCCTTATGCAAAGGCCTATCACGGCGACCTGCGCTGGCATGATGCAGCGTTCGGCTACCGAATCGGCCATCCGCGCGAAGATCTTTCGATGGATCGACGCAACTCGGCCTTCGTCATGCCGAAATGCGTGGTTATCGACCCGTCCGTAGTCTGGGGGGATGAGGTGCGGCCGCGACGGCCATGGGCGGAGACCATTATCTACGAAGCCCATCTCAAGGGCCTGACAGCGCGTCACCCGGATCTGCCGGAGTCCCTTCAGGGAACATTCGCCGGGCTCGCCAATCCGGCCGTGATTGATCACCTTGTCAAGCTTGGCGTCACCGCGCTGGAGCTGATGCCGATCCAGGCTTTCTTTGACGATCGCTATCTCGTGCAGAAAGGCCTCGTCAATTACTGGGGCTACAACACGGTCGGGTTTTTTGCGCCGGCTACACGCTATATCTCGCCGCACAGTGATCTGCACGAATTCAAGCTTGTCGTGCGTCGCCTTCACGAGGCCGGAATAGAAGTAATCCTGGACGTCGTCTACAATCACACCGCCGAAGGCAATCACCTTGGTCCCACCCTGTCCTTCAGGGGAGCGGACAACGCCAGTTATTACATTCTCGATAGCGATCCCCGCTATTACTACGACGTCACGGGCTGCGGGAATACGCTTAATCTGAATAACTCGCGGGTCCTTCAGATGGTCATGGATTCGCTGCGTTACTGGGTCGAGGAGGCCCATGTGGACGGTTTCCGCTTCGACCTCGCTACCGCGCTTGGCCGGGAGCGCGAGGCCTTCGACAATCAGGCAGTGTTTTTTGAAGCCGTCAAGCAGGACCCGATTCTTTCGGATGTCAAATTGATCGCGGAGCCCTGGGATGTCGGGCCCGATGGCTATCAACTGGGACGCTTCCCGCCGGGCATGGCCGAGTGGAACGGGCGATATCGCGACAGCGTGCGGGACTTCTGGCGTGGAGAGGAGAACGCGATGCCCGATCTCGCCCGTGGTCTCTTGGGGTGGGCCGATCTCTTCGACCATAGCGGGCGTCGCCCGTGGGCGAGCGTAAATTTCATCACCGCCCATGACGGATTCACACTGAAGGATCTTGTCTCCTATAACGAAAAGCATAACGAAGCCAATCTGGAGGACAATCAGGACGGACAGGACGACAATCGAAGCTGGAACTGCGGCGCAGAGGGACCCACGGACGACCCCAAAATTCTCGACCTCCGTGACCGGATGCGCCGCAATCTCATGGCCACGCTATTGCTGTCCCAGGGAACACCCATGCTTCTTATGGGGGATGAACTCGGTCGCAGTCAGGGCGGCAACAACAACGCCTTCTGTCAGGACAACGAGGAAGTCTGGATGAACTGGACCGGCAACACGGATCGTGACTTGGCACTTTCGGTGTTTATGTCAGGCCTTATCCAACTCCGGAAGAATTTTTCACTTCTGCGACAGACACAATTCCTGCACGGGCAGGAAATCGGCGAACAAAATCTGAAAAACGTGATCTGGCTCAAGCCTGACGGGTCTGAGATGAATGATGACGATTGGCACGACCCGGAAGTCGACACAATAGGGCTCCTTTTGAGCGAGGCCTCCCTGAACCAGGCGATCGTTCTGATCAACGGCAGCACGACGACAACAAATTTTTGCCTGCCGCCTTCAGAAACGGGCCGTCGCTGGCGGCTTCTGGTGGATACGGCAGTGGGCCGGATCAATCCGGACGAGCCGTTTTTTCATCCGCAAGAAATTTTTTCTCTTCCCGAACGGTCCTTGTTTCTACTGGCTTCAAGTCCGTCATGAGTGCGCGCTTTGCCTATCGAAAGTCTTGGGGGAGTGAGCTTCTTGATGGGGGTGGTGCGAGGTTCCGCCTGTGGGCGCCCGGTGTCGAGAGCCTCTGGCTTGTCGCCAAGGGAAGCCGGTTGGCGATGAATCCGGTCGGCGATGGCTGGTTCGAGTGCGCCATCCCAGAGATGGCAAGCGGCGACAGCTACGCATTTTCCCTGCCGGACGGAATGCTGGTGCCCGATCCGGCGGCCCGCGCACAGGCGGGGGACGTCCACGGTCCGTCTCTTCTGGTGGAGCCTCTCGCCTATGAGTGGCGGTGTGGGGATTGGCCCGGCCGTCCCTGGCCCGAGGCCGTGATCTACGAGACTCACGTCGGCACTTTCACGGGCTCGGGCACCTTCAAGGCTGTGCTCGAGCGGCTCGATCACCTGGCCGCCACCGGCATCACGGCGCTCGAACTGATGCCGGTTGCGCAATATGAGGGAAACCGGGGCTGGGGATATGACGGTGTTCTCATGTATGCGCCCCATCATGTCTATGGCGGTCCGGACGCCCTGAAAGAGCTTGTTGACGCGGCCCACGAGCGCGGCCTGATGGTCATCCTGGATGTCGTGTACAATCACTTCGGCCCGGATGGGAATTACCTGCACCATTACGCGCCGTCATTTTTCCATCCTGAACGCCAGACGCCCTGGGGTGGTGCCATCGCCTATGATGTCCCGGCGGTTCGCGACTATTTCGTGGATAATACTCTTTACTGGCTGGAAGAATTCCGGTTTGACGGCCTGCGATTTGATGCAATTGACCAGATCGAGGACGTATCGGAAGTAAATATTCTCGATGAGATCGGCCGTCTCGTCAGGACAAGGATCACCGATCGGCATATCCACCTGACGACGGAGGATGATCGCAACCTCACGCGGTTCCACGAAAAGGATCGGGTGGAAGCGCCGGGATATTACACGGCTGAATGGAATGATGACTTCCATCACGCAGCCCATGTTATCGCGACAGGTGAAACAGAGGGGTATTACATTGATTATGCCGCCGGGCGGGTGGAAAAGCTGGCCCGAAGCCTGGCCGAAGGGTTCGTCTATCAGGGCGAGGTTTCACGTTTCCGGGATAATTCTCCGAGGGGTGTTCCATCCGCCCATTTGCCGCCGACGACCTTCATAAATTTTCTGCAGAACCATGACCAGATCGGCAACAGGGCCTTCAACGAACGGCTCGTGACCCTCGCGCCAGCGCAGGTGATAGAGGCACTTCTGGCACTCCTCATACTGGGGCCGCATATTCCGCTCCTGTTCATGGGCGAGGAATATGGAGAGACCCGATCCTTCGGTTTTTTTACCGATTTTCAGGGAGAACTGGCGGAGGCGGTGCGGGAAGGGCGCCGGCGGGAATTTCGCCGCTTCGCGCGGTTTGCAGACGAAGCGAACCGGGATCGTATTCCAGACCCCAATGCCGAATCGACCTTTCGCACGTCTCAACTCGACTGGACCAGGCTGGCCTCGAAACGGGGCCGATCGCGGCACGAGCTTGTCAGCCGGCTCCTCGCAATTCGACGGGGCGAGATCACGCCCCGGCTGGCCGGTATCGACGGGCACGCCGGACGCGCCGAGACGCGTGATGACCGGACGCTCGGCGTGGTCTGGCAATTGGCGGACGGTGCGGAACTGAGAATGCTCGCCAATTTGAGCGACGACCCGGGCCCGGTGGCGTTTGCCGGCGGTGGGGGCAGGCTGCTGTTCGAATCGTCGCCAGGCCTTTCCCGGGCGGTTGGGGCGGGGGATCTTCCTGGCTGGGCGGTGCTCGTTTTCCTAAATGACGACGGCGGTCCGCAGGCGGAGGCGAAATGACGGGCGCGCGCGACACGTCCACTCTGGCGCGTCTGGCGTCGGCTTATGGCGTGCAGCGTAGTTATTTGAGCGATCGGGGCCGGATCCGTCGGGTCAGTGACGCAGTGGTCAGAGAGGTGCTCGAAGCAATGGGCGTGGCGGCAAGAACCAAGGCCGATATCGAGCGCGCCCTCGCACAAGCCCCATCCCCGCAGCCGGACCGTATGGTTGCGCCCGCCGGGCTGAAATGCTTTTTGCCGGACTGGCTGGAAAGAGATCGCGCCTGGGGGATCACCTGCCAGTTATATGGCCTGCGATCGGCGCGGAACCACGGGATCGGCGATTTCGAGGATCTTGCCCGGTTGGCTGAAATCGCCGCCCAGGATGGGGCCGACTTTGTCGGTGTCAATCCGCTGCACGCCCTGTTCAGTGCAGACCCGGACCGGTGCAGTCCGTTCTCCCCGTCGAGCCGCAGATTTCTCAATCCGCTTTACATTGCGATCGATCGCGTGCCGGGCCTTTCAACGCCGCCAGATTTCCGGCCGGAAGTAGTCTCAAGTCTCCGGGCGGGTCAGAGCGTGGACTATCGCGCGGTGGCGGACTTCAAGTTCCGCGTTCTGCGTCGGGCCTGGCCAAACTTCAAGAATGAAAATTCGGTGTCGGATTTCAATGCCTTCGTCCGAGAAGGCAGTGAAATGCTTTGGGCTCATGCGTGCTTCGAAGCGTTGTCTCACCATATGGCGGATCAGGGCAAAGGGGCCGGCTGGCATCGCTGGCCCGGCCCTTTTCAGGCTGCCGACAGCGCCGCAGTCACGGCGTTCGCACAGGATCACGAGGCGGATATCCGCTTTCACCTCTGGCTGCAATGGATCGCGGACACACAGTTGGCTGAAGCCATGCGCCGGGCCGGCGATGCCGGGATGCGCATCGGGCTCTATCTCGATTTTGCCGTGGGAACGGCGCCGGACGGGTCAGCCACCTGGTCACGGCCGGACCTGGTCGTGCGGGATGCCCACATCGGTTCGCCCCCCGATGCATTTTTTCAGGCCGGGCAGGACTGGGGTCTGGCGCCCATGTCACCACGCGTGCTGCGACAGGAAGATATGATGCCCTACCGCACTCTGATCGGGCGCGCGACGTGTCATGCGGGTGCCCTTCGCATCGATCATGCGATGAATATCTATCGCCTTTATTGGATTCCGGAAGGCCGCACGCCGGATGAGGGTGCCTACGTTCTCTATCCGCTCGCGGGAATGCTGGAAGTTCTGGCTGACGTTTCGGCAGCGAGCCGGACGCTTCTCGTCGGTGAAGACCTCGGCACTGTGCCAAAAGGATTCAGCGATATTTTGCGGCGGGCTCACATCCTGTCTTCGGAAATTTTGTACTTCGCCCGGGACAGGAAGGGATTTCACCCTGCCGGGTCCTATGTGCAGCAAGGCTTCGCCAGCGTGTCGACACACGACTTGCCGCCATTGCTCGCCTGGTGGGGGGAAGAGGATATTCACCTCCTTCGATCGATCGGCCAGATCGATAACGCGGAATCAGTCCGTCGCCGGGGAGAGCGTCGCCGAGACCGCGAGGCGCTCGTCAGACGGCTAACGGAAGAGGGCATTTGCTCGCAATTGTCCGGCGACGGTTTCAGCACCCTCGGCCCGCAACAGGCGGCCGATATCCACCGCTTTCTAGCGCGCACACCGGCCTACTTGCTGGGCGTTCAGGTTGACGATCTTTGTGGCGAGACGGCGCCCGTCAACGTGCCCGGGACCCATGACGAATATCCCAACTGGCGCCGCCGCCTGCCGCTGGACATCGAGGACCTGGGGCGGTCTCCTTTCTATCAGGCGATCGTGGCGGCGGTTCGTGCAGAAAGACCGCCTCGGCAATGACCGTGCCCGTGGCTACTTACCGGCTGCAATTTCGCGACGGCGTAACCTTCGAGGTGGCCGCTGGCCTCGCGCCGTATCTGCAGAAGCTTGGCGTGTCGCATCTCTATGGGTCGCCGATTTTCGCAGCGGGTCCCGAATCGGAGCACGGCTATGATGTGAGCGATTGCACGAAGCTGGAGCCGGCGCTTGGCGGCGAGGCGGGCTTTAAACGTCTCTCCCGGGCATTGACGTCGGCCGGGCTCGAGATGATCGTCGATTTCGTCCCCAATCATATGGGGACTTCGGAAAACAATCCCTGGTGGCAGTCGGTTCTGGAATGGGGTGAGGCGAGCGATTATGCCCGTTTCTTCGATATTGACTGGTCCGGGGGCCGGCTGATCCTGCCAGTTCTTCCGATACCCTACGGAGAAGCTCTCGAGGCAGGGCAACTGGGGGTCTCGTTCGACGCCAGGACGGGACGCTTCCTGTTTACCCATGGGAACAGCCGGTTGCCCCTTACGCCACCTTCCTACGCCCTGGTGCTCGAGGCCGGTGGCAACACGATGCTGGGAGAACTGGGGGCGCTTTTTCGGGCGGCGGGCCCGGCCGGGGCACCCCCGCTTCAGCGCCGGCTCGCCAGGCTGGCGGAAACGCCGGCAACGGGAGCGGCGTTGCAGGTGGCCGCTTCGACCATCTCAGCGGAACGCGATCGCCTCCATGCCGTGCACGAAGCTCAAACCTGGCGGCTCGCGGACTGGCGACTTGGGCGCGAGCACCTGGTGTATCGCCGGTTCTTTGAAATTACCGATTTGATTTGCCTGCGCGTGGAGGATCGGGCCGTGTTCGACGCGGTGCACGCCCTGCTGGGCCGTCTTCTGTCTGCCAGAGATGTTGCCGGCGTTCGGGTCGATCACGTGGATGGGCTGGCCGATCCCCGTGAGTATCTGGCGCGGCTTCAAACAATTTTCCCCGCCGGTGCTGCCTACGTTCTGGTAGAGAAAATTCTTGGCCCTGACGAGTCACTCCGCTCTGAGTGGCCGGTCGCAGGCACTACGGGATATGAGTTTATCGCGCCCCTGGCCGGGGTTCTCGTGTGGCCGGGCGGCGAAAAGGCGATGACTGCTGCTTATAGAGATTTCTCGGGTGAGAAAAAAGATTATGCAGAGGTGGTGGGCGAAACCAAGCGGGAAGTCTTTAGCTATAATCTCGCGGCCGAGCTCGAGACACTTACCGAGATGGCGCAGAAGATCGCGCTTGAGGATGCGTCGGCCCGTGATCTGGGCGCCGACACGTTGCGCCGGGCGATCGTCGCGCTGGCTGCGGCGCTGCCGGTTTATCGAACTTATGTAGACGCGGGCGGCGCGATGCGGGCAGATCGGGCGCTGATGGACAGCGCCGCCCGAAATGTCCGCGAGAGACATGAGACGGGAGACGGCCGTGCTGTCGAATTTGTCAAGAACCTCGTTTGCCGTGATGCCCGGTCAGACATGGACCCGGGCCGGGTTGCCGCGTTTTCGATACGCTTCCAGCAGACGACAGGGGCGGTCATGGCGAAATCGGTCGAGGACACGGCTTTCTACCGCTTCAACCGGCTTATCGCCCTCAACGAGGTTGGCGGCGCGCCCGGCCGTTTCGGCGCGCCCCTCGCACATTTCCATGACACCATGGCCAAACGTGGTCGTGAGCAACCTGCCGGCCTGTCGGCAACATCGACCCACGACACCAAGCGGGGAGAGGATGCCCGTGCGCGGCTTTATGTCCTGAGTGAGATGCCAGAAGACTGGGCGTGCGCGGTGGCCCGCTGGTCCGACCAGAATTCTCCCCATGCCCGGGACCTGGCTTGCGGCCGGGCTCCGACACGCAACGACGAATGGCTCTTCTATCAGTCCCTTTTGGGCGCCTGGCCGGCTCCGCTGGTCGAGGGCTCATCGTGGCGGCATGATCCGCACAACCTGGCCGAGTTGTGTCGGCGGATGGTGCGCTACATGAAGAAAGCCACGCGCGAGGCCAAACAGCGGACCAACTGGCTTGCCCCTGATGTCGCCTATGAAGCGGCCGTCTGCAATTTTGTCGAGCGAGCGCTCTCCCTTGAAGCATCCGCCGGATTTCTGGAGGATTTCGTCGCGACCGCGCAGCCGATCTGGCGGGCGGGCGCTTTGAACGGGTTATCGCAACTCGCGGTCAAATTGATCGCGCCCGGCGTGCCTGATTTCTACCAGGGGACGGAATTCTGGGATGTGAGTCTGGTTGACCCGGATAATCGGGGCCAGGTTGATTTCGACCGCCGTGCGGGCTGCCTCGCGAGGCTTTCCCAGGCGGCGCCCGAGGCTCTGGTGTCGGGCTGGGTTGACGGCCGGCCCAAAATGGCTCTGACCGGTGCTGGTCTGGCCTTGCGCCGCCGCCACCCGGCGCTTTTCGCTGAGGGCGCGTATGTGCCGCTTGAAGTCACGGGCACCCGTGCGGGTCATGTGATCGCTTTTGCACGGCGGCGGGGCGGTGCTCTCGCCATTGTCGTCGCGCCGCGCCTTGCGTTTTCGATGCTGCGCGGGACCGATCGGCCATTAGTACCAGCCAGGGCCTGGGAAGGAACGGTGGTTAGTCTGCCCCGCCTGGCGCGGCCTCTTGTTTTAGAGGATGTCGTGACCGGCCAGATCCATGAGGCGGATGACGTGCTTGATGTCGGTCATCTGCTCACCCGCTTTCCGGTTTCCGTGCTCGAGGGGGTTGCGCCTGATCCGCGCGAAGGATCGCAAGCCGGGTAAGAATCGGTCCCGCAAGCTCGAAGATGACTGTGGTGCCGATGATGACAGGCATGATCTGATCTCGGAGTTCGGGGAATCGGCTGGCTGCGACAAGCGCCATGCCAAGAGCCACGCCAGCCTGTGGTGTGATCGCAAGGCCAATCCACCGGCAATGGGCCGGTTCGCATCCCGATATCCGGGCACCGAGCCAGGCTCCGCTCGTAAGCCCGACGACCCGCAAAAATATATATGCTGCCCCGATAAGGCCGACGCCAAGAAGTGTCTCGAAATGAAGTGAGGCTCCGGCGAGGACAAAAAACAGCACCATGAATGGCCACTGGATATTGCTGATTTCATGAAACGGCCGCTCATGATGGTGCGCGAAATTTGCGATGATTGTCCCCGCGATCATGGCGGACAGAAGAAAGGAAACTTCGAGATAGAGCGCGAGGCCTCCGCAAAATAGCACCACGCCAAGTGCTTCCGTCAGCGTGGGCTGGCCAGGGGCGACACGCCCGGTCAGAAGTGCGGCGGGAAGACCGATGGCAGCGCCGACCAGAAGCGCGCCGCCCAACTCCCAGCCGCCATAGCTGAGGGCGCTCAGCATGTCGCCGCCGGCCATGGCCTGGGCGCAGGCAAGGAATACGCTGAAGGCGATAAGACCCCATGCATCGTCTACCGCGACGACTTCAAGCAGCAATTCGGTGAAGCGTCCCCTGTGGGGCACCTCGTCGACAACATTTGCGATAGCGGCGGGTGCGGAGGCAGGGGCTATCCCCGCCAGCAGAAGGCTTATGGTCGCATCGAAGCCAAGGGCAACGAGGCCGGCGAACATGATGGCCGCAACACCGATGACTTCGAGGGATGAAATCCAGAGCACTTGCGAGCCGGTCTTTCTCAGGTTCTTGAGCGAGAGTTTGCTACCGAGAAGGAATCCGATCATCAGGAGTGCAATATCGGCCGAGAGTGCATACCAGTGGTCAATCTCGACGGGCAGCAGGTCCAAGCCTGTTGGACCGACCGCCACGCCGAACAGGACCAGGAGCGTCACGCGCGGGAGCGGTGTGTATCTTGCAAATGCGTCGGTGGCGAGGCCGAGAAGCAGTAACCCGCCCAGCGTCATGAGTGTGATGTCGTTACCGGTCATTGTGCCTTGCTTCCGGTATGCCGGACGTCTCGGCAGGGATGGGCATACTCGGCAGTCCCGAATGCCCGACTATAGAATGGCCGTTTGATTGACATCAAACCTCCCCGGGTTCCCCGGATTCACGGTCTCGAGCGGAGAACGTCGACCCCGTCTTATCTGCCGGGGGCAACCCCGCCTCCAGGCGTTGAAACGGGAGACCTTGATTTGAATCAAAGTCCCAACCCGCAGCCGGCCGTTACAGTAACAAAGTTCTCTTGAGTTTCATAAAAAG
>JAVJVX010000008.1 GCA_040220875.1 Alphaproteobacteria bacterium | reverse complement strand
GTAATCCGTGAACTCCCCGCCACCGCTCGCAGACAAAACCTTCGTGATCGCAGCCGTCAACGTCGTCTTCCCGTGGTCAACATGACCAATCGTCCCGACATTGCAGTGAGGCTTCGTACGCTCGAATTTACCCTTAGACATAACGTTCTCCGTAGGGGCTTTGGCTCCGGCCCGCCCTTAATCTCTTGGCTTAAGCGAGTTTCGCCCGGACCTCATCAGCGACCTGCTGAGGCACCTGGGCATAATGATCAAATTGCATCGTGAACGTCGCCCGTCCCTGGCTGGCCGAGCGCAGCGTATTCACATAACCGAACATGTTCGCCAGCGGCACCATTGCGTCGATCACGCGCGCGTTGCCGCGCTGATCCATATGGCTGACCTGGCCCCGCCGGCTGTTGAGGTCACCAATGATGTCGCCCATGTAATCTTCCGGCGTCACCACCTCAACGCTCATGATGGGCTCCAGCAGCGCCGGGCCTGACTTCTGCATGCCCTCCTTGAAAGCGGCGCGAGCGGCGATTTCAAAGGCGAGGACGCTCGAATCAACGTCATGGTAGGCGCCGTCATAAAGGGTCGCCTTGTAGTCGATCACCGGAAATCCGGCGAGAATGCCCGCGTCGTTCGCCAGCTTGAGGCCTTTTTCAACGCCCGGGATGTATTCCGTCGGGACGTTGCCGCCCTTGATTGTCTCTTCAAAGATAAAGCCCGAGCCCGGCTCGAGCGGCTCGAAACGGATCTTGATCCGGGCAAACTGCCCCGAACCACCCGTCTGCTTCTTGTGGGTATAATCAATGTCGGAGGCGCGCGTGATTGTTTCGCGGTAGGCGACCTGCGGAGAGCCGACATTCGCGTCGACCTTGAATTCGCGGCGCAGGCGGTCGACGATAATTTCGAGGTGAAGCTCGCCCATTCCCTTGATGATCGTTTGTCCGCTTTCCTCGTCGGTGCCGACCCGGAAGGAGGGGTCTTCGGCCGCCAGCCGGTTCAGTCCGACGCCCATCTTCTCCTGATCGGCCTTGGTCTTGGGCTCGACCGCGACCTCGATCACCGGGTCGGGAAATTCCATCCGCTCGAGAATGATGGGCTTTTCCGGCGCGCAGAGGGTATCCCCCGTCGTCGTCTGCTTGAGCCCGGCCACGGCGATAATGTCGCCCGCCGTTGCCTCCTTGATGTCTTCACGGTGGTTGGCGTGCATCAGCAGCATCCGCCCGATGCGCTCGCGCTCGCCCTTGACCGAATTGAGGACGGAGGACCCCGTCGTCATGATGCCCGAGTAAATCCGGACAAACGTAAGAGACCCTACGAAGGGATCGTTCATGATCTTGAACGCGAGGCCGGCGAGCGGTTGGTCGTCGTCGCTGGGACGAGTCATCTCGTCGCCCGACTTGGCGTCAACACCCCGAACGCTCGGCACGTCGACCGGTGACGGAAGATAGTCGACAACCGCGTCCAGAAGCGGCTGAACACCCTTGTTCTTGAAGGCCGAGCCGCACATGACCGGAACGAAGGCGCCTTCAAGCGTCCCCTTGCGGATGCATTTGCGCAGCGTGTCGCCATCGACCTCTTCGCCGCCAAGATATTTCTCCAGCGCCTCGTCATCCAGCTCGACGGCCGCCTCGATCAGGCTGGTACGATATTCTTCGGCCTGGGCCTTCAGGTCGGCGGGAATTTCGCGGTACTCGAATTCCGCACCGAGGGTCTCATCCTTCCAGACAATGGCCCGGTTCTCGACAAGGTCCACGACACCCACGAAATCGGCTTCCGCGCCGATCGGCAATTGCAGCACGAGAGGCTTCGCAGCAAGACGATCGATGATCGTCCGGACGCAGTAAAAGAAATCGGCGCCCATCCGGTCCAGCTTGTTGATAAAGCAGATGCGGGGGACGCCGTATTTATCGGCCTGGCGCCAGACTGTTTCCGATTGCGGCTCTACGCCAGCGACGCCGTCGAAGACCGCCACGGCGCCGTCGAGGACGCGGAGCGAGCGCTCCACCTCAATGGTGAAATCGACATGGCCCGGCGTATCGATAATGTTAATCCGATGCTCGCGCCAAAACGCTGTGGTCGCGGCGGATGTGATGGTGATGCCGCGCTCCTGCTCCTGCTCCATCCAATCCATGACCGCGGCACCGTCGTGCACCTCGCCGATCTTGTAGGATCGGCCAGTGTAAAAAAGAATCCGCTCCGTCGTCGTTGTCTTACCGGCATCGATGTGGGCCATGATGCCGATATTGCGATAACGGGTGATGTCGGTTTCGCGTGTCATTGCCTTGTTCCGTAAAAACAGCTGCCGCCGGATCCGTTACCAGCGGTAGTGAGAGAATGCGCGGTTTGCTTCCGCCATGCGGTGCGTGTCTTCGCGCTTCTTGATGGCTGCGCCCCGGTTATTGGCCGCATCCACCAATTCGCCGGACAGCTTGTCCGACATTGTCTTTTCCGACCGGCTCTGGGCCGCCTGAATCAGCCAGCGGATGGCCAGGGCCTGCGCCCGGTCCGCCCGCACTTCCACCGGCACCTGATACGTGGCACCGCCGACCCGGCGGGAACGCACTTCCAGATTGGGGCGCACATTTCCAAGCGCGTCGCGAAAAACCTTGAGCGAGTCCTGGCCCGTCCGGTCCGCGATGGTAGTCAGGGCGCCATACATGATCCCTTCCGCCGTGGCCTTGCGGCCATCCGACATCAGGGCATTGATGAAGCGGGTCAGGACCCGGTCGCCAAACCTGGCATCCGGCATGACCTCCCGTCGTTCGGCACGATGGCGACGTGACATCCCAGCCCCCTATTTCGGCCGCTTGGCGCCGTATTTCGAACGGCGCTGGCGGCGGTCCTTCACACCCTGGGTATCGAGGGTGCCACGGACCACATGATATCGGACGCCCGGCAAGTCCTTCACGCGCCCGCCTCGGATCAGGACCACGGAGTGCTCCTGCAGGTTATGGCCCTCGCCAGGAATGTAGCTCGTGACCTCGAAACCGTTGGTAAGCCGGACGCGGGCCACTTTCCGCAAGGCTGAGTTCGGCTTCTTCGGCGTCGTCGTGTAAACGCGTGTGCACACGCCCCGGCGCTGCGGGCAGGCCTGGAGCGCCGGCACCTTGTTGCGCTCCTTCGGGCGGACCCGCCCCTTGCGGACGAGCTGGTTGATGGTCGGCATCTGCAATGACCTCGATTTGTCTAAACGAAAGCCCCGAACCCGGCGCTCTTTCCAAAATTTGTCCCGCGCGTGCGAGCGCGCGTCCGGCGCATGCCGGTCCCGGCCCCTCATCGGGCCGGCGCCAACTGCGTCGCGCCACCGGCGAACTGTCCACCGCCCGGCGGCGCTTGTTCTCTCGCGAGCCAAAAAGCTCTATTTTTCAAACGTCTGAGACGTTGGGCGCTGCGTCTGAAACGGACGTTTCACCACCAGCTCCCGGAAAGGTGGGCGCATACTATGTATGCACCCCATGCCCGTCAAGCGCCAGAATCGGTTTTTTTCCCGGTTTTCCAATGCTTACCGGCTTATCCACCGGCCCCGGCGCCGGCTTCCTCGCGATACCGCCGGAAAAGGCCGTGCCCTGGGAGTCCGGCCCCCCGCCACCACCCATGAAACCGCGGTCGCCCGCGGCTCTCGGGGTGGAACGGTGGTCAAGCCGCCCGCCCCCGGCCCGGGGGCGGCGCCGGCCCGCCTCAGGCGATCCGTGACTGGTCCTCGCCATCCTCCGTGCCCGAGCCCTCGGCCTCGGCCCGCTGGGCGGCCGCAAGCTCGGCCGCCTGCTGAGCCGCCTCGAGCTGGGCCTGCCGGGCTGCCAGCACTTCGCGGTCCTTTTCCGCCGCAATCTGGCGCATCCGGTTCATCACCGAGCCGGTCCCCGCCGGAATGAGGCGGCCGACGATGACATTCTCCTTCAGGCCGGAGAGCGGATCGGTCTTCCCTTGGACCGAAGCCTCCGTCAGCACCCGGGTCGTTTCCTGGAAGGAGGCCGCGGAGATGAAGGAGTTGGTTTGCAGGGAGGCCTTGGTGATGCCCTGGAGAACCGGAGTCCCGGTCGCCTCGACCCCGCCTTCTTCGGCGGTCTTGGCGTTGGCCGTCATGAACTCCATGCGGTCCACCTGTTCGCCGACGAGGAAAGTGCTGTCGCCGGGCGTGGTGACCTCAACCTTCTGCAGCATCTGGCGAACGATCACCTCGATATGCTTGTCGTTGATCTTGACACCCTGCAGCCGGTAGACGTCCTGAATCTCGTTAACGAGATAGGACGCGAGCGCTTCGACACCCAGGACACTCAGAATGTCATGGGGTACCGGGTTGCCATCCATCAGCAAATCACCCACCTGGACATAGTCGCCCTCGCGGACGGCGATGTGCTTGCCCTTCGGGATGAGATATTCCTTGGACTCCTTGTCGGCATCGGTCGGAACCACGACCACGCGCCGCTTGGTCTTGTAATCCTTGCCAAACTGCACCTGTCCGTCGATTTCGCTGATGATGGCGAAATCCTTGGGCCGGCGGGCCTCGAACAGCTCCGCCACGCGCGGCAGACCACCGGTGATGTCGCGGGTCTTGGACGATTCACGCGGGATACGGGCAAGGATGTCGCCGGCCTGAACCCTCATGCCATTCTCGACACTCAACACCGCATCCACCGACATGAAGTAGCGCGCCTCAAGTCCGTTGGGCAGGGTCACGATCTCGCCATCGGCATCCCGCAGCGTGATGCGCGGCTTGAGGTCCGAACCCTTCTGCTGCTGCTTCCAGTCGATCACGACCTTGTTGGCGATACCGGTCGTCTCGTCCACCACCTGGCGCATCGAGACGCCCTCGATCAGATCGACGTAATGGGCAACACCCTCGCGTTCGGTGATGATCGGAATCGTGTAGGGATCCCATTCGGCCACGCGGCTGCCCTTCTTGACGGTGTCGCCATCATCGGCCAGCAGACGCGTGCCGTAGGGAACCCGGTGACGCGCCCGCTCGCGCCCCGCCTCGTCCGTCAACACCACTTCACAGTTCCGGTTCATCACGACCGGAATCTTTTCGGAATTGATGACGACGTTGCGATTGCGGATCTTGACCGTGCCGTCGAAATTGGCCTCGACACCCGACTGCTCCGCGCCGCGCTGCACCGCACCGCCGATATGGAAGGTCCGCATCGTCAGCTGTGTGCCAGGCTCCCCGATCGACTGGGCCGCGATGACGCCGACCGATTCGCCGATATTGACGGGTGTCCCTCGCGCCAGATCACGGCCATAGCATTTGGCGCAGACCCCGATCTTGTTCTCACAAGTCAGGACCGAACGGATCTTGACCGAATCGATGCCGGCATTCTCCACCCGCTCCGCCTGGAACTCGTTAAGGGTCTCACCCGCCTTGACGATCACCTCGCTGGTGTTGGGATCGACCAGTTCTTCCACCGTCGTCCGGCCGAGAATCCGCTCCGAAAGCGGGGCAATCACTTCGCCACCCTCAACCACGGCGCGAATGTTGAGCCCCGCCTCTGTGCCGCAGTCCTCCTCGACGATGATGCAGTCCTGCGCGACGTCGACCAGCCGCCGGGTCAGATATCCCGAGTTGGCCGTCTTCAGCGCCGTATCGGCAAGGCCTTTTCGCGCGCCATGGGTCGAGTTGAAGTACTCGAGCACCGTCAGCCCTTCCTTGAAGTTGGACGTGATCGGCGTCTCGATGATCTCGCCCGACGGCTTGGCCATCAGGCCGCGCATGCCTGAAAGCTGCTTGATCTGGGCGGCCGAACCGCGGGCGCCTGAATCGGCCATCATAAAGACGGAATTGATCCGCCCTTTCTTGTCGGCCGACATCACTTTCATCATCTCGTCGGCCACCGTATCGGTGCAATTCGACCAGGCATCGACCACCTTGTTGTATTTCTCGCCCTGCGTGATCAGGCCATCGAGATACTGCTGCTCGTATTCCTTGACCTTGGCTTCAGTCGCGGAAACCAGCCCCTGCTTCGATTCGGGGATGATCAAATCGTCCTTGCCGAAGGAAATGCCCGCCTTGCAGGCATGGTTGAAGCCGAGCGCCATGATCCGGTCACAGAAGACAACCGTGTCCTTCTGCCCGCAATGGCGGTAGACGATGTCGATCAGGTTGCTGATTTCCTTCTTCGTCATGGTCCGGTTGACGACGTTGAACGGCACCTTCGGATGGCGGGGCAGGACCTCGCCGAGAAGGAAGCGGCCGGGAGTCGTTTCGACCCGCTGCTGAATTTCGTTGCCGTTCTCGTCGACCGTCTCGAACCGGGCGTGAATTTTGCTGTGCAGCCCCACGGCGCCGGTCTCGAGCGCGTGATTAAGCTCGCCCATGTCGGAAATGATCATGCCGTCGCCGGGCTCGTTCTCGCCCTCGAGCGTCATGTAGTACAGGCCCAGCACGATATCCTGGGACGGCACGATGATCGGCTTGCCATTGGCCGGGCTGAGGATGTTATTGGTGGACATCATCAGCACCCGGGCCTCGAGCTGCGCCTCGAGGGACAGCGGCACATGTACCGCCATCTGATCGCCGTCGAAATCCGCATTGAAGGCGGCACAGACCAGCGGATGGAGCTGGATCGCCTTGCCCTCGATGAGAACGGGCTCGAACGCCTGGATACCCAGGCGGTGAAGCGTCGGCGCCCGGTTCAAAAGCACCGGATGCTCGCGGATGACCTCTTCCAGGATGTCCCAGACCTCGGGCCGCTCCTTTTCCACCATGCGCTTCGCCGCCTTGATTGTGGTGGCGAGACCGTAGCGCTCGAGGCGCGAATAGATGAACGGCTTGAACAGTTCGAGCGCCATCTTCTTGGGCAGGCCGCACTGATGCAGCTTGAGTTCGGGACCCACGACGATGACGGAACGGCCTGAATAATCGACGCGCTTGCCCAGCAGATTCTGCCGGAAGCGCCCCTGCTTGCCCTTGAGCATGTCGGAAAGGGACTTCAATGGCCGCTTGTTGGCGCCGGTGATCACGCGCCCGCGCCGTCCGTTATCGAACAGTGCGTCGACAGACTCCTGCAGCATCCGCTTTTCGTTGCGTACGATGATTTCGGGCGCGCGCAGTTCGATGAGCCGTTTCAGGCGGTTATTCCGGTTGATGACCCGACGATAGAGATCATTCAGATCCGACGTGGCAAACCGGCCGCCGTCCAGCGGCACCAGCGGACGCAGTTCGGGCGGGATAACCGGCACCACGTCCAGGATCATCCATTCGGGCCGCGTCGCCGAGCTAATGAAAGCGTCGAGCAGCTTGAGACGCTTGACGAATTTCTTGCGCTTCGCTTCCGATCCGGTCTCCGCCAGCTCCTGGCGCACCTTGTCGCGCTCCTGCTCCAGGTCGATTTCGGCCAGAAGCTTCTTGATCGCTTCCGCCCCGATGCCGACTTCGAACGTACCCTCGCCGTACTCATCCAGCGCCTGCTGATACGAGTCTTCGTTCATAAGCTCGTATTTCTCGAGCGCACTCATGCCCGGGTCGAGGACGACGTAGTTCTCGAAATACAGGACCCGTTCGAGATCCCGGAGGGTCATGTCCACCAGCAGGCCTATCCGGCTCGGCAGCGACTTGAGGAACCAGATATGGGCGACCGGCGCCGCGAGCTCGATATGGCCCATGCGCTCACGCCGCACCTTGGACAGGGTGACCTCGACGCCGCATTTTTCGCAGATGATCCCGCGATACTTCATGCGCTTGTACTTGCCGCACAGGCACTCGTAGTCCTTGATCGGACCAAAAATACGCGCGCAGAACAGGCCATCCCGTTCAGGCTTGAATGTCCGGTAATTGATCGTCTCCGGTTTCTTGATCTCACCGAACGACCACGACCGGATTCGCTCGGGGCTGGCGATGGAGATCCGGATATGATCAAAACTCTGTGGACCGCTCGGCTGACCGAAGATCTTCATCAAATCGTTCATGACCAACTAACTCCTAGTCCTGCGCCGGGGTAGCGCGCCGTCGCCCGATGTCTTCCGGCGACATTTTTTCCAGTGACCTTTCGGTCGAACACCCGTTCCGCAGCCGCCTGCCGGCCGCCGAACGGCTGGGGCTAATTGCCCTCTTCCGCCAGTTCCATGTTGAGGCCGAGCGAACGCAGCTCCTTGACGAGAACGTTGAAGCTTTCCGGAATGCCGGCTTCGAACGTATCCTCGCCCCGGACGATGGCTTCATAGACCTTGCTGCGGCCCGCCACGTCGTCGGACTTCACGGTAAGCATTTCCTGGAGGGTGTAGGCTGCGCCGTAAGCTTCGAGAGCCCAGACCTCCATTTCGCCGAACCGCTGGCCACCGAACTGCGCCTTGCCGCCAAGCGGCTGCTGGGTCACAAGGCTGTACGGCCCAATGGAACGCGCGTGAATCTTGTCGTCGACCAGGTGATGAAGCTTGAGCATGTAGATGTAGCCGACCGTCACGGCGCGGTCGAACGACTCGCCCGTCCGTCCGTCGATCAGCGTCACCTGGCCCGAGGAATCGAGGCCGGCTTTCTCCAGAAGGCGCACGATATCGTCTTCCCTGGCCCCGTCGAAAACCGGCGTCGCCATGGGGACACCGTGGCTCATGCGCTCGCACACCTCGAGGATATCCTCGTCATCCATCGTGTCGAACTCGCGCTGGTAATTACGCTCCCCATAGATCTCCTTCAGGAAGGCCCTGAGTGCCTTGGTGTCGGGCACTTCCTTGCGGATATCGGCGACAATCTCACCGATCTGGCGACCCAGCCCGGCGGACGCCCAGCCGAGATGGGTTTCCAGAATCTGCCCCACGTTCATGCGTGAAGGCACGCCGAGCGGGTTGAGAACGATGTCCACAGGCGTGCCGTCCTCCAGGAACGGCATGTCCTCCATCGGAAGGATTTTGGAGATCACACCCTTGTTGCCGTGGCGGCCGGCCATCTTGTCGCCGGGCTGCAGCTTGCGCTTAACGGCGACAAAGACTTTGACCATCTTCATCACGCCGGGCAGCAATTCGTCACCCCGCTGGAGCTTTTCAACTTTGTCCTGGAACCGCTTCTCCAGCACTTTCACACTGTCGTCGAAATGGCGGTT
Source organism: Alphaproteobacteria bacterium (assembly GCA_040220875.1). Classification (NCBI taxonomy): domain Bacteria; kingdom Pseudomonadati; phylum Pseudomonadota; class Alphaproteobacteria; species Alphaproteobacteria bacterium. The sequence continues at coordinate 7,157 of JAVJVX010000008.1, read as the reverse complement.
AAGCTCCTCGATCGAGGCCATTGTGGTGTCATTCTTGACGACGATCTGACGCCACTGCCCCTGTGTCAGCTCGGCCAGAACGCCTTCGGTCACCTTCTTGCCTTCGGCAAGGTCGTTCGGCCCCTTCTGGATGGTCTGGTTGAGCAGAAGCTCTTTCAAACGCCCATAATAGCTGCGCTCGAGGATCGCCTTCTCGTCGTCGCGATCCTTCGCCAGGCGCTCGATCTCGGCATGCTCGATCGCAACCGCTCGTTCGTCCTTGTCCACGCCGCGACGGTTGAAGACGCGCACCTCGACCACGGTGCCATTCACACCGGGCGGCACCTTGAGGGACGTATCGCGCACATCCGAGGCCTTTTCGCCGAAAATCGCGCGGAGGAGTTTTTCTTCCGGCGTCATCGGCGACTCGCCCTTCGGCGTGACCTTGCCGACCAGAATGTCGCCGGGCTCCACTTCGGCCCCGATATAGACGATTCCCGCCTCATCGAGGTTCTTCAGCGCTTCTTCTCCGACATTGGGAATATCACGCGTGATTTCTTCCTGGCCCAGCTTGGTATCCCGCGCCATGACCTCGAATTCCTCGATATGGATCGAGGTGAAGACGTCGTCGCGCACGATACGTTCGGAGATCAGGATGGAGTCCTCGAAGTTGTAGCCCATCCAAGGCATGAACGCGACGAGCACATTGCGCCCGAGCGCCAGGTCGCCAAGCTCCGTCGAAGGTCCGTCGGCGATGATGTCACCTTTTTCCACCACATCGCCCTTCTTCACCAGCGGACGCTGATTGATGCAGGTGTTCTGGTTGGACCGCTGGAATTTCTGCAGCGTGTAGATATCGACGCCCGAGGCGGAGTGCGAGGTTTCCTCGGTGGCCCGGACGACGATCCTGGTCGCGTCCACCTGGTCGACCACGCCACTGCGCCGGGCCGAGATGGCCACGCCCGAATCCCGCGCCACCGCCGCTTCCATGCCGGTTCCCACAAGAGGCGCTTCAGCCTGGATAAGCGGCACCGCCTGACGTTGCATGTTGGAGCCCATGAGAGCCCGGTTCGCGTCGTCATTTTCCAGGAAGGGGATGAGCGAGGCGGCAACTGAAACGAGCTGCTTGGGCGAAACATCGATGAGGTCAATGTCCTCGGGCCGGGTCATGACAAATTCGCCCGCCCGCCGGCAACTCACGAGATCATCGATGAATTCGCCCTTCTCGTTCAGATGCGCGTTTGCCTGAGCGACCGTGTAGCGGCCCTCGTCCATGGCCGAAAGATAGGTCACCTCGTCCGTCACCCTGGCATCGACCACCGTGCGGTAAGGGCTTTCGATGAAGCCGTATTCATTGACCCGCGCAAATGTCGCGAGCGAATTGATCAACCCGATATTCGGCCCTTCAGGCGTTTCGATCGGGCATATCCGGCCGTAATGGGTCGGGTGCACGTCGCGCACCTCGAACCCGGCCCGCTCGCGCGTCAGACCGCCCGGGCCCAACGCGCTCAGGCGCCGCTTGTGCGTGATTTCCGCGAGCGGGTTGGTCTGATCCATGAACTGCGAGAGCTGGCTCGAGCCGAAGAACTCCCGGACGGCCGCTACCGCCGGCTTGGCGTTGACCAGATCGTGGGGCATCACGGTATCGATATCGACCGAGCTCATCCGTTCACGAATGGCGCGTTCCATGCGCAACAGGCCCACGCGGTACTGATTTTCCATCAATTCGCCAACGGAACGCACGCGACGATTGCCGAGGTGGTCGATGTCGTCGATTTCACCGCGACCGTCCTTCAGGCCGACCAGCACCTTTACGATGGCCAGGATGTCGTCCTTGGTAAGGACGCGCAGGCTGACGTCCGCCTTCTGATCGAGTCGCGCATTGATCTTGACGCGCCCGACGGAGGAAAGGTCATAGCGCTCGGAATCGAAGAAGAGGCCCTGGAACAGCGCCTCGGCTGATTCGGGGGTCGGCGGCTCGCCCGGCCGCATGACGCGATAGATGTCGATCAGCGCGTCCTCGCGGCTTGCGTTCTTGTCGGACGCCAGAGTGTTGCGGATATAGGGGCCCACATTGAGATTGTCGATCGCCAGGACGGGCACCTCCCGCACGCCGCCGGCAACCGCGTTCTCCAGCATCTCTTCCGTCAGCTCGTCGCCGGCCTCGGCATAGATCTCACCCGTCGATTCGTTGACGAGATCGACCGCGACATAGTGGCTGAGCAACTCCTCATCCGCGACCAGAAGTTCCTTGAGGCCCTGCTCCTCGAGCTGGTGCAGGATACGCGGCGTGATCTTGCTGCCCTCTTCCGCCACGACGTCGCCGGTTTTGGCGTCGACCAGATCGTGGGTCAGCCGGACACCCCGCAGCGACGCGGGATCGAACGGCTTCCGCCAGGCGTCCTTCACCCGCTTGAAGCGGATCGTCTCGTAGAAGTAGGAGAGAATTTCGCTCTTCGGCATGCCCTCGATTGTCGTCGGATCGAGAGTCTCGCCACGCGCGGCCGCCTCGGCCCGGCGCACCACAGACTCCTCGCTGTCGAGCGCGAGCAGCAGCGTCGTTACCGGCAGTTTGCGGCGGCGATCGATGCGGACATGCACCAGGTCTTTCGCATCAAATTCAAAATCGAGCCAGGAGCCCCGGTAAGGAATGACGCGGGCCGCGAAAAGATACTTGCCGGAAGAATGGGTTTTCCCCTTGTCGTGATCGAAAAAGACACCCGGCGAACGATGCATCTGGGAGACGATGACACGTTCCGTGCCGTTGATGACAAATGTGCCCTTGTCCGTCATGAGCGGCATGTCGCCCATGTAGACATCCTGCTCCTTGATGTCGCGGATGGAACGGGCGCCGGTGTCCTCGTCAACATCCCAGACAACGAGACGCAGCGTCACCTTGAGCGGCGCCGCATAGGTCATGTCGCGCTGCTGGCACTCGTCCACATCGTATTTCGGGTTCTCAAGCTCGTAGCTGACAAAATCAAGCTGGGACCGCTCACTGAAATCCCGGATCGGGAAGACCGACCGGAAAACTTCCTGCAGGCCAAGATTCTCGCGCTCCGGATGCGGCACGTCCTTTTGCAGGAACTGATCCCATGAATTCCACTGAACCTCGATCAGGTTCGGCATCGTCGTCGCCTCGCCGAGACGCCCGAAATCATTGCGTATCAACTTCCGACCCTTGAGGGACTTGGCCATGCCTTGATCCTTCACCTTGCTGTCGCGATCCGCCGCCCGTAAGGGGCCACGCCACGTCGACCTTGTTGATTACTCTCTATCGGCCCGGCCCGACCGGCTTGCCCGCCTGGGCCGTCCCGCCTCTGATTCCGCCGCTGATACCGGCCTGGCCGCCTCTTTGACCCGGCATGCCGGCCGGATGAAAGGCGTGCGGCGGCGGCCCGCGCCGAAGGCGCGGACCGCCGTCCTCACAAATCCGAACCGGCAACCACCACGGCTATTTCAGCTCGACCGTAGCCCCGGCATCTTCGAGTTTCTTCTTCAGTTCTTCCGCTTCGGCCTTCTGAACGCTTTCCTTCACCGGCTTGGGCGCACCTTCGACGAGGTCCTTGGCTTCCTTCAGGCCCAGCGACGTGATCGCTCGCACTTCCTTGATCACGTTGATCTTCTTGTCGCCGGCCGCGACCAGGATCACGTCGACCGTGTCACTGCCCGAATCCGCCGCCGCTTCGCCGCCAGCGGGCGCCGCAGCGCCAGCCACGGCAACCGGGGCCGCTGCCGAAACACCCCATTTCTCTTCCAGGAGCTTGCTCAGCTCAGCCGCTTCCAGAACGGTGAGGCTCGAGAGCTCGTCTACGATCTTTTCCAAATCAGCCATTTCAGCTTTCTCCTTGACTTGAACTTCTTTTCGATTGAACGGCTAGGCCGCCTCGCCCTGTTGTGCGTATGCCGACAGGACTCGAGCCACCTGACTGGCCGGGGCTTGCGCCAATGTCGCCAGACGGGTTGCCGGAGTCGCGATCATGCCAACGATCTTGCCTCGCAGTTCGTCGAGCGAGGGAAGCTCCGCCAGAGCGCTCACTCCCGACGCGTCGAGAGTCTGTTCGTCGAGCGCCCCGCCCAGAATCACGAGCTTGTCGTTCTCCTTGGCGAATTTGGCGGCCACCTTGGCGGCCGCAACGGGGTCGGCGGAATACGCGATCGCGGTCGGACCCTTAAAGAAGTCCGTCAAATGAGCGAACTTGGATCCTTCCAGGGCGAGTCGTGTGAGCCGGTTTTTTGTGACCTTGAAACCTGCGCCGGCGTCCCGCATCCTCGCGCGCAGGTCAGTGACCTCCGCGACGGACAGGCCCTGCTGGTGCGTAACCACCACCAGCTTAGCCCCCTCGAAGATGTTTTTCAGGGAGCCGACCAGCTCTCCTTTTTCCGATCGGTTCACACTCTTCTCCGATACGTTGTGGGCTCTTCGTTTCCGCCTGCCCCCGGGGAAATCCCGAGCCGGAGCCGGCCAAAACGGGGGAACCCGTCTCACTCTGACTTCCGGTTGCCCGAAAGCCGCACTGCCTGCCCCAGAAGTTCAAGCCGCGCCGACCGCCCCCGTTGCCGGGGTGGCGGGCGAGCGGATCTCACTCTGTCTATGCAGGCGGTTTACCCTTAAGCCTTGGTTCCCATCGGGCACCGCGGCACCTGCAGTCTCGGACAGGTTCGGAAAACGGGACCGTCCGGTCCGTCGAATGTGGTCCCGCAGAAAGCCGGGCCCGTTTCCCTTTTCCGCCTCCGCCGGGCACCAAACGCCCGAACGGACCGGAAATCTTCGCGGCCGAATTACGCCTCGGCCGCCGTCTCGCTGAAAGCAGCCGGGTCTATTCCGATCCCGGGCCCCATGGTCGAACTGATCGACACTTTCTTGAGATAAGTTCCTTTTGCGCCGCTCGGCTTGGCCTTGGTCACGGCCTGCACCAGCGCGCGGACATTTTCTTTAAGCGCCTTCTCGTCGAAGCTGGCCTTGCCGACGCCGGCATGGATGATCCCCGCCTTCTCGGCGCGAAATTCGACCTGACCACCCTTCGCCGCCTTGACCGCCTTGGTGACATCCGGGGTTACCGTGCCCAGCTTGGGATTCGGCATCAATCCGCGCGGACCCAGCACCTTGCCGAGTTTGCCCACCGTGACCATCATGTCCGGGGTAGCAATGACCCGATCGAAATTAATCTCACCCTTCTGCACCTGTTCGGCCAGGTCGTCGGCGCCCACGATATCGGCCCCCGCCGCCTTGGCTTCCTCCGCCTTGGCGCCCTGGGCGAAGACGGCGACGCGCACCGACTTGCCGGTACCGTTGGGCAGAGAGATCATGCCGCGTACAGCCTGATCGGAATGCCGCGGATCGACACCAAGATTGAGTGCCACCTCGATGGTCTCGTCGAATTTCGACTTGGCCGCCGCCTTGATCATGCGGATGGCGTCGTCCAGCCCGTAGGTGGCATCGCGATCGATGCCCTCGTAAGCGTTCGTAAGGCGCTTGCCCTTGCCGGCCATTTCGTTCACTCCGTTACTTCAAGGCCCATGGAGCGGGCCGAGCCCGCGACCATCTTCGCCGCCGCATCGAGGTCATTCGCGTTCAGATCCTTCATCTTGGTCTCGGCGATCTCGCGAACCTGGGCCATTGTGACGCTGCCCGCCCCGGTGCGGCCCGCTGTACCACTGCCCTTCTTGATATTGGCCGCCTTCTTGAGGAAGTAGGACGCAGGCGGCGTCTTGGTCTCGAAGGTGAAGGTGCGATCGCCATAAACCGTGATGACGGTCGGGATCGGCATCCCGCCCTCCATTTCCTGCGTGGCCGCATTGAAGGCCTTGCAGAATTCCATGATGTTCAGCCCGCGCTGACCCAGCGCCGGGCCGATCGGCGGCGAAGGATTCGCCTGCCCGGCCGGCACCTGAAGCTTGATATATCCGTCGATTTTTTTTGCCATCGCTCTTTGTCGCTCTTCTTAAACCGTTTCTTGCGGGCGCCCCGCGCCCCAACTCCGACGGGGAACTATCCGTCCTCAGGTCTTCTCAACCTGGCTGTATTCCAGTTCCACCGGCGTCGACCGCCCGAAGATACTGACCGCCACCTTGAGACGCGCGCGCTCCTCGTCCACTTCCTCCACCTGGCCGTTGAACGACTGGAAGGGCCCGTCACAAACCCGAACCTGCTCGCCGACCTCGAAGGTCACGGACGGCTTGGGCCGCTCCACGCCTTCCTGCACCTGATGCATGATGTGCTGCGCCTCGGCCTCCGAGATGGGTGTGGGCTGGCCGCCCGCCCCCAGAAACCCGGTGACCTTGGACGTGTTCTTGATCAGGTGCCAGGTCGCATCGTCCAGATCGGCATGCACAAGCACGTAGCCAGGGAAGAACTTGCGCTCGGCGTTGACCTTGGCGCCGCGACGCATCTCGACCACTTCCTCCATCGGCACCAGCACGTCCAGCAGCCGCTCGGTCAGCCCCTGCTGTTCGGCCTGCTCCTTGATCGACTGGGCCACCTTCTTCTCGAAGCCCGAATACACGTGCACGACGTACCAACGCGCCGCCATACCTAACTCCCGATGCCGAGCAATGCGCCGACACCCACCGAAATCAACTGATCCACCAGCAGGAAAAACAGCGCGGTGATGAGAGTCATCACCATCACCATGCCCGTCGTGACGGCCGTCTCCTTCCGGGTCGGCCAGGTGACCTTGGAGCCTTCCTGCCTGACCTCGCGAACGAATTTTGCTGGGCTGGTTTTTGCCATCTCACTCTGTCCGGGCCGCCGTTCCGGCCGCCCTGTTTCAATTTTCGCCGGCCCGGCCCTGCCAGGTCCTGGCCTTGATCACCGCTCTGGCCCGATCACCGCTCTAGCCCGATCACCGCTCTGGCCCGATCACCGCTCTGGCAGGAGTGGAGGGTCTCGAACCCCCAACCTCCGGTTTTGGAGACCGGCGCTCTACCAATTGAGCTACACTCCTACAGCCCGGTGTCTCCCGGCCAGCCTCTCCACCACACCGGCCCGGCCGCTGCGCGGGTCCTGCGGGGAGCGACCAGCCACCCAGTGCGGCCTACTCGATAATTTTAGCGACGACACCTGCGCCGACGGTGCGTCCACCCTCGCGGATGGCGAAGCGCAGCCCTTCATCCATGGCGATCGGCGCAATCAGCTGGATCTCCATCTGGATGTTGTCCCCGGGCATCACCATCTC
>JAVJVX010000007.1 GCA_040220875.1 Alphaproteobacteria bacterium | reverse complement strand
CTCCATCGTCGCCTTGTCCGTCTCGATCTCCGCAATAACATCCCCGGCCGAAACAGAATCACCCTCGGACTTCAGCCATTTCGCCAAAGTCCCCTCCTCCATCGTCGGCGAAAGCGCCGGCATCGTTATCTCAATGGGCATGTGTCCGTCCCTCGTTCAAGAACCGGCGCATCCGGGCCGGTCAAGTGCCTTTCCCTGCGCGCGCCGCGTCAGCTGGCGCGGGCCTCGAGATACACGTCCGTATAGAGCTCCGACGGATCGGGCTCCGGACTGTCCTGGGCGAATTGGGCCGCCTCATTGATCAGCGCCTTGATTTCGCGGTCGATCTCCTTGAGGACGTCCTCGTCGCCGCCGCCGTCGGCCAATATCCGCGCGCGCAGCTGGTCGATCGGGTCGTGTTCGCTCCGCATCTTGTTGACCTCTTCCTTCGCGCGGTACTTGGCCGGATCCGACATGGAGTGGCCGCGATAGCGATAGGTCTTCATTTCCAGGATGAACGGTCCCTTGCCCGCACGCACGTGCTCGATCGCAGGCCCGGCCGCCTCGGCGACGGCCAGCACATCCATTCCGTCGACCGCCTTGCCCGGGATGGCATAGGCCGCGCCGCGCTTGTACAGATCCGTCGTCGCCGACGCCCGCGCGACCGACGTGCCCATGCCGTATTTGTTGTTTTCGATAATGAACAGGACCGGCAATTTCCAGAGCGCCGCCATGTTGAAGGTCTCGTGCACCTGGCCCTGATTGGCTGCGCCATCTCCGAAATATGTGGCGCAGATACCGCCATCCTCGCGGTACTTGTGGGCAAAGGCGAGGCCGCCGCCCAGCGGCACGTTGGCGCCGACAATCCCGTGGCCGCCGAAGAAATTCTTTTCGCGGCTGAACATATGCATGGAGCCGCCCTTGCCCTTGGAGTAACCGTCGCGCCGGCCGGTCAATTCGGCCATGACGCCCTTGGGATCCATGCCGCTGGCCAGCATATGCGCGTGGTCGCGATATGTGGTGATGACCGTATCCACCTCGGTCAGATGGGATTGGACGCCCACGACCACGGCTTCCTGGCCGATATAAAGGTGGCAGAACCCCCCGATCAGGCCCATCCCGTAAAGCTGGCCGGCCTTCTCTTCAAAGCGCCGGATGCGCAGCATTTCGCGGTAGAAATGCATGAGCTCGTCGCTTCCGGCCTTGCGACCCTGTTTGGTCGTTCCGCCGCCAGATGCCGATTTTCGCCGGCGGCCCGTTGCCGGGGGCGTTTTTTTCGATTTACGGGTCGTGGATTTGCGTTTCGTGGCGGTCTTGCGCGCGGTGTTCGCCATAGCCCTCTACCCTTGCGACGTTATTCCCGGTCTTGCGACGCTTTCCCGCGACGTTTTCCCGGGGCCTGCGCCCCAGGCCGAAAGCCTGGGCCCGGGTCGCGGAGCGGTTTCATCCCTCTCGCCCTCCCGTTAAGATGGGAAGGCTTGGACGCGTTTCATAGGAACTGGCTGTGCCAAACGCAAGGGAAACCGACAGCATATTCCCGTAAAACGATTGAAAAGTCATAAAAATATCTAAATAAACTTGATATCGGTTATTTTCGTTTGAAATAAAATTTTAATATTTGCATAGCCGGGTCTGCAGCGCAGCGGTCGGGCCCGGGCCGCGCCAGGATCAGACGGAAGACGCCAGTCGGCCGATGATGGCCGAGGCCGGCCAAGCACCATCTTTCCGGATTCGGCTTCTACCGGGACGGAATTTGAAGGATCAGCTCGTCGCGGGCGGCCAGGTTGAGCATCACCCGCGCCCGCTCGTCCAGCACATCGAGATCGAGCCCATCGGGGCGAAGGCTCGAGACCTTCTCCTCAAGGGTCGCTTGTCGCGCCGACAGACTCTCCAGTCGCCGGTCAGCCTCCGCCGCATGTTCGCGCAGGTCGGCCCAGGCCCGGATCCCCCGCTCGCCGGAAACCAGGTGGACGGCGAAGTACAGGATCATCGAGACATAGAAGACCGGCGCCACGACATGGCGCGCGCGCAGGCGAAATTCGCGAAGCAAAGTCATGGGGCGAGCGAATCACAGCGAGAGTCGCGCCGTCAAGCCAGAAAAGAGATTCTTCTTTTAGAATCAAAGGGATTCAGTCCGCCCGCGGGGGCAAATCCGGACTCAAGCCGTTGAAGCGACTCGATTTTCAGCCGCCGCGCCCGCTAACCGCGCAGCACAGAGCCGCCGGCGTAGAGCGCCTGCTCGCCCAACTCCTCCTCGATCCGGAGCAACTGGTTGTATTTTGCCAGCCGGTCGGAACGCGACAGCGAGCCGGTCTTGATCTGCCCGCAATTCGTCGCCACGGCGAGATCGGCGATGGTGGCGTCTTCCGTCTCACCCGAGCGGTGCGACATGACAGCGCGATAACTCGCCCGCTGCGCCATGTTCACCGCTTCGAGGGTCTCCGTCAGCGTGCCAATCTGGTTGACCTTGACGAGAATGGCGTTGGCGACGCCTTTCTCTATCCCGTCCGCCAGGCGTTCGGGGTTGGTGACGAACAGATCGTCGCCGACAAGCTGCACCTGGTCCCCGATGGCCCGGGTCAGGGACAGCCAGCCGTCCCAGTCATCCTCCGACATGCCGTCCTCGATGGAGATGATCGGGTAACGGTCGCAAAGATCGCGATACAACTCCACCATCTCAGCCGACGACAGCGTGCGCCCCTCGCCTGCAAGCACATAGTTGCCGTCCTTGTAGAATTCGGTGGAGGCCGCATCGAGGGCGAGCAGCACATCGGAGCCTGGCCGGTAGCCGGCCGTCTCGACCGCCTTCATGATGAATCCAAGCGCCTCGTCCGCGCTGGCGAGCTTGGGAGCGAAGCCTCCCTCGTCACCGACGGCCGTATTGTGCCCGGCTTCGGACAGATGGGCGCGCAGGGCGTGGAAAACCTCGGCCCCCATGCGCACCGCCTCGCCAAAAGTGGGCGCGCCAACCGGCATGATCATGAATTCCTGCAGGTCGAGCCCGTTATCGGCATGGGCGCCGCCATTGATGATATTCATCATCGGAACCGGCAGCACACGTGCCAACGGCCCGCCCACGTAGCGGTAAAGCGGCATGCCGGTTTCGATCGCAGCCGCCTTGGCCAGGGCAAGGCTGACACCGAGGATGGCGTTGGCGCCGAGGCGGGCCTTGTTAGGGGTGCCGTCCAGCTCCACCATCGCCCTATCGGCACCGAGCTGGTCCGACGCCTCGAGACCCGAGAGCGCATCGAAGATTTCCCCGTTCACGGCCTCGACCGCCGCCAATACGCCCTTGCCGGCATAGCGCTTCTTGTCGCCGTCGCGTTTTTCGACCGCCTCGTGCGTCCCCGTCGAGGCGCCGCTCGGCACCGCTGCCCGTCCCACGACGCCGCTTTCCAGGCGCACATCCACTTCCACGGTGGGATTTCCACGGCTGTCGAGAACCTCGCGGCCGGTAATATCGAAAATCTCGCTCATCTTCTCGTCGCGTCCTTCCAGCAAAAAACCTGTATCAGCCTACTTCTCTACGAGTCGAGATCGAGCGGTCTGGATTTCGCGATTCGGTCCAGATCAACAAGCACCGCGAGCAAGCCTTCAAGCCGGTCCAGCGACACCATATTGGGTCCGTCGCTGGGCGCGTTGTCGGGATCCTGGTGGGTTTCCATGAAAATGCCGCCCACCCCCACGGCAGCCGCCGCCCGCGCAAGCACCGGCACGAATTGGCGCTGTCCCCCGCTGGTCGTGCCCTGGCCGCCCGGCTGTTGCACCGAATGGGTTGCGTCAAAAACCACCGGATAGCCGCTGGCCGCCAGGATCGGCAAGGCGCGCATGTCACTGACAAGCGTATTGTAGCCGAAGCTCGCCCCCCGCTCGGTCAGGAGAATGTTGTCGTTTCCCGCCTCACTGATCTTGGCCACCACGTTGGCCATATCCCATGGCGCCAGAAACTGCCCTTTCTTGACATTGACCACTCTCCCGGTCCGCGCCGCGGCCAGCAGGAGATCCGTCTGCCGGCAGAGGAACGCCGGAATCTGAAGTACATCCACCACCTCGCCCACCGGCGCGCACTGCCCCTCGGTATGCACATCGGTCAGCACCGGCAGCCCCAGCTCGCTCTTGATGTCAGCGAAGATGGTGAGCGCCCGGTCCAGCCCCAGCCCCCGCGGACTTCGGGCGCTGGTGCGGTTGGCCTTGTCAAAGGATGTCTTGTAGATGAGGCCGACCCCGAGCCGCTCCGTTATTTCCTTGAGAGCCGCCGCGATTTCGAACGCGTGGTCGCGACTCTCCATCGCGCAGGGCCCCGCAATCAGAACGAACGGAAGGCTGTTGGCCATCGTCAGATTGCCGATACGTATCTGCCGCGCTTCTGTCATCGGACCCATTGCTGCATCGGAATTTCCATACCGTCAGACCAGCCTGGACTGCTTGATGGCGGCCGTGATGAACGAAACAAAAAGCGGATGCGGATCGAAGGGTTTCGACTTCAGCTCCGGATGGAACTGTACACCGATAAACCAGGGGTGATCCGGCCGCTCGATAATCTCGGGCAGGAGGCCGTCGGGTGACATCCCGGTAAAGCGTAATCCAGCCGCGGCCAGCTTGTCGCGATAATTGATGTTGACCTCGAAACGGTGTCGGTGGCGTTCCGAAATCCTGTCGACACCATAGATCTCGCGTACCTTGCTGCCTGCTTCAAGCGCGCAATCGTAAGCGCCCAGCCGCATGGTGCCGCCGAGATCATCCCCGGACGAACGGTGTTCGACCATCCCGCCGCGGCGCCATTCTGTCAGCAAGCCAACCACCGCGTCCTTCGCCGGACCGAATTCGGTCGATCCTGCGCCCTCGAGCTTGGCCAGATGCCGCGCGGTTTCGATCACCGCCATCTGCATGCCGAAACAGATACCGAAATACGGGATTCCGCGCTCGCGAGCGAAGTGGGCCGCGATGATCTTGCCCTCGGCGCCGCGCTCGCCAAAGCCGCCCGGGATCAGGATCCCGTTTACATCCTCAAGATAATGAACGGCATTTTCCGATTCAAAAATCTCCGCATCGACCCAGCGCACATGCACCTTCACGTTGTTGGCAATGCCGCCGTGAGTCAGGGCCTCGATAAGGGATTTGTAGGAATCGAAAAGGGTTGTGTACTTGCCGACTACAGCGATCGTCACCTCGCCATCTGGCGCGCGCACCCGCTCGACGATGTTTTCCCAGACTGAGAGATCCGGCTCGATTTCGTGGGGCAATCCGAAATACCGGCAGACTTCCCGGTCGAGCCCCTGCTCGTGATAGCTGAGTGGCACGGAATAGATCGTGTCAGCGTCCGGTGCCGCAATGACGGCTTCTTCTCGGATATTGCAGAAAAGAGCAATCTTGCTGCGCGCGTCATCGGGGATCGGCGTTTCGCAACGGCACAGCAGGAGGTCCGGCTGAATGCCGAGACCCAGCAATTCCTTGACCGAATGCTGTGTCGGTTTGGTCTTCAGCTCGCCGGCCGAGCGGATATAGGGCACCAGGGTGAGGTGCATGAACATGCTGCGGTCCGGCCCCAGCGTGTTGCGAGTCTGGCGAATCGCCTCGAGAAACGGCAGGCTTTCAATATCGCCGACAGTGCCGCCGATTTCACACAGGACAAAATCGACATCGCCCGGATCGGCCAGGATGAATTCCCGGATTGCATCGGTCACGTGCGGGATGACCTGAACCGTAGCGCCGAGATAATCGCCCCGTCGCTCGTTGGCGATTACGTTGGAATAGATACGCCCGGTCGTGATGTTGTCACCCTGTCGCGACGGGACTCCCGTGAAGCGTTCGTAATGTCCGAGGTCCAGATCGGTCTCGGCTCCGTCGTCCGTGACGTAAACCTCGCCATGCTGGTAAGGGCTCATCGTGCCAGGGTCGACGTTGAGATACGGGTCGAGCTTGCGCAGTCTCACCTTGTACCCTCGCGCCTGCAACAGCGCCCCCAGGGCGGCCGAGGACAACCCCTTGCCGAGCGAAGAGACGACCCCGCCCGTGATGAAGATGAATTTCGTTTCGTCAGGCATGATACGCGCCCGTCCTCAGCCCTCGTTGCCCGGCCCGGTCCGGCCCTCTCAGGGGGCAGTTGTGCTGTCGATCACTAGCGGGATTATGGAGCGCCCTGGCGGTCATTCCGCCAGAGGGACGTCCGGCTCGGCGGGTTCGGCCGGGTTCGGGCCGTCCGCGTCCGGCGTGGGGGCCGTGCCGATCACACCTTGCTCTTCCAAAGTCCCGCTGAGGGGGGCCTGAGGTTCCAGGATGGAGCCTGTCGGGCGGACATCGCCCGCCAGGATGGCGAGCACCAGGCTGTTCAGCATGAAGGCGGCGGCGAGGATCGCGGTCGCGCGTGTCAGCAGGCTGGCGGTCCCGCGCGAGGTCATGAGACCTCCCATGCCGCCCCCGCCGCCACCGCCGCCGCCGATTCCGAGCCCGCCCCCCTCGCTGCGTTGCAGGAGGACAGTGACGATCAGCGCCAGGGCGAGAACGAATTGTAAGACCAGAAGAACCGTTTGCATTTTCCATCCCTGCCCCGCCTCGCCGGGGCACTTCAATGGCCGTGTTTTTAAAGGCTGCCAGCCGCTTAGGCTAGGGACAACTGCTCAGGATTTGCCAGAATTTTTTCCCGTCCAGGCTGGCGCCGCCCACCAGCGCCCCATCCACATGCTCGGCCCCGAGGATCCTGGCAGCGTTATCAGGGTTGACCGAACCGCCATAGAGGACGCGAACGCTCTCCCCGGCCGGAACCCGCGCTTTCAGCCGCTCCCGAATGGTGCAGTGCATGGCGTCGACCGCGTCCGGTTCCGCCGTCAGACCAGTGCCAATGGCCCAGATCGGCTCATACGCGATGACGAGACGGTCCGGATCGATGTTTTCGGGGATCGAAGCCTCGATCTGCGCCGAGATCACCTGCTCCGCCCGGCCGGCCTCCCGCTCCTTCCGGCTTTCGCCGACACAAACGATCGCCGTCAGCCCCGCGTCCAGAGCTGCCCTGGCCTTGCGGGCAACCAGCGCGTCACTCTCTCCATGACCGTCGCGGCGCTCGGAATGGCCCACAATCACGAAAGTTGCGCCGAGATCCGCCAGCATCGGCGCGGCAATATCGCCCGTGAAGGCACCGGATGTCTCGAAATGACAGTCCTGGCCGCCGATCCCGACCGGGCTTCCGGCGGCAAGCGCCGCCATCTCGCCGATCAGCGTGGCTGGCGGACAGACCACGATATCGCATTCCGGGCGCGCCGCCGCATCCGCGATACGGTCGAGCAGGAACTGAAACCGAGCGGCCGAATCGGCGCGCAATCCGTTCATCTTCCAGTTGGCGGCAATCAGCGGGCGCCGTCGCGGCTCGTGGGGCTCGGACATGGCGCCTCTTTACCATGGGCACCCGGGCGGAGCCACGCTCAATCATGTGTCGGGCCCCGGCATGTGTCGGGCCCCCGGCATGTGTCGGGCCCCTGGCCCCGGCCTCAGGCTGGATTGAGCGTTGCGGCTGTCAAAGGGGGCACCTATCATGCCGGCCCTTTGCACCTGCATGCCCCTGTCCGGCGGCGGCCGGCCCGATTTGCGGGCCCACGCTGGCGAGGCTGCGATCGCTCTCCTGATTTCCTGACGGGACCCGAGTTCATGCTTCAGTCGCTCCGCTCTCACACCAAAGGCTGGCTCGCCGGTATTCTCTTCGCCCTTCTGATCGCCAGTTTCGCGCTCTGGGGCATCGGCGACATCTTCCGCGCTCCCTCGGCCACGACCACCGCGATTTACGTGGGTGACGAGGAAATCTCGAGCGGCCATGTTTTCGAGGCGTTTGAGCGCAATCTGGAGCGTTTCAACCAGCAGGTCGGCACCCCGCTTGCCCGCGAAGAAGCATTGCAGATGGGGCTTCTCGACCGCACCATCGACGAGGTGGTGAGCCGCAGCCTGCTCGAACAGGAGGCGCGCAACATCGGGCTCGTCGTCGGAGACGACCTCGTACGCGACGAGATTTTCAAAGAGCCCGGATTTCGCGACGAATATGGCAATTTCAGCCGCGAGACGTTCCAGCAGATCATCTCGTTCCAGGGCTTTTCCGAAGAAGCCTACATCGCCACCACCCGCCGTGCTTTTGCGCGCCGTCTTTTCGCCAGCTCCGTGGGGGGCGGTGTCACGGTGCCGGATCCGCTGCGCGATCTGATGTATCGCTACCAGAACGAACGGCGCACGATTGACCTCGTGCGCTACAAGCCGGAATCGTTCGCAAATACGGGCACGCCCTCAACGTCCGAGCTGGAGGCGTTCTATCAGGAGAACGGATTCCGGTTTTCGCGCCCGGAATATCGCGCCGTCTCGGTGATGGTCCTGGATACCGACTCGGTCGCCTCCGAGATCAAGATTACCGAAGAAGAGCTCGCCCGCGCCTATGAGGAGCGGCAGTACCAGTTCTTCCTGCCAGAGCGCCGGCGCTACCAGCAGATGATTCTCGCCGATGAGACGGCGGCAGAAAGCGCCCGCGCCCGTCTGGCGGAGGGTGAAAGCTTCGCCAGCGTGGCGCGGGATCTTACCGGACAGGACGAGGAGGCGATCGATCTGGGTTGGCTCGATTACGGCGATTTGCCGGCCGAATTGCAGGATCCGGCCCTTGCCCTCGACAAGGGTGAAATCTCGGCACCCGTCGAAACGCCTCTTGGATGGCACGTCCTCAAGCTGACCGATCTGGAGCCCGAGCGCACGCGAAGCTTTGATGAGGTCAAGGACGAACTGCGCCAGGCACTCGCCCGGGAGACGGCGGGCGCGCGTCTCTATGACCTCTCTAACCAGGTGCAGGACGAACTGGCTGCCGGGGCCTCTCTGGCCGAGGTCGCCCGGCAACTGAACCTGCCACTCCGTAAAATTCCGGCCGTGGACGTAACGGGACGCAACCGGGACGGCGAACAAATAGAAGACGTGCCGGCGCTCCCCGATTTTGTGAGCGCAGCCTTCGGGACCGAGGCCGGCGAAACGAGCGAACTCATCGAGACCGAAGCGGGCGCGTATCTGATTCTTTCGGTCGACGAAATCACACCGTCGGTAATCCCGCCGCTGGACGGGATTCGCGACGAGGTGCGAAGCGCCTGGCGGGCGACGCGGCAGATGGAAAAGGCCAGCGCGGCGGCGGAGGACGCCAGATCGGCCATCGAATCGGGCGGCGCCACCATTCGCGCGCGGGCCGAGACCGACGGCCGCTCGGTTCAGACGATCCGCGATTTGAGCCGCGACGCTGGCGAAGCGGGCGAGACCGATCTGCCACCCTCTGTCCTGGCCGGCGTCTTCAACATGGCCGAAGGCGAGACCAGGGTCTTCGAGGACCGCGACGGCTTCCTCCTCGTGCGTCTAAGGGACAGTTTCACGGCCGGCTTCGATGCCAGCAGCGAGACCGACAAGGCCGTGCTGCGCCGCCTCACCTCGCGCCTGGAAGCAGACATCCTCGCGCAACTGTCGGAAGCGCTGGGCGAGCAATACGGCGTCGAGATCAACCGCGAGGCCGTTGAGGCGCTGTTCTAGCGGCGGGCGCGCCGCGCCGGGCGCGCCGGCCTCCTGACCCGGGCCAACCCATGAGAGTGGAACCAGACCGCGCCGATTTTGCCAACGCCTATGCAGCCGGCCAGGCACAACTCGTCTGGACCCGGCTGGTGGCCGATCTTGAAACGCCGGTTTCGAGTCTCCTCAAGCTCGCACACGGACAAAGCCACACCTTCCTGCTCGAATCGGTCGAAGGCGGGTCGGCGCGCGGGCGATATTCGGTCATCGGCCTGCGTCCCGACGTCATCTGGCGCTGTCGCGGCCGGCGGGCGGAAATCAATCGCAGCGCCCTGACCGACCCCGATGAGTTCTCGCCGATCGATGCGGACGCGCTTGCCTCGCTCCGGGCGCTCGTGGCCGAATCGCGTCTTGTCGTGCCCGATTCGCTGCCCCCCATGGCATCCGGCCTCTTCGGCTATATGGGCTATGACAGCGTTCGGCTGGTGGAGGATATTCCGGACGGAAATCCCGATCCGCTGGGCGTGCCCGATGCCGTGTTCCTGCGCCCCACAATCGTTGCGATCTTCGATTCGGTCACGGACAGCATCAGCCTGATCACTCCCGTCTGGCCGGATGAAGAGATCCCGCCCGATACCGCCTACAACCTGGCACAGGAACGCCTGAGGGAGGCCACCCGCGATTTCGACCGGCCCCTGCCCCATGGCGACGCGGCCCCGGCCGTTCCAGCCCCGCTGCCGGCGCCGCGGTCCAATATCACGCGGGAAGCCTATTACCGGCTGGTCGAGCAGGCGAAGGACTATATCCGCGCCGGTGATGTCTTTCAGGTGGTGCCCTCGCAGCGATTCACGGTGCCCTTCGCCCTGCCTCCCTTTGCGCTCTACCGTGCGCTACGCCGGCTCAACCCCTCGCCTTTTCTGTATTTCTTCGACATGGGGAATTTCGCCATCGTCGGCTCCAGTCCCGAAATCCTGGTCCGGCTGCGTGACGGCGAAATGACCGTCCGACCCATCGCCGGGACCCGGCCGAGGGGCGGAACACCTGATGAAGATGAAAATCTCGCCCGCGATCTCCTGGCCGACCCCAAGGAGCGGGCCGAGCACCTCATGCTGCTCGACCTCGGGCGGAACGACGTCGCGCGGGCGGCCAGGATCGGGACAGTGAAAGTCACGGAAGAAATGGCGATCGAGCGCTATTCCCATGTCATGCACCTGGTCTCCAATGTGACCGGCGAACTGGCCCCGGGGCTCGATGCGATCGATGCCCTGATGGCCGGTTTTCCGGCCGGCACCGTGTCGGGTGCACCCAAGGTTCGGGCGATGGAAATCATCGAGGAACTCGAGACACTGCGCCGGGGAATTTACGCGGGGGCTGTCGGGTATATTTCTGCGGGCGGCGCGCTCGATACTTGCATTGCGCTTCGCACCGCCGTGGTCATGGACGGCCAGGTCCATGTCCAGGCCGGCGGCGGGGTTGTCGCGGACAGTGATCCGGCGACCGAATATGAGGAAACCCGGAACAAGGCCCGGGCCGTTCTCCGCGCGGCCGAGGAAGCCCTGCGCTTCGCCACGCGCGGGTAAGGAGGGCCGGTCAGCGAAAGCCCGCGACAGCGGCGCTCGCGGCCGCGGCCTGGCTGATCGGGACAAGCTCCAGACCGCGCGATGCGGCTTCGGGCAACCACTCTTCAAGCAGGTCCAATGTTTCAGGATACGGATGCCCGATCGCCACGGCGAGCCCGGTTTCCCGGGCCCGGCGCTCGGCCTCGGCCAATTGGCGCCGGATATCGGCCGGCTCGCGCGAATTATCGAGAAACACGTCGCGGCCGGCCCAGGGCATTTCGAGTTCCCGCGCAATCGACGCCCCGACGGAATCCGGCGAAGTTCTGGAATCCAGGAATAACAGGCCGCGCCGGCGAAGCTCCGTCAGCACCAGGGTCATGGCCCCCGCGTCGCGCGTAAAACGGCTCCCCATATGGTTGTTGACCCCGATATAGCCTGGAAATACCGAGAGATTGGCGTCAAGCCGGCGCAGCAGGGTCCGGTTGTCGAGCGCGCCATAAAGGGCATTCGGCCCCGGATCCATATGGGCTTCGTCCGGCTCCATGGGCAGATGCACGAGAACCTCAAAGCCCTTTTTCCGCGCCACGGCCACCTGCCCCCGGACGCCCGGCGCGTATGGCAGAAAGGCCAGCGCCACATCCGGCGGCAGCCGCACCGCGCGCCGGGTCAGCGCCGGATCATGGCCCAGATCGTCGATTACAACCGCCAGGAATGGCCCTGACCCCGATTGTGCCGGACGGGCGTAACGCCGCCAGTCAGGCGGCGCGCCAGGTTTCCGGCCCGGCGGCGCGGGTTTTGCCAGGGGTGGCGGCGCCACGGCGACACGTGCTGCAGCCACTTCCTCTCCGCCCGGCGCCTGTAAACCGTCACGCAGCAACAGTTCCGCCGCGCCCACCGCGACAAGCGCGCCCAGCACCGCCCCCATGACGAGCGCCGCATAGGGCGGGAGGGAGCCCAGGCGCCGTCGGCCACCCTTCCGCCTGCCCGCTCTGCGGTTTTGCGCCATCAGACCCGATCTCCGAGGAACTTATAGAGTCAGCCGCTTCAGCCGAAGCGCGTTGCCGATCACAGAGACGGAGCTCAGGCTCATCGCGGCGCTCGCGACGATCGGGCTCAGCAGCAAGCCCAGGAACGGGTAGAGCACACCGGCCGCCAGTGGCACGCCGAGGGTATTATAGGCAAAGGCAAAAACCAGATTCTGGCGGATATTCCGGAACACGCCGCGCGCCAGCCGGCGCGCGCGCAGCACCCCAACAATATCGCCCTTGAGCAGGGTCAGGCTAGCCGTCTCCATGGCCACGTCGGTCCCGCTGCCCATGGCGAGCCCGATATCGGCCTTGGCCAGCGCCGGCGCGTCGTTCACCCCGTCGCCGGTCATCGCGACGACGCGACCCTGGGCCTGCAATCGCTCAACCAATGCCTGCTTGTCCGAGGGCGATTGCTGGCCGTAGTGACGCTCGATCCCCAATTCCTCGGCGACCTGCGCCACCGCCTCCGCCCGGTCTCCGGAAGCCAGTATCACCTCGAGCCCCTCGGCGCGAAGCCGATCCAGGGTTTTTCTTGCCCCGGCGCGCAGCGGGTCGGCCACCGCGATCACCAGCGCGGGCTCTTGATCGACGGCCACGTAAATCAGGCTTTCTCCCCCGGCTTCGGCCACGCGGGCCGTCTCGGCAAATCCGGCCACATCGATGCCCAGCCCTTCGAGATAGGCCAGGCTCCCAAGCGCAACATGCCGGTCCGAGACCGTCCCCGAAAGACCCGCGCCACTTTCCACTGTTACGTCCTCGGCCGTGCCGATCTCCAACTCCTCGTCCTCCGCAGCGCGGATGATCGCCGTGGCCAGCGGATGTTCGCTTTGTCGCTCCAGTGCCGCAGCATATCGCAGGGCGTCCCGGCCCTCTCCACCATCGACCGACCATTTCCGCGTCACCCGCGGGCGGCCTTCGGTCACCGTGCCGGTCTTGTCGATCACCAGCGTATCGCAGGACGCCAGCGCCTCCAGCGCGGCCGAATCCCGCACCAGCACCCCCGCCTGTGCGCCACGCCCGACGCCGACCATGATGGACATCGGGGTCGCGAGGCCAAGCGCGCAGGGGCAGGCAATAATGAGGACCGAGACCGCCGCCAGGACCGCAAACGCGGCGCTCGGATCGGGTCCCAGCCAGAGCCAGGCGAAAAAGGCGAGCACGGCGACGGTGATCACGGCCGGCACGAAAATCGCGGCCACGCGATCGGCCACGGACTGGATCGGCGCCCGGCTGCGTTGCGCTTCGGCCACCTGGCGGACGATGTGCTGCAGCACGCTGTCGCGGCCCACCCTGGTTACCTCCAGCGTGAGCGGCCCGTTGCCGTTGACCGATCCGCCAATGACTTCTGTCCCGGGATTCTTCTGTACCGGCCGGGATTCACCGGTGATCATCGATTCGTCCACGGCTGATTTGCCTGCGGTCACCCGCCCATCGGCGGGAATCCGCGTACCAGGCCGCACCCGTACCCGATCGCCCGGCGCCAGATCCGAGGCCGGCACCACCTCCTCGGACCCGTCATC
Source organism: Alphaproteobacteria bacterium (assembly GCA_040220875.1). Classification (NCBI taxonomy): domain Bacteria; kingdom Pseudomonadati; phylum Pseudomonadota; class Alphaproteobacteria; species Alphaproteobacteria bacterium. The sequence goes on along the minus strand of JAVJVX010000007.1, from coordinate 171,222 downwards.
ATCGAGGCGCACCGCTTCGGCCGGCGCCAGATCGAGCAAGGCGCGAATGGCATCCCCCGCCCGGTCCCGCGCGCGCAACTCAATGACCTGGCCCAGCAGGACAAGGGTCGTAATGACTGCGGCAGCCTCGAAATAAACTGGCACCCGCCCGCCCGCCGTCAGAAAGGCCGGCGGCACCCAGCCGGGGACCAGTACCAGGACTGCGCTGGCAAGAAATGCCACGCCAACGCCGAGAGAAATCAGCGTGAACATGTTGAGATTGCCGGATTTCACCGACTCCCAGCCGCGGACAAAGAATGGCGCCCCGGCCCAGGCCACCACCGGCAGGCTGAGACCAAGCTGAATTTCATGAGACCAGCGCGCAAGCCAGCTCCAGCCTTCGGGCAGCGGTATCATGGCCAGCCCGAGGATCGGCAGTGTCAGAACCGCCGCGATCCAGAAACGGCGGGTCATATCCTTCAGTTCGGGATTCTCTGTCTCTTTGTCGGGCACGACCGGCTCGAGGCCCATGCCGCAAATCGGACAGGTGCCTGGCCCGTCCTTGAGGATTTCAGGATGCATGGGACACGTGTATTGTCCGGGCGAGCCGGCGGTTGGCGCCGCCCGGGCCTCGCCATGGCCGGCGCAGCCGGCATGGTCGTCGGGCGCATGATGGTCTGGGTTGTGGCTGGATCGAGCCGGGTCGTTCATAGCCCCTCCGGAGACACGGGTGACGAACGCGGCGGAACGGAATAAAACCGTGATCCCGCCCTTCGTTCCTCCCCCGAGTTGACGGGAGCGGCGGAAACGGGTCAAGCGTTCTGTTGGGGGCTCCGGCGTCAGACAGGCAATCGGAGCAAACTTTAAGGTAGCACGAAAACAAGCTGTTTTTTCGAATGATTTTGCTCATCGATAACTACGACAGTTTTACCTACAACCTCGTCCATTACCTGGGCGAGCTGGCTGCCGGACCGGGTGCGGAAATCGTTGTCCGGCGCAACGACACGCTGTCGGCCGAGGAGGCGGTGGCGATGAAGCCCCGTGCGATCCTCCTGTCACCCGGCCCCTGCGATCCGGACCGGGCCGGAATCTGTCTCGACCTGATCCGCCTGGCGGCCGGGCGGATCCCGATGATCGGGGTCTGTCTCGGGCATCAGGCGATCGGCCAGGCCTACGGCGGCCGCGTCGTTCGGGCGCCGACGCCGATGCACGGGAAGGTGAGCGCCGTGCGCCACAACAGGCATCCGATATTCGCCGGCGTATCGTCCCCTTTCCAGGCGACGCGCTATCATTCACTCGTTGTCGCGCCCGACCGGGTCCCCGAGTGCCTGACTGTCACGGCCGAGACCGAGGACGGCATCATCATGGGCCTGGCCCATCGCAGCGCGCCGGTTTTCGGGGTCCAGTTTCATCCCGAATCCATAGCCTCGCAGCATGGCCACCGGATCCTCGCCAATTTTCTCAAGATCGCGGGGCTCGAGACGGCGCCGATCCCGCGGAGCGCCGCCTGATGGCAGCCCGTCGTGGAAGCCGGAAAGCCGCGCCGGCCGTGCGCACGCTGAAAGACCTCCTCCCGAAGGTCGCGGCCGGCGAGACGCTGACCGAACGGGAGGCCGAGGCCGCGTTTTCCTTCCTGATGACGGGCGACGCCACGCCTGCGCAGATGGGCGCCTTCCTCATGGCCTTGCGGGTTCGCGGCGAAACCGTGGACGAGATCGCCGGGGCCGCGCGCGTACTGCGCGAACGGGCCGAGCGGGTCATCGCTCCCAAAGGCGCAGTCGATACCTGCGGCACCGGCGGCGATGCCTCCGGCACCTTCAATATCTCGACCGCCGCCGCCCTGGTGGTGGCGGCCTGCGGCGTACCGGTCGCGAAACATGGCAATCGCGCGATTTCATCGCGCTCCGGCTCGGCTGATCTGCTGACCGCGGCCGGCGTCAATCTGGAGGCGCCCCTCGAGGTCGTGATGGAGGGGATGCACCGGCTGAATTTCGGCTTTCTCATGGCGCCTCGTCACCACCTGGCGACGCGCAACGTCGCGCCGGTCAGGACCGAGCTTGGGACCCGGACAATCTTCAACCTGCTGGGGCCTCTCTCGAGCCCGGCCCTGGCGAAGCGCCAGGTGCTTGGCGTGTTCGACAAGCGGTGGGTCGAGCCGGTCGCGCAGGTTCTTCATCGCCTGGGTTCGACCCGGGCCTGGGTCGTGCACGGGAGCGACGGGCTGGACGAGATCACCACCACCGGCATCACCCATGTCGCCGAATTGAAGAACCGCCGGGTCCGGGCCTTTACCGTCCGCCCGGAACAGGCCGGCCTCAAACGGGCGAAACTGTCCGATCTGGCGGGAGGAACGCCCCGCCAGAACGCGCGCCGCCTCGGCCGCCTGCTGCGGGGCGAAACCGGCCCCATTCGTGATATCGTGCTGCTGAATGCGGCCGCCGCCCTGATCGTCGCCGACCGCGCCACCAGCCTTGCAGAGGGCGTGAAACTCGCCGCCACCGCGATCGACGACGGCAGCGGGCAGCGCCTCCTGCGCGAGCTGGTTCGCCTGACCCAGGCGCCTGCGCGCCAGGACAATACCGGCGCCGATGACGGAGATGAAAGACAGGAGACGCCATGACAGGCCCGGCGCGTGACATCCTGACCAAGATATGTGCCGACAAGCGCGAGCACGTCGCGGCCCGGCAGATCGAGACCCCTTTTACCGAGATTCGGCAGCGGGCCGCGGATGCGCCGCACCCGCGCGACTTCATCGGTGCCCTCGCCGCCCGTGCTGACGGCGGTAGCTACCCGCTAATCGCCGAAATCAAGAAGGCCTCGCCCTCCCGCGGCCTCATTCGCAAGGATTTCGATCCCGCTGCGCTCGCCCGCATCTACGCCGAAAACGGGGCAAGCTGCCTGTCCGTTCTCACGGACAGGCCCTACTTCCAAGGAGAGGACGCGCATCTCCTCCAGGCAAGAAAGTCTGTGGATCTGCCTATTCTGCGCAAGGATTTCACCATCGATCCCTATCAGATCTTTGAAGCGCGGGTACTTGGGGCCGATGCCGTCCTGATTATCCTGGCCGCGATTCCGGATAATCTGGCAGCGGAGCTGATCGGCCTGGCCGATGAGCTGGGACTGGCCAGCCTGGTCGAGATTCATGACCGGGCCGAGCTGGATCGGGCGGTCGCGCTCGGCGGAAAAATGATCGGTGTTAATAATAGAAATCTCAAGACATTAGAGGTTAATCTTAAGATTTCCGAAGAGCTTATTCCCGCGCTTCCCCGCAACGTACTGGCAGTCGCGGAAAGTGGCCTTGGCACACCCGAGGATCTGGCCCGCGCCTGGCGCGCGGGCGCGCGCGCCTTCCTGATCGGCGAGCGGTTCATGCGCGAGCCCGATGTCGGCGTTGCCGTCCGGGCGATGATCGACGACGGCCCGCCGGACGATGGCGCGGGCCACCGCGACCAGAGGAAGCGGGATGACGGATAAGTCCGACCAGTTCACCCATTTTGACGAAGCCGGCCATGCCCGGATGGTCGATATCGCCGACAAGGCGGTTTCAAGCCGGATTGCGGTCGCGGGCGGACGGATCGTCATGCGGCCGGCAACCCTCGACAAGATTCTGGCCGGTTCGATGGACAAGGGCGATGTCCTTGGTACGGCGCGCCTCGCCGGCATCCAGGCCGCCAAGCGGACGTCGGACCTCATTCCGCTGTGCCATCCCCTGGCGCTTTCCTCGGTGGCGGTGGAGTTCCGGCCGGTGCCGGCGGAATCCGCGCTTGAAATCACGGCCGTCTGCCGGGTTACCGGGCGAACGGGGGTGGAGATGGAGGCCCTGACCGCGGTTTCCGTGGCCGCGCTCACCATCTACGACATGTGCAAGGCGGTGGATCGGGAGATGGTATTGGGCGAGATTCGGCTCCTGCGCAAATCAGGCGGCGCGTCAGGCGATTTCGAGCGCCCGGACACATGATCCCGGTCGAAGAGGCGATTGCCCGGGTCCGGGCCGGGCTCGAGCCGGTCGAAAGCGAGACCGTCCCGCTCGCCGCCGCCCTCGAGCGCGTGACGGCGGCCGCCATTGCCGCCCGCGTCGCCCACCCGCCTCAGGATATGTCGGCCATGGACGGCTACGCCGTTCGCGCCACCGATATCGCCAGCCCGCCCGTCGAACTCGGCGTCATCGGCGAGGCGCCCGCCGGTGCCGCCTACGCAGGCGTGGTGGGCCCCGGCCAGGCCGTCAGGATTTTCACTGGCGGGCCGGTGCCCGCAGGCGCCGACACCGTCGTCATTCAGGAAGATACCGAGGCGGTTCCGGCCCGGCACCGGGTCCGCATCCTTCAGTCGCCCGAGAGGGGCCGATACATCCGGCCGGCCGGCATGGATTTCATGGCAGGCGAAACGGTGATCGCGGCCGGCCGGCGTATTACCGCCCGGACACTGGCATTGCTTGCAGCGATGAATATCGCCGAAGTGCCGGTGCGCCGCCGGCCCCGCATCGCCCTTCTTTCGCTCGGCAGCGAACTGGTCGAGGTGGGCGCGCAGCCGGGCCCCTACAGCGTGATCAATTCCAACAGCCACGGCCTGGCCGCCTTCTTCCGGGCGGAGGGGGCCGAGGTCACGGATCTGGGGATCGCGCCCGACGACGCGGCCGCCACCGGCGACAGGCTCGAGCAGCTCAAGGATGCCGGGGCGGATCTGCTGGTGACGACCGGCGGCGCGTCCGTCGGCGACCACGATCTGATCCGGGACGTTCTGGGAGACCGCGGTTTCGAGACCGCCTTCTGGAAAGTCGCGATGCGGCCCGGCAAACCCTCGTTCTTCGGCCGGTTGAGGGGGCCGGGTTTCGGGAACCTGCCGGTGCTGGGCCTGCCCGGCAATCCGGTCTCGGCCCTGGTCTCGGCGGTGCTCTATGCCCGTCCCTTCCTGGCCGCCCGGCTGGGCCGCGCCGAAGCGGTAAACCGCCCCGTCGCAGCCCGGCTGACCACTGCCCTTGCGGCCAATGACTCCCGCCAGGATTACCTGCGCGCCGCCGTCGAACTCGACGAAACGGGAATGTATCGGGCGAGCCCCTTCCCCCGGCAGGACAGCGCCATGATCCTGCCTCTCGAGCGGGCGGACGGGCTGATCGTGCGCCCGCCCCACGCGCCCGCCCGGGCCGCCGGCGAAACCGTCCCAGTAATTCTCCTCTGAAAGTTGCGGCGCTTGACGGAAGGCCGGAACTAAACTAGAACATGTCGCGATGTTTTTGGTTTGTTCTATATCTAGTAGGTGAGAAGCCGCAGTCATGCTGACACGCAAACAGGCCGAACTGCTGACATTCATCAACGAGCACTTGCAACGGAGCGGCGTGGCGCCGTCCTTCGACGAAATGAAGGACGCCCTTGGCCTCAGCTCGAAATCAGGCATTCACCGTCTGATCACCGCCCTGGAGGAGCGCGGCTTCATTCGCCGCCTTGCCCACCGCGCCCGTGCTCTCGAGGTTCTGCGCCTGCCTGACGCAACAGCGCTGGGCCAGGCCGGGTCCGGCGATGCATCGCAACCGGTCCGCCGGCCGAGTTTCAAGCCAAACGTAATCGAAGGCGATTTCGGCGGTGCTCTCTCTGGGGCGACCGGCTCGGCCAACGACGAGTCCGTGGGGCTTCCGCTTTACGGCCGTATCGCGGCCGGCACTCCCATCGAGGCGCTGCGCGATCCGGGCAATTTCATCTCGGTCCCTGGATTCATGCTTGATGGAAGGGGCGAGCATTACTGCCTTGAAGTCGCTGGAGATTCCATGGAAGAAGCCGGCATCGTCGATGGTGACACGGTCATCATCCGCCGGGCCGATACGGCCAATAGCGGCCAGATCGTGGTGGCGCTGATCGATGACGAGGAAGTGACTCTGAAGCGGCTGCGCCGACGGGGCGGCTCGATCGCGCTCGAACCCGCCAACAGGGCCTACGAAACGCGGATTTTTGGCCCCGACCGGGTCAAGGTGCAGGGCGAACTCGTGGGGCTCCTGCGCCGCTACCACTAAGCCGGCACATGGCCCGAGAAACCGGCTAATCCGCGCCCGGCCGCACGCGCCACGGCCGGTCACCCTGGCGCTCAGCCACAGTCTCGATCCCGATGGCCTGGGGCGACAGCCAGACAGCGTGCCCGCCATTACGCCAAAGATCGAAACGGTCGATCAGCCGCACCCCGCCGCATCGTCCGGTATCGGGCACGGCCGCGATCACGAGACGGGCTGCCCTGCCGCAATCTTCGGCGAGTGCGGCCCAGCCGGCGCCAAGAGAAACCTCGCTGCCATCGGCCGTCCGCAGGACACAGGCAAGGGAATCGCACGCCAGGCGCGCTGATCCGAGCCGGGCCAGAACGAGATCGAGAGCGCCGGCTCCGGGCCCGGGGAACGTTCGTATCCGGGAGGATTCGTGCCCGAAATGGCGCGCCCAGGCCGTGCGTTCGAAATCATTTTCACGGCCAGGCGAAACGAACGCGGCGCCATCGGCCGACCGGACCATGAATGTGCGCCCGTCCCCCGTAACCAGTATATCCGGCCCCTGAGGGGCAACCGGCAGGATGGCCAGGCCAAGGCCAATGGCGCCGAGGCCGTAGAGGCGCCAGCGCGTTCGCCAGAGACAGAGCCAGAGACCGCCGATGACGAGGAGCGCGAAACTCGCCGGGGGCATGGCCGGGTGGGAAAAGGCCGCCATGGGCCACGCCGCGATGGCCGTCGCCGTGCCGATCACCGCATCGATCCCCCACCCCATGGGACCGAGCGCGACGGAAGCGAGGCCGAACGGCATCAGCGCCAGGGCAACGACGCCGAACGGCATGATCCAGAGCGCCGTCAGCGGCACCGCGATCAAATTTGCGACCAGACCGAAGGCCGCGACCCGGTTGAAGTGAAAGGCCGCAAAGGGGCTGGTCGCCAGGCTGGCGACCAGTGTCGTCAGCGCGGTACCGGCCAGATAAATGCCGACAAACAGCGCCACGCGCAGGAGCGGGTTCGCGCTCTCCTGAGCCCTGCGCTGCATGCTTCGTCGCCACCCCCGGTCCCGATACAAAGCCTCGTACGCCGCGACCAGCGCGATAACCGCCGCGAAGGACATCTGAAACCCCGCCTCCATCAGGCTTTCCGGGGCGAAAATCAGGATGAGCGCGGCCGCCCAGGCAACGATCCGCATGGAGATCGCCTCGCGGTCGACCGCGACCGCGATCATCACCAGCCCCAGCATGATCACTGCGCGTTGTGTCGGGATCGTCGCGCCCGACAGGATGAGATAGAACGCGGCCCCGAGAAATCCGATCAGCGCGGCGTATTTCTTGATCGGATGACGAAGCGCCAGGGACGGCATCGCCGCCATCGTCGCACGCGCGGCGAAAAACAGGATCCCCGCGACCAGCCCCACATGCAATCCCGAAATGGCGAGCAGATGCGCGAGCCCCGAATCTCTCACGGCCTGCATGACATCGGGCGGAATAGCGCTTCGATCCCCGGTCAGCAGGGCGACCGCAATCGCCCCGGTGGCACCGTCCAGCTCTTGTGTGACCTCCTGAAAGACGGCCCGGCGAAGCGCCTCGACCCGGGCCTGCAGTTGAAAGCCCGGGCCCGACGGCGCCATTTCGGGCGCTGCTTCGGGCAGGGAGAGCGCGAAGCCATAGCCGCCGATGCCCTGAAAAAAGGACCGGCGCTGAAAATCGTAGCCGCCCGGCAAGGCGGGCCGTGGCGGCGGCACCAGAGCAGCGCGAAACCGGACGCAGGCACCGGGCCTGAGATTTGCCGCGCCCTCCCCGGCAAGCGCCGCATGCCAGAGCTTGATACGCAGTTCGCGGGGAAGGGTGCCTGGGGCAAACCCGTCGATCTGCAGCGGTACGATGAGGACACGGGGCCCGTCGGGCCGCATGTCGATGCGCCGGACACACCCGGCCAGAGTGACGGGCCGGGTCTTTTCGGCGATCACCGGCGCGCGCAGCAACTCGGTCCGCAAGGCGGCGGAACCGAATCCGGTCCCGCCAAGAAGCAGGCCGAGACACAGAAGAACGGACCAGAGTGCTCCCGGCCCCTCTTGCCCCAGTCCTTGCCCCAGTCCTTGCCCCGGTCCTTGCCCCGGTCCTGGCGCCCGGCCGCGGCGAAACAGGCCGACAAGACCGAGCCCGCCGGCAAGCGCGACGAGCGGACCTGCCCAGAGAGGCGGCTCGCTCCCGAGAGCGAAGTACCAGGCGATCCCGCCGCCAAGTGCGACCGGCATGAAGAGCACCCAGCGCTCGCGCTCCGCGAGACCAGCGGCCATCAACTCGCGCGCCCGCCAGGGCAGCACCGGGATCGCGCGCCGTTTCGGGCCGCCCCCGGTTTCCGACTTTGCCGCCCCCGCCAGGTCCATGCTAAACACCCGCGTCCCAGTCTCCGCGCCCTGCCCGACCAGCCTAGCGCATCGGCCCGGAGCGGACTCCGGAAAAAAGGGCGTTTACGCGCCTGCCATATCCGTCAATCCTGCCGGCCCAGCAATCGCACGAGGCCAAAGCGTCGGGGAGCCCATCGCAACCATGACCACCGTGACCCGTTTCGCCCCTTCGCCCACGGGGTTTCTCCACATCGGTGGCGCCCGCACGGCGCTTTTCAACTGGCTTTACGCACGCCATACCTCGGGCAGTTTCCTGCTGCGCATCGAGGATACCGACCGCGCCCGTTCGACCGAGGAGGCGATCGCCGCCATCCTCGACGGGTTGCGCTGGCTCGAGCTCGACTGGGACGGCGCCGAAATCTACCAATCCTCGCGGCGCGATCCGCACGTGGCGGCCGCGGAACGCCTTCTGGCCGACGGCAAGGCCTATCGCTGCTATTGCACGCCCGAGGAGCTTCAGGCCATGCGCGAGAAAGCGCGGGCGGAGAGCCGGCCATTACGGTACGACGGCACCTGGCGTGACCGCGACCCGGCCACGGCACCGGCAGAGGCACCTTTCGTCATCCGTTTTCGCGCGCCGCAGACCGGGGAGACGGTGATACAGGACCGGGTCCAGGGCGAGGTAAGGGTCCAGAATGCCGAACTCGACGACATGGTCCTCCTGCGCGCCGACGGCAGCCCCACCTACATGCTGTCGGTCGTGGTTGACGATCACGACATGGGCGTAACTCATGTGATTCGTGGTGACGACCACCTGACCAACGCATTTCGCCAGACCCAGCTGTTCCAGGCGCTGGCCTGGGCACCGCCGGTCTACGCCCATATCCCGCTCATTCACGGTCCCGACGGAGCCAAGCTGTCCAAGCGCCACGGTGCGCTGGGCGTGGGCGCTTATCGGGAGATGGGAATACTGCCCGAAGCGCTGTGCAATTATCTCCTTCGGCTTGGCTGGGGACACGGCGACGACGAGATCATCTCGCGCGAACAGGCCATCGAATGGTTTGATCTGCCGCAGGTGGGCCGATCGGCCGCGCGGTTCGATATGGCGAAGCTGACCGCCCTCAATGCCCATTACTTGCGGGAGGCAGATGATGCGCGGCTGGTCGGCCTCGTGCGCCCGCTCCTCGAGACGACTCTCGCCCGAACCCTTGCCGAGAGCGAATGCGAGATGCTGCGCCAGGCCATGCCGGGGCTGAAGCAGCGGGCAAAGTCGGTCGTGGAACTGGCCGGGAATGCCGCGTTTTACGTGCGCGCGCGACCGCTTCCCTTCAATGACGGCGCGCGCAAAATTCTCGATGCCGCTGGACTCGCTGCCCTCGAGACGGCTACGGCCGTCCTGCGCGAACTGGCGCCTGAGGACTGGAGCCAGGCGACGCTGGAAGCGCGAATCCGGATTGTGGCGGACGACGCCGGGTTGAAACTGGGCAAGGTGGCCCAGCCCCTCAGGGCTGCGCTCTCGGGCTCCGACACCTCACCCGGCGTGTTCGAGGTGCTTGAGATCCTCGGCCGGGAAGAAAGCCTGGCGCGCCTCGAGGACGTGCTCACAGCCGGTGGACAACCGGGCGGCGCCTGAAACTACGCTTGTTTTCCAGCATCTTAGAGGGAAGCTTTCGGTTCCCAACACGTCAATTGCCACTGAAGCCCGCTGCCTCTATGGTGCGGCCAACCCAATCAGGCACAGGGGCCGGGTTCCCGCCTAACACCTTAGAAACTGGCGGAGAATCGCTCGGGCAGGGCTTTCGGATAAAGGCCCGCTCGCCGGTCGGCTCCCAACATAAGAGGTAGGTAGAATGACGGACCAGAAGGCGAAACTCACCGATCACAATGGCAAGGATTTCGGCTTGCCGGTCCTCAAGGGCTCGGTCGGGCCTGACGTCATCGATATCCGCAAGCTGTATGCGCAAAGCGGCCACTTCACTTACGACCCCGCCTTCACGTCAACGGCAAGCTGCGAATCGAAGATCACCTATATCGATGGCGAGGCCGGAGTGCTGCTGCACCGGGGCTACCCCATCGGCCAGCTTGCCGAGCAGGGCGATTTCATCGAGGTCTGTTACCTGCTGCTCCATGGCGAATTGCCGACGGCGGAACAGAAGGCCGAATTCAACCACCACGTCACTTACCACACCATGCTGCACGAGCAGCTGACCGGCTTCTTCAGGGGATTCCGCCGGACCAGCCACCCGATGGCGATCCTGTGCGGGACAGTCGGGGCCATGTCGGCCTTCTATCACGACAGCACCGATATCCTGGATCCCAAGCAGCGCGAGATCGCGAGCTTCCGCCTGATTGCCAAGATGCCAACGATCGCCGCCATGGCCTATAAATTCAGCGTCGGCCAGCCCTTTGTCTATCCCCGCAACGACCTGAATTACGCCGAGAACTTCCTGCATATGACCTTTTCGGTGCCGTGCGAGGAATACCGGGTGAATCCGGTCCTGGCCAACGCCATGGACAAGATTCTCATTCTCCATGCCGACCACGAGCAGAACGCCTCGACCTCGACCGTGCGCATGGCCGGCTCGTCGGGCGCCAACCCCTTCGCCTGCATTGCCGCCGGCATTGCCTCGCTCTGGGGCCCCGCCCATGGCGGCGCAAACGAGGCGGTGCTCAACATGCTGAACGAAATCGGCCACAAGGACCGCATCGGCGAATATGTGAAAAAGGCAAAATCGAAGGACGATCCCTTCCGTCTCTTCGGCTTCGGCCACCGGGTCTACAAGAACTACGACCCCCGCGCCAAGGTGATGCGCGAGACCTGCCATGAAGTGCTCCAGGATCTCGGCATCGACGACCCGCTCCTCGATCTTGCCATGGCACTCGAGAAAGTGGCGCTCGAGGACGAATATTTCGTCGAGAAGAAGCTCTATCCCAATGTCGATTTCTACTCCGGGATCATTCTCAAGGCGATGGGCTTCCCCACCAACATGTTCACGGTGATCTTCGCGCTGGCGCGCACCGTTGGCTGGATCGCCCAGTGGAAAGAAATGATCGAGGACCCGCACCAGCGTATTGGCCGGCCCCGGCAGCTATACACGGGCTATACCGAACGCGATTACGTGCCGATCGACAAGCGCTGACACCGGCTCGCCAAACGGCCTCCGCGACGAGGGCTCCTTTCCCGGAAAGGTTCCGGGTTCATTGGAGGTAGCCCCAACGCCCCCCGTTGTCCACAGGCTCCGGCCACCCACTTTTGGTATACTCGTGCCACCACGGCGTCGCGGCCGCAGCGGAGCGACCAACGGCCACGCCAGGCAGGCAAACCTAACCGCGGGATGGACGACAGTGAACTCCACCAAGCCGATCAGCCAGGGCCAGCGCTTCGTGAAAACAGAAGCCCCGCGGACAGTGTGGGTCGTGGGCGAGACGCTCCATCTCCATAGCCGCTCGGCCCACGTCTCGATCTATCGGGAAAACGATCCGAGCGAGCAACGCACGATCGCCCTTTCCGCCCTCGGCAACCCGCGCCATTTTCTCGCGCTCGGCCCCGGGCCCGGCGACGCCACCGCCACGATTCATGACGCCGGCGCCCTGACGGAAAAGCTCGGGTTCTGAGCCACCCGCCCGAGCGGCCCACCCAAGCACCCCGCCCGAACCGGCCGCATGACGCCGGGTGGCGCCGCACTCCACCGCCTACCCTCCTCCTCCAGAGCGTGTAAATTTTCCGGCCCCGCTGTTTCCTGATCGTTACAGGGGCGGGCATCTCCGGTTTCTCGCCGCCAGGACTATTTCGCGCCATCGTCGCGACTTACGCCTACCCCCATTGGCGGCATGCTTCTTGCTGAGATCTGCCCGGTAACAGGCGGTGGAGACAATGCAGGTCAACAACAAACGCGGTCTTTTCGGACCGCCCTACGACGCGACGACCCCGTTTCCAACCCCTGCCTGGATCGTCGATCCGGCGGCCGGCATTCCGCGACCTGAAAAGCCGCACCCGGATAACGGACCTGACAGCAGACAGAACAACGTACCCGGCAATGGGCAGAACAGCCATGATGACGGAGAGAGCCCGAGCGAAGAGCCTGTCGAGCCACCCTTACAACCGTCACGAGGTGTTGGCGTCGCGGAGAGACGGCACGGACCACCGTCGAAAGATTCGCCGTCGAAGGCAAATCCGTTAGGGGAGTTCAACATGGATCCGCGAAAATATGCCGAGCTCATCTACGACTCCCTGCCAGGTTACTGGCGCCCTCTCGAAAGCGAAAAAGATGCGTGGATCGATTTCATGGCCTACTATCTGAAATCCGCTGTCGAAGACGAGGAGAGACTCTGGCGCGCCGCCCTTCGGCTCGCCAGGATGTCGCTGCCAAACGATGCCGAGAATGTCGAAAGAGTGGTCGAGCGCCTGAGGTCGATCGATACCGCGATGCCACTCACGCGAAACCCTTTCGAAGGGACGACGTCATTGTCGACGGAGAATGGCGGATAACGGCTCGCCCATACATTTCCGCCGCTCCCACGCATTTGATTCGCCGCGTGACCGCGAATCGACCGAAGAGGGTATCGCCTGGCTTCTGACCGCACACCCCAGGGCGGCCGGCCCGATTTCCGATGTGCTTCTGGCCGGCGGTGAAATTTCCCGCTGGCTCGAATCGGGTCGCCAGGTCCTCGAAGCATTGATCCCCGGCGGCTTCTGTCTCGCCGATGCGGATTTCGTTCCGGTAACCTGGAACGAACGCTTTCTGGATGTTCTTTCGTGCAGTGGTTCGGAGATGAAAAGCGGCGAGCGGTTCTCGAATTGTCTGGAAGCCGCGGGGCTGCTGCGCTCTGTCCGGGACGCGTTGTCCGGAAGGGAAGACACGAAAAATGAAAGTGAGCCGGTCCAACTGACCGGATTCGAAAAAACGAAAAATCACAACACCCGGTTCGAGCTGCTGTTGCTGCCCCTCGGACGCTGGTTACTTCACGAAATATCCCCGGACTCTCCAGGTCGAGGCGAGGGAGCCGCCAGCGCTGACGCCCGTTTGGCCGCCAGTGCGATGACGACACTCATGCATGATCTGCGGCAATCACTTCAGGCGCTCCGGCTGCTGACCACTTCCGTGCCGTCTGAGCCCGAAAACACGAAGTGGCACGAACATTTCGATGCGGTGCGCCATCTTGTCGAGGAATCCAACAATTACCTCTCGGTCATGGCCAGCCTCGACCCGTATCAAAAGGATGGCGTTCGACCACGACAGGCCGAGATATTTCTGCCCGATTTTCTTCACCAGCATGAGGTGATATTTCGCTCCCAGGCGGACCTTAAGGGGATCGGCTATATCACCCACAGCGCCCCCCTGACCGTTCTCTCCGACCCGCTTCTTCTGGGGCGAATCATGGGCAATGCCATCACCAACGCGATCGAACATACGAGCGGCGGTGAAATCCGGGTGGATGCGTGGCAGGACGGACCCGACGCCGTCATAGAAGTCATCGATAGCGGCAGCGGAATCCCGCAGGCCGAGCTCGCCCGGATTTTTGGCGACGGAGACAACACGCCGGCGCCCGGCGGCGGCGGCCTCGGTCTTTACATCATCAAGATGCTGGCTGACCGTCTCGGCCACCCCCTGTCAGTGACTTCCGAACCCGAGCGCGGAACCCGGCTGCGACTTCGCGTCTCCCGCGCACGCGCCTCGCCGCCGCCCCTGCCGGAGAGCATGGACCGTGCGGGGACCACCGCCGCGGCACCTGCCCTGGCGGAAGGAGCGCCGGCCAGCGGGCCCGCCACGCGCCGGGCCACACGGGTCCTCTGGCTCGGCGCCGGGCATCGCCCGGCCGAACCCCTGCTTGGGGCGCTCTCGCAGTCCGGAATTGAAGTCGCTTTCGAGGATGATCTCCCGGCGCCGCGAGGCCGGCCCGAAAGCCGGGCCCCCGATGTCATCATTCTGGAGGAGAGGCTGGCCGCTTGCTTGCCCGGGGTCAGGCTCGACACTCTCCTGGCTCACCGTTTCAGACGGGCCGTCCCCGTTCTGCTGGTTGCGACCAGGCCCGGGACGGCGCCCCCACCGGGACTCGGATCGGCGCCGGTTCTTTACGGCCCGCTCTCTGCGGACAGGCTGGAGGCGGAAGTCCTGAAGCTGGCGAAACATCCCGCAGCGGGCAGCATTCCGAGTGATGGGACAGCGTAACCGACCTGCCGGTCAGATGTTCCCCCTTCCCGGATAATGACCCGCGCCAAGCACCGCAGCCTGTGTCCTGTTCTGCACTTTCAGGCTCCGCAGGATCGCCTTGACATGGACCTTGACCGTACCTTCCAGCATGTTCAGCTCGCGCCCGATCTCCTTGTTGGATCGGCCGCCGGAAAGAAGTTGCAGGACGTCGCGCTGGCGCGGCGTCAACGAGTCCATTCTTTTCTGAACGCCGGATTCCCGGTGACCGAAATCCCAGACCGTAAAACATTCCACCGCTTTCGAGGGAATATAGGTTTCCCCCTTGAGCACCAGATCGATGGCGTGGACAAACGCCGATGGTGCCGCCGACTTCGGAATGAAACCGCGGCAGCCAAGGCGCAGAACATGGGCCATTTCGAACGGATTCTCGATAGCGGAATACGCCACGACAGGCGTTTGCCCGTCGATGCGCCTGAGAAATTTCTTCAGATCTTCGAGAGAATCGTCCCTCGGCATCTTCAGGTCGAGCAGAATAAGATCGAAATCATCGTCATGAATAAACAGACGATAAATGTCGTCATAACAAGATGCCTCGACGACCTCGGCACCATCGAAATTTTCCGTAAGAACAGATTTGGTGCCAAGGCGCATGAAGACGTGGTCATCGGCAATCAAAAAACGGAGCATGGGGTCCGACCCCGCTATCCTGCTTTTTGCACCATCGGGCATTTCACCGGACCTTCCGGCGTCCACCTTTCTGACTTCACTCTGGTTATCCATCGTTCGGCTTTCCATTTCTTGTTGCCTACCAGAAGCAGCTCCTGCAGGCATTTCCCTTGTATCCGTTTATTTTGACGCATCTGTTTATTTTGACCAGTCAGGTCGCCCATTGAACCGTCGCGGGCACCGCGCTGCCGAAACCAGTTTCAGGCCAGGTCGTTCATCGTACCCGTTGGCCTCTTGTCCGGGAGTTCGTTCCCTGCACGTCCCCATAGGCACGCGCCTTGAACGGTTCTATTATCCGGAGAAACCGGGCCGAAAACCTTGATCCTGATCAAAGTGTCGTCCCAAAGCCGACCGGCATGGCAATGAATCGATTTGCGCGTCCTGGGTTTCGTGGCTCCCGACGCCTTGCCGGAGCGTGCCCCTCCTTCAGGCGGCACGGGCCGGTGTCACGCTGCCCCTCGTTGGCGCCGGCCAGCGTGCCTCTCTCAGCCACGTCCATTAAACAGGTTCTCTATTTCATCTTAATGTTCGCGCGCCATCAATCGAGAACGGCGGAAGATTCTATCACGCGAATGGCCGTTCGGCACCTTGCGCAGTCTTTTCCGCCGAGATGCCGTGTTTCTCGAGGAGCCGGTAGAGGGTCACCCGGGAAATTCCCAATTCACGGGCAGTCTTGAGAATATTCTGACGATTCCGGGTGAGTGCCGTCCGCATCACCTGGCGCTCCGCCCGATTCCGGGCTTCACGGAGTGACAGCGGCCGGTCCGGTTCGCCCGCCGCCGGCCCTGACGTCTCGCAGCCCCCGTCCAGACCTCGCGGCGTTCCGATCAAAGCGCCGTCGGCGTCAGCACGCAGATCCGGTCGCAGATCAAGCTCGGCCGCGGTTATTTCGATACTTTCGGCCATGACGATCGTGCGGCGAAGAACAGAAATCAGTTCCCGGATATTTCCCGGCCACCCATGGGACCTGAGTGCCGCCATGGCGTCAGGTGTCAGGCGAGGACAGGGAAAACCCATTTCCCGCGCCAGGCGATGGAGAAAAAATCCGACCAGAATCTCGACATCGCCCTCACGCTCCCGGAGCGGCGGCAGAGTCAGTGTCAGCACATGGAGGCGATAAAACAGGTCCTCCCGAAACTCTTTCTTCTGAACTTTTTTCCACAATGGCACGTTCGTGGCCGCAACCACGCGCACATCCACATGAATCGGCAGCGCCGTCCCCAGCCGCTCGATCGTGCCTTCCTGGAGAAATCGCAACAGATGAGGTTGCAGATCGAGCGGAAGATCGCCGATTTCATCGAGAAAGAGCGTCCCGCCGGCCGCCGCCTCGATACGGCCCTTGCGGCGCTGATGGGCGCCGGTGAAAGCCCCCTTCTCATGCCCGAACAGCTCGGACGCGATGAGCTCGGGCGGCAGCGCCCCGCAATTGACCGGCACGAAGGGTTTGGCCGCGTATTGGGATCTTTCATGGATGGCCCGGGCGGCAAGCTCCTTGCCCGTTCCGCTTTCGCCCTGGATGAGGACGGGGGCACTGGTCACGGCATATCGGCGGAGAAGCCGGAAGGCCCGCCGCATTTGCGGGCTTTCACCGACCATGATTTCTTCCTCCCCACCCGGCACGGTCGCACCATCAGGCGCCGACACCAGGGAACGCGCGTCCCCGGCAACGCCGTTTCCTGCGCCGCGGGTATCACTTTGGAGGTCATCCGACGTGGCCCGCGAATCCTTTCGATGAGGATGCTCCGTTGCCACATGCCCCGACATAAGATACTAACCCCTTGTTTTTGCGTTCTAAAGACTCTCCCAACGCCCCTTAAGTGTTGCTCAATCGGGTATTGAATTAAACTGGTCGATTGGTACGCCTCCTACTCCCTCCGCCCTACCTCCAAAAGGCCGGCTGGGGTCCGATTTTTTCCTTTTTTCTAAGTGACTTAGTTTTTCCTCGGGAAAGATCCGAAAGGACCGGGACGAGGTCGCGCCCGAGGACATCCGGAGAGCCTGGCTCATTGCAATCAGCCCGAATAAACGGGCATAACTGTCGTCGAAATGTTGAAACAGCTATTTCTCTAGTATAGAGAACAACATAGACTGGACTTTCAGGTCCGGTTCCGACCGACGACCGGTCCGACGTTTTGGGGAGGCAGGAAATTGTCAGCAGGTCCCGTATTCTCTGGCCAGCCCGGCCAGACGCGAACGCCCCTGCGGGTGATGGACGGCCGGACGTGGCCCGCCCTTTTGGCCACCACGCTCCTTGTCGGCGCGTCCCCTGCCCTCGCCAACGAGCCGGCCCCGGCGGCCGCCACGCCTGCTTCCCAGATCGCGGCCACCGGCACCGCATCCCAAGACTATGTCGGGCGCGAAGAGTTCGAGTGGGTTCAGAAGGTTCTCCAGGCCCAGCAGCGCAAGCTCGCTGAACAGGAAGAGTATCTTCAGCAATATTCGGACATGGTGAAAATCCAGCAGGAACAGCTCGATTCCTATGTCGCGCAGATGAAGCGGCTGTCGGCCGCGGTGACACCGGGCTCGCAGACCTGGCCGCAGGAACAGCCGCGCTTCTTTCGCGCGGTATACAAGGAAACCCCGCCTCCGGACGGCCAGCAAATCGCGCAGGTGACGGGCGAGGTGGAAAAACCTCTCCCTGAAATCACGATCATCCGCGACAAGGGGGGCGCGCTCCTGCCGCAGGGCCAGATGGTGATCGAACCCTCTTTCTCGTTTACTTTCTCTCAGGTCAACCGGGTGGAGATCGCCGGTTTCTCGCTTTTGCCGGCGATCCTGATCGGCCAATTCGAACTGACAGAATCGCGCCGCAACACCTTCACAGTTGCAAACACCGTGCGCCTGGGCGTCACCAACGATTTTGAAGTCGAGTTGCGCGTGCCCTACGTCTTCCGGGACGATGAGATTACGAGCCGTCCCTTTGGAACAGGCTCGGCCCAGGACACGACCCGTGCGCTTTCGGATTCAAACCTCGGCGATATCGAATTCGCGGGACATTACCAGATCAATCGCGGTCTCAACGACTGGCCAATTTTCATCGGCAATTTCCGTTTCAAGACGCGCACCGGCGAAGATCCCTTTGAAGTCGCGCGCGACCAGAACGGGCAGGAACTGGAGCTTCCGACCGGGTCCGGCTTTTACAGTCTGCAACCCAGCATCACCGCCATTCTGCCGACCGACCCGGCGGTCCTGTTCGCCAATCTCAGCTACACATTCAATCTTGAGCGGGATGTGGGCGGCACCTTCGGTGACGTGGATTCAGGCGATGTGTTCGGGGCCAATTTCGGTGCCGGCATCGCCCTCAACGAGCGGACATCGATCTCACTTGGCTATGAGCACAGCGTTGTCGGCAAGACTGAGCAGAATGGCAGCGATGTCCCCGGCTCGGACACACTGCAGGTCGGCTCCTTCCTGTTCGGCGGGTCGTTCCGCCTGAACGATCGGGTATCGTTCAACGTCACGACCAGCCTCGGCGCAACCGAGGATGCGCCGGATACGGAAATCCTCGTCCGGATCCCCATTTCGCTGAGCGTTTTCTAGCAGTTCATCCCCGCCCATTGAAAAGGCCGCCCCCGAGGGGCGGCCTTTTTTGTGTTCGTAAGACGGGTCTGCAGTCCGCACTACCGCAGTGAGAGGATTTGCATGGTCGTCAAATCGTTCACGAGATTTGTTTTCTGAATGACAGAGGCATTGAGAACATCGACGGTGATCGCCGTCATCTGCTGGATCGTCACGTTGTTCAGGCTGTTCTGGACCACGTTGACGATACCGTTCGCCCGTTGGAACGAGTCGGTGACCACGTTGCCGGTGCCACTGTTTATAACGTTCAGAATGGCCGTTGCGGCCGCGTTCCCCGACAGGCCGGCCTGCTGATTGAACCCGTCGACGCTATGGGTGATGAGATTACCATTTGTCGCGAGGTTCATGGAGAACTGCTGCGTGCCATTGAGAAGCGTCGTCACCGTCATGCCAATATTGAGAACCATGCCATTGGGCAGGACAAATCCGCCCCGGTGACCCGAAAGCTCGCCTTCATCCAGCGCGGCAACCTGGAACGGCACTTCTTTCGCGCCGTCCACCGGAACGTCGCTCAGCTCGGCCTCCTCGATAGTATCGGCCTGGTTGGCTTCGGCAGTTCCGGCTTCCCGGGCCGGGGCGAGGGCAGCGGAAGACAAGGGTGCCGAGGATGGCTCGGGGACCGCCGGCTCGGGGACGGGGTCCGGGCGAGGCATGGGAGAAGGCGGGACGGAAATCCCGGCCTTCTCCCCGAGACGGGCGTCGGTGGGCGCCGCAGTAGCCGGGCTTTCCTCCGGGGGGCGGGTCGCAACGGCCGAGGGACTGGCCGGTTCGGCTGTCCCTCCCGTCTCGACCGCTTCGGGGGAGCCGGGTACGCGCGTCAGATCCGCCGTTTTCCCCGTCTCAAAACCTGTATCGGCAAGCGTTGGCGCGGGGCCAGTGCTCACCCGACCGACAAAATCGACCTGCCGCTGATAGGCGCCAAGCGCCACGACCACGGGCACGGGGCTTTCCTCGGCCCCGAGCTGCCGCCCGTTCTTCTCATCAGTTTCCCGGGTCCCGTTCGCGATCGTCCCTTCGGCATCTGCGGCATCTGCGGCATCTGCCGCGCCCCGAAGGGCGGCCGAAAGATAGGGGGGCGCCAGCAGCACTTCCTGCCGGGGCAACTGGCGAGCCGCGACGGCCCTGATCGCGCCATCGAGCGCCGGCGCTTCCGTTATCGCGCAGCCCGGCCCCTGCCAGGCGCCGAACCGGATATATCCGCTCTGGAGCGCCAGGATGGATCCGGCCGTTTCCTGAAGGGGCGGGCCGAAATCCAGGCGGCTGGCGGTTATGCCCGCGCGAGCGGAGGCCGGATCGTCGAACCCGCCATATTTGGCCGCGAGCTCGACCGGGCCGGCCAGGGTCAGCCCCAGGATGGTCAGGGACGCGCAGATCCGCCGTCCCTTGTCGCCCCTGTTCGGGGTGATCCAGCCTTGCGCCCGGGGGGCGCCCCCTGCCTGCAAGCTTCTTAAAATGCACATCTGGGACGTGTCCTCAAAAGTCGCCCACTCTCGGCAAATGGAGAGTGAACGAAGCCAGTTTGTGAAGGTTGAGTGCAGTGCCGAATGGGGCAGTCTGATTGACCGCCCAAATTTCGCTCTGGTTGAAGGAATCGCGGCCCTTGTTGAGCTCCTGGTTGATGACGAAGACGATGCCGTTCCACATGTCCCGGAACTCGTCCACGTCATAGGTCTTGACGCCGAGCGCGGGATCCCCGACCAGAACACGGTCGTCTTCGATTCCCTTGATGACGACGAAATGAAGATAGCCCCGCACATTGACCAGAACGATTGCCGGGATCCCCACCTCGCCCAGCTTTTCGAGAGACACCCGGTATCCGTCGGCCTTGAAGCCCCGCGAGTTGAGGTAATCTTTCATGTCCAGAAGGGAAAATCCTGCGGTCTCGATGAGGTCCTTGTCGCCGGCTTCATACATGGCATCGAAGACCTCGCGCTCCTTCGTCTCGACGCCATAATGAAAGGTCAGCAAAGTCGCGACAGCGGCCGACCCGCAGCTGAAATCATAAGCCTGCCGGATGACCGAGTTGAACCGCGCTTCGCGGATACTTGTCACGCCGACAGAAAAACTCCCTCCCGCTCCGGTGATCTCGACCGATCCCGCGAGCGAGGGGGAGGCTGTCAGCCCAAGGAAGCCAAGGCTGAGCCCTGACAGAAAGAGGAGCGATCTGATGCGGGTTTTCATTATCGAACTCCCTTTGGCTGACAACTCTCCGGTTCACTGATAGAAATTGACCGCGACCATGGTCGCCGTCTGTACGATGACATTGTTGCCGGTGTTCTGAACGACCGTGACGACACCGGTTGCTTCGTTGAACGACCCTTGCAGCATGTTGCTGCCGAACGAGCCACCCTCGGCGAAATTACCCGTCAATGTGGCATTCATTACCGCGTCCATGTCCGCATTCAGCGGAAGGGCCATCCCACGTGAGGCTTCAAGCTCGCCGTCCGAAGCGAGCTCCCATCCCGCGGCCGGAAGGCTTCCGCGGAACGCGTCATTCGCAGCGGCCGGGACGACCCCGCTCAGGGAAAAGGCGAGGACGCCGAGGGCCGTTATCCGGAGACGCTTCATCTGATTTGTCCTTTGACCGAAAAAAACTTTGTTACGGGTCACTGTCGGAACGATACCGGCGGCGGCCCAAGCCGCCGCCGGCATTGTCGGTCCGGTTACGGAACCAGGTTCAGACCACTGACATTCGCAGTCACGGTGATCGCCGACTGAACGGCGTTGTTGTCACCATTGTTCTGCTGCAGTGTGTAGATACCCTGGAAGCCGTTCATCGACGCATGGGCTGTGTTAAGCCGCCCGGGGAACCCGGCCGTCGGCTGAATGACCGACGTGTTGCCCGAAACCACTGCGGACAGGTTGGTCACCGTCGAAGCCGTCGAGAAGGTACCGTCGTCAACCGCCGCGGCGATCGATTTTGCAGCGCTGACGGCGTTGTTGCTGCCGTTGTTCTGCTGCATGGTCACAACGCCAAGGGCGTTGTTGAATGTACCACCACTCACGTTGTTGTGACGGTCGCTCACGGCATCCGAGAAGGCCTCGTTACCGATGACGTCCGCGTGTACATCCGTTCCGTTGGCAACGTTCTCCAGGGTCTGAAGAGACGTTTCAACGTTCGCGGCTACTCCAGTCGAGGAACCAATGGCGTTATTGTTGCCATTGTTCTGCTGGACCGTGAACACGCCCTGGGATCCCTGGAAGGACGACGTAACGTCGTTCCGAAGGTTGGTGCCCGAGAAGCCGACATCGCCGTCGACATTCTCGTTGTAACGAACCGAAGCGTCGACGGAGGCAACCGCATCCATCACGTTCTCGATTTCATCATCGCTGGCGATATTCGCCGACACGGCAACGGCAGAGCCGATGACATTGTTATTGCCATTGTTCTGCTGAACCGTATACACGCCCTGAGCCCCGTTGAACGACGGGTTGATGACGTTCCGGCGATCATATTCGGGCGGTGGCCCGGAGAACGCCGTATCGAAGTTCTGGTTCTCCTCGACCGTTCCTTCGGTGCTCACGACCTGAACGTCCACATCCTCATCCGCGCCCAGCGGACCGCCGGGACCGAATGTGCTGCCAAGATCGAGCTTGGCGGCAATGGCAGAGCCCATGACGTTGGCATTGCCATTGTTCTGCTGGATGCTGCCGGCACCGAAGTTGTTGTTGAAGGAGCCGGAAACGCTGTTGATCCGCTCACCATCGATTCCGTTCGATCCGCCCGGATCGTTGTCGTCGAAGGTTTCGTGGGCGTTCGATGTACCGGTTACCGATACATACTGATCAACATCGTCTTCCGATCCGCGGTTTCCTTCCTGGTAGGCCGCGACTGCGTGTCCAATGCCCATGACATTGCTGTCACCGTTGTTTTGCTGCATGGACAGCAGGCCGTCGACCGAATTCACCGACCCGTTGATCGTGTTAAAACGCTCGGAATCGTCATCCGACGAGAAGAACTCGTAGACCGAGCCCGAGACGCTCACATCCTGAGAAACGTCGCCCTGGCCCGAATTGGCGGCCACGGCGGTGCCGCTCTGGATCACATTGGTCGAGCCGTTATTCTGCTGGGTTGAGAGGATTCCCTCGCTCCCATCGAAAGCACCGGTGGTGATATTGTTGTCCCGCTGGCCTTCCGTAACGGTCGGGCCTTCGTTGGATCCAACATGCCCTTCGACATCGACCCGCTGGTCGACATCGCTATTCGACGTGCTGGCAACCACTGCGCTCGCCACCCCCAGAACATTGGCATCGCCGTTATTCTGTTGCGTGGTCGAGATGCCACCGAAGTTCTTGTAGGCGTCGTCGATATCGTTCAGACGCTCGGACTCGAGATCCCAGATATTGCCGGGTGTCCAGTTGTCCTGGACCATTCCGTCCATTTCGACGTCCTGAACAGTGTTATTGGCGGCACCCGAATGGGCGATGATCTGGGCATTGCCAATGGCGTTGCCGTTTCCGTTGTTCTGCTGCACGGAGAAAGCGCCGCTGGACCCGTTGAAGGACCCGCCATTGACCTCATTCACGCGGTCAAGATCACCACCATTCAGGTCATCGTGATCAAGCGAGTTGTCCTCGACGACCTGGTCCATATCGATGTTCTGGTCGTGGATGGTGCCGCCGGCATCCGAGAATCCGTCCGTCACGGCGAAAGATGCACCGATCGCGTTGGAATCGCCGTTGTTCTGCTGGACGGCATGGCGGCCATTGCTGCCGACATGGGACCCGTTGATGAAGTTCTCGCGCTGCCGCAGGAAGATCGAATTCTCCTCAGCCGCATTATTCGTGACCGACTGGTCAAAATCGACGTTCTGATCGCTGTCGATCAGCCCGGCCGCGACGTCGGATTCCAGCCCGATGGCATTGTTGGTGCCATTGTTCTGTTGCGTATGGCTGATTCCGTTGGCGTTGTTCGACATACCGGCCGAAACGTCGTTCGTCCGCTTCTGCCCGGAGTCGACGCTGCTATTGCCGTCGACATCCTGGTCCAGGGTGACATCCTGGTCCGCAAGGGCGGGCACGGACAGGGTGAGCGCGATCGCGATCAGCGAAGCTCCCCCAAAAAGTTTTGCCCGATTCATGGAATTTCTCCTGTTTGATTGGTTTGGATTGGCGTCTGCTTTCGCGGGCGGTTCTGACCGGCCCCGCACCCCGGTTTCTGCAACCGCCATGCCAAACAAAAAGACGGCCCGAACGGGGCCGTCTGCTTGAGAAGTGATTGTGATCGGGCGAACTTCTGTTCGCGAATGAATCTATTTTGTACCAGTTTGTCCCTCTATTCTGTTTCGCTCACTGAACACTTGGGTCATCGACGCGTGGCCGCATGGCCTTTGGTAGCGCGGGAGAATTTTTACCTGGGAGAATTTTTAGTAGAGAAGCCGGGCACGCGTACGCGCGTCCGGC
The DNA here is from genome assembly GCA_040220875.1 of Alphaproteobacteria bacterium. Taxonomy (NCBI): domain Bacteria; kingdom Pseudomonadati; phylum Pseudomonadota; class Alphaproteobacteria; species Alphaproteobacteria bacterium. Next base: position 147,074 of record JAVJVX010000007.1, on the reverse strand, counting down.
AGACCGGTGGACGCTAAACCGACGCTTTCCTGGAAAGCCTTGATCGCCGATTTGGTCTGCGGGCCGTACTGGCCATCAAGCGAACCGGTGTAAAGGTCTGCCTCGGACAGCTTTTTCTGAATCCGGGCAAGTGTTTCTACATAAATCTCCACACGGCCGCTTTCGTCCTGAATCTCGAGCCGGCCGCTTTTTTTGGCGAGTTTGTGCGAGTCCATGTCCCGAACGAAAATCTGCAGCGCCGTGCTGATGGACAGCGTCCCGTCCTGTCCACAAATGTGCCCGACCGCGCCCGCGATATGGTGGACCTGCCAGTCCGGCGCCACGTCATAGGTTCCATCACCAAGTTCGTTACGGGCCGTGATATAGCCGTTGATCCAGCTCCGGAGGACGTAATCCGGACCGTCGGCCGATTTCCGGCTCTCCAGGTAATCAGCGCAGGCGACGGTCCCGATTCCGCGGGTGTTGAAGTTCTTCTGCCCATCTGCCGCAATAACGGGCGAAACGCCGGCCGCCAGCGCCAGCAACATGAGTATCCTGCCGGTTGTCAGGACGATAAGCCGGCCTGCAGGAGCCCGGCCAGATCGGTTGGGGATGAGAGGATCTATAGACAATTGGGTACCTCGTTCGAAGCGGGTTTCTAATATCCAGACCGGCTCGAGATGCGACTCGTCGACGTTCCGCCCGCCTGTCGTCCGCCGGTACCTGTCTTCATGCGTCCGGTTTCGTCCCACAGGACCACCCCAGGCAGACCGCCCTGTCCGGTCGGGCCAATGACGGACGCCTCGGCGCCGAGTGCCCGATGGGCATCGAGGACCGCCACATCCACGCCGGGATTCGCAAAGGCGGGCCTCGCCTTTTCCGACTCCGCCATCGCGACGGATGACCAGAGCGCCGCGCCGGCCACGCACGCGAAGAACAGCCGGGAATAGCCGGACCTCGGACGTGAACCGGAAGGAAGCAGGCAGTGTGACATCGCGAACGGGCCTTCTATCAGAGTCAGTTTCGCCGTATCGCCACCCTGAGAGCAGGATTTATGCCACTTGACTGGCTGAGCCCACCCTCGACACACCGCTGCCACGGGACTGAAAACCATTGCGGGCGGGCAATTTCCACTGTCCCGGCAAAAAGCCGGGATCGCCCGGTGACAGAACCTGTTCAGACAATGAAACAGCCCGTGTTAGCTGCGAGTTACAGGGAATTTTCCCCTCACCCCTGGTGAATTGACCTGTGTAAAGGCATCACGGCCGGAAATCGGAAAGGATGTTTTCCGCCCCCGCCGTCACCCGGCTTTTCGACCCCCGGGCCAAGGTCGAGGTGGGAATCGGCCCTGAGGAAGAACGATGAGGAAGAACGATATGGTGGAACATGTTGTGGAACTGAACATAGATCCGCAGGCCGCCTTCTACATCCTGGTGAAGGCGCGGGAGTTTGATGAAAAGGCGGGCGACACCGGAGCCGAACTGGACGCCGACGACGAAGACGCCAGCACTATCCTGCTCGACCGCCCCGGCGACCCTACGTACCAGGAACTGATGACCGCCCTCAAAGAACTGAATATCGACGAGCAGATGGATCTCATCGTCCTTATGTGGGTAGGCCGCGGCGATTTCGAAATTGACGAATGGGAGACTGCCCGACGTCAGGCTTTGGAGATGAGCGACAAGCACATCCCCCAATACCTGTCCACGACACCCCTTCTCAGCGATTACCTCGCGGAAGGGCTGAACAGGGCGGGCTACGCCGTCGACGAGTTCGAGCTCGGACGGTTCTAGCCGGAACGCCCACAACGAATGAGGACAAAAGAATGAGCTCCACCGGCCTGCCGGTCTTTGACGAGACCCTTCATCTCACGAATATCTGGCTCAAGGACCTCGGGGACCTTCTCGATTCCGATGACCGAAGTCTCGCCTACAGGGCCCTGCGCGAAACCCTCCACATTCTGCGCGACCGCCTGCCCGTGAATGTCGCCGCTGCGCTTGCTGCGCAGCTTCCGCTCTTGCTGCGGGGTGCCTATTACGAGGGTTGGCGCCCGGCCGCCACGCCGACGAATGTGCGTCATACCGGCGAATTTGTCGCGCAGATCCGACAGGCGTTCAGGGACACCCCCGCGGACGAGCCCGAAAGGATAGTGCGGGCCGTGTTCAGCCTGCTGAGCGCGCGGGTGAGCCCCGGCGAAATCGAGAATGTCAAAAAATGCCTTCCGGAAGAGCTCCGCCATCTCTGGGCCTCCGTCTGACCTCGCACGCAGAATGGTCCCTTGGCCGGCGCCCGCGGACTATTGAGGAGGATCAATGCCGTCGGTCCAGTACGGCGTTATCAGATACCTCGAATACCGATAGCAGGGTAAGAGGAGGTCCGACCATGCAGATCAAGGAAATCATGACGCGGAACGTCAAGGTCGTGCCTCCAAGCACCACGTTGACCGAAGCCTCGCAATTGATGCGGGACCAGAACATCGGCGCTTTGGCCGTCGGTATTCGGGATGGCCAGCTCGGCATGATCACGGACCGCGACATCATCGTCCGGGCGGCGGCCGATCACCGGAATTTTGATTCGACCACCGTGAGTGAAATCATGTCCGAGAGAGCCGCCTGCTGTCACGAAAACGATACGGTTGAGAACGTGGTGCAGGAGATGGAGTCTCGCCAGATCCGCCGCATGCCGGTGCTCGACGCAAACGATCGATTGGCCGGAATCGTCTCGTTGGGCGATATCGCCACCCACGCCGGACACGAACTGTCGGGCGAGGCCATCGAGGCCATTTCCAGCCCCTAGAGACGCGCCGGCCGGGACGAAGCCGTGCCCCACCGCGCCAGTGCGCTCAAAGTCACGCTCGGAGTTGCGCCCAGAGTTGCGCCCAGAGTCGCGCCCAGAGTCGCGCTCAGTCGCGCTCGATCAGTTCGATCTTGTAGCCGTCCGGATCCTCGATGAAGGCGATCACGGTACTGCCGTGTTTCATCGGGCCCGGCGGGCGCGGCACCGCGACGCCCTCTGCCGCGAGGGCCTCGCAAGTCGCGTAAATATCGGGGACGGCGATGGCGATGTGTCCCCAGCCGTCACCCTTGTCATAATCGTCTTCCTGATCCCAGTTATGGGTCAGTTCTATCACCGTATGATCGTCCTCGCTGCCGTAGCCGACAAAGGCCAGGGTAAATCGACCCCCGTCGAAATCCTTCTTGCGAAGCTCCTTCATGCCGAGAAGCCGGGTATAGAAGTCGAGCGATTTCTCGAGATCCCTGACCCGGATCATCGTGTGCAGCAGGCGACCCTGAACATCGGCCATGGAAAGCTCCTTTTACGCGCCGGTTGCCCTTTTTGCGGACGCCAAGTCTAGCACAATCCGGGCCGCCCGTCGGCTGGGCGCCGGCCCGCCGGCGCCGAGGCGCGCCATCGCCGCGCGCAGATCCGAAACCTGTCGCGCCCGCGCCGTATCGTCGAATAGCAGAGCGCCAAGTTCCGACGCCAGAATGTCGCCCTGGCAATCTTCCTGCAGACGTTCGGGGACCGCTTCGCGGTCCAGCACCAGGTTGACCAGCGACGCGTAGGATATGCTGACAAGCCGGCGGGCGAGCCAGACACTCACCGGGTTCGCGCGGTAGGCCACAACCATTGGCGTACCTTCCCGGGCCAGTTCGACGGTCACCGTGCCGGAAGCCGCCAACGCCGCCCGGCTGGCGGCGAAGGCGTCACGTTTTCGCTGGCTGCCGGCGGCCGACTGGCTGTCGAACACATCGACCGGGACCGGCCAGTCGGCCGTCCGCGCCTCGACCAGCTCGCGCACCGCCGCCACCGTGGGACAGGCCAGGCGCCAGCGGCCGGGCGGCATCTTGGCTGCGAGACGCTCGACCGCCTCGCGAAACGGGGCGAGATGCCGGCGCACCTCGCTTTCCCGGCTGCCGAAAAGGACCGAGACCAGTATCTCCTCCTCGGTGAGGCCGGCCGCCTTGCGATAGGTGGCGCCATCCCCAAAGGGCATCTCATCCGACGCGGCCGGATGACCGACAAAACTGCACCCCAGTCCGACCTTCTCGAAATATGGCGGCTCGAACGGCAACAGGGCCAGAACGTGATCGAGGAATTGCGCCATCTTGCGTGCCCGGCCCGGCCGCCAGGCCCAGACGCTGGGCGCGACGTAATGGATGCGGGCCGCCGCCAGTCCCTGGGAGCGCAGTCTTTTCTGGAGCCGGAATGAAAAATCCGGGCTGTCGATCGTGACGACCGCGTCGGGATCAAAGGTCCGGGCGGCGGCCGAGGCACGGGCGAGCCGCGCCAGTATCTTCGGAATACGCGGCACGACTTCCAGAAACCCCATCACCGACAGATCGCGCATGGGGAACACCGATCGGAGCCCTGCCCCCTCCATCAGCGGGCCACCCACGCCGGCCACCTCGACATCGCCCCCGCTTTCCGCCTTGAGGGCAGCGATGAGATTGGCGCCAAGCTGGTCTCCGGACGGCTCGCCCGCGACCAGGAATACGCGCGGCGTCATGAGAGAAGCCGGCCCTGGACGAACAGGCCGTAACGATCAGCGCTACGAATAACCGCTTCGGCATCGAGCAACTGCACGCCGCCGGCCTCCAGGACGAGCCCCCGGAACCCGGCCCGGTAAGCCTCCTCGATGCTGCCCACACCGATCGTCGGTAAATCGAGGCGGGCGTCCTGTCCGGGCTTGCGGAGCTTGACCAGAACCGGTCCGAGTCCGGGCCGTTTGAGGGCGCCGGCCCGCCGGATCAAGGCATCGGTGCCTTCGATCGCCTCGACCCCCAGAACAAGCCCCTGCTGAATGGCGGCCGCCTGCCCGACATCGACGGCGCCGAGGGCGCGAACCACCTCGATCCCGCGCGTGATATCCTCCTCCGCATCCCCTGGCACCGCCAGGTGTCCGATCAGCCCGTCCGGACATAACAGCCCGCCCAGAATCTCGTGTGCGCCGACGACGCGAAACCCTTTTTGTTCGAGAATTTTGGCGATCGCGCTCAGGAGTCCGTCGTCGCCCAGTGCCCGGAATCCGATCCGTGCCAGGAGCTTTGCCGTCGCCGCATCCGGGCGAAGCGAAGACAGGCTTGGCCGGTCAACGCCGCCCGCCATGACGATGTCGACGACTCCCTCCGCCTTTAACCACTCGATCCCGCTGGCCGCCTCTCCGAAACGAAGCTCGCGGCTATGAGGTTCCTCGAGCAGTACGGAATCGGCGGCACCCTTGAGGGCCAGGATCGAGACCGGGCGTTCGCTGGCCTTGCAGGCCGCGAGAAGACGACGGGGCAACTCGCCCTTCCCGGCGATAAGTCCCAGCCGGGCATTGCCGTCGGTGGCGGGGTTACGCGCCATCCCCGATGCCCTTCACCCGCTGTCCGCGGAACTGCCGCCCGGCTCGGCCGTGGTTTCCTGGCGTTCGCGGGGCCGACAGATGGCGCGCGAGGTATCACCACGGAGAAAATCCACCACCTCCTCGACCGCTGCATACCCGGCAAAATCCCGCGCGACCTCGTCGATCCGGTCCGAGAGACTGCCGGTCCCGGCGAAGAGCGCGCGATACGCGCGCCGCAGCGCGTGCAGATCGTTCTTCTTGAAGCCTCGGCGCTTCAGCCCGACGATATTCAGTCCCTGAAGCCAGCCGCGCTCGCCAATGACGGAGCCATAGGGGATGACGTCGTTTTCCACGCCGGACATGCCGCCGATCATGGCATGCGCCCCGATTCGCACGAACTGGTGCACGGCCGTCAACCCGCCGAGAATGGCAAAATCGCCGACCACCACATGCCCCCCCAGCGTGGCATTATTGGCCAGGATCACGTGGTTGCCGATCTGGCAATCATGGGCGACATGCGCGGCCATCATGAACAGGCAGTTATCGCCCACGCGGGTGATCATGCCACCGCCCTCGGTCCCGGGATTCATGGTGACATGTTCGCGAATTCGATTGTTGCGGCCGATTTCAAGGCGCGATTTCTCGCCTTTGTACTTGAGATCCTGCGGGATTGTGCCAAGCGAGGCAAAGGGAAAGACCTCGGTCCCCTCGCCGATTGTCGTGATGCCGTCGACCACCACATGGCTTTTAAGACGAACGTTGTCGGCCAATGTCACCTCGGGACCGATGACGCAGAATGGCCCGATTTCGACCCCGTGGCCGAGCCGGGCTTCAGCGGCGACCACGGCCGTCGGGTGAATAAGCGTCTCCTGTATCCGGCTATCCAAGTCGGCCACCCTCAGTCATTCACGATCATGGCCGTGAAAACAGCTTCCGCCATCAGGTTGTCTTCGACCATCGCCTTGCCTTCGAACCGCCAGACATTGCCTCGGGCCTGCTGTTTGATGACGGGAATCCTGAGTTGATCGCCCGGATGAACCGGCCGGCGGAACCGGGCCTCGTTGATCGACATGAAATAGACGAGCTTGCCCTCGCTTTCCTTGCCCAGCGAGTGAACCACCAGCGCGCCGGCCGTCTGGGCCATGGCCTCGACGATCAGCACGCCAGGCATTACGGGATGGCCCGGAAAGTGTCCCTGGAAATACCACTCGTTGACGGTGACGTTTTTTATACCCGTCGCCGTCTCGCCCGCCACCATATCGACGACCTTGTCCACGAGAAGGAAGGGATAGCGGTGCGGGATGACCTCCTGCAGCCGATTCACATCCATTTCTGTTTCGGGCTCTTGCCCTGCCGCGCTGTCCATTTATTTTTCCGCCCGCGTTTTGGAGCGTGCAATCCGGGCCAGGGCCACGGTCTGGCGGTGCCAGTCCTTCAGCGGTACGGCCGGCGAGCCGCCCACCGCCCCGCCATCGGGGATGTCCCGCATCACTCCCGCCTTCCCGGCGATCTGGGCCCCCGTGCCGATCGTCAGATGGCCGGTCAGCCCCGCCTGTCCCCCCATCATGGCGTAGTCGCCGACTTTCGTGCTGCCGGAAATCCCGGTCTGCGCAGCGATGACGCAACCACGGCCAAGCACCACGTTGTGCCCGATTTGAACCAGATTATCAATAATGCAGCCTTCCCCGATCACCGTGTCGGGGCCGGTGCCGCGGTCGACCGTGGTATTGGCGCCGATCTCGGTGCCGTCCCCGATGATCACGCGTCCGAGCTGGGGAACCTTGACGGGCCCCGATTTCTCGAGCGCGTATCCGAACCCGTCCTGCCCGATCCGCCCGCCCGGGAATATCCGGACCCGCCTGCCAAGGTGACAATGGCTGAGAACGGCACCGGCGCCGATCCAGCAGCCGGCACCGATGATAACGCCGGGCCCGATGACCGCGTTCGCCTCGATCTTCGACGAGTCCCCGATCGTCACGTTCGCGCCGATGACGGCGCCCGGCCCGATCTCGACCTCGTCCCCGATCGCGGCCGAGGGATCGATGATTGCCGAGACATGGCGCTCACCCGTGGATGCCGCTTGCGGAAAGAAGGCTTGTGCCGCAAGCGCGAAACTTCGATAGGGAGTTTCGCTGATCAGAAGCGCCATCGATGCAGGTGCCCGCGCCACCATCTCAGGGTGCACGCAACAGGCACCGGCTTCACTTCGGGAAAACGCATCCGCATATTTGCGGTTATCGAGAAAGCTGAGGTCCCCCGGTCCCGCCTTATCGAGCGGCGCGACGCTTTCGATAAGGGTGTCGGGCGCACCTCGCTCCAGTCGCGCCCCGGCAAGTTCGGCGAGCGCGGCCAATGTAAGTGGCCCTTTCGACGAAAAGAACCGGGGATCAGGCATCGCTAGCTTTTCTCGACCTGCAGTTTGACGGTGCTGATTTTCTTGTTCAGCGCGATCAGGGACCGTTGAGTAATGTCGAGATCGGCCCCGACATAGAAGACCTGCCCCTTGACCAGCACGAGGTCGATGTCTCCCTCATCGGCGATTTTCTGAACCACCTGGTTCAAGGCCACTTCGATTTCCTTGAGACCACGGTTATAAGCCGCCTCCAGCGTGCGGCGGGCGGCGTCAGCCTCCTTCATCACCTGGGAGGCCTTTTGCTTCAGCGCCTGTGATTTTTCCTTGAGCTTGTCTTCGGCAAGAACCGTCGCCTGACGCTTGAGCTCCTCATCCTCGGAGCGCAGCTCGTTCTCCTTGCCCTTGAATTCCTCCTGCAGGGAGGTGTTGTATTTCTCGACCTGCGTTCGCAGGTCGGCCGCCGCGACAGATTCAGCGATAATCCGCTGAACGTCGAGTACCGCGACTACCGGCGGATCGAAATCGGCCGCATCCGCCTGTGTTGCGGGCGCGGCGGCAAAAAACAGCATTGCGGCAATCAGCCATAATTTCGTCATGCATCGCTTCATCGTCAAAACCTCGTTCCAAAACTGACACGGAAAGTTTCTAGTTCGTCGTGGTCTTCCTTAAGGATTGCCCTGCCCAGGTCAACACTAATAGGCCCGAAGGGCGAATCCCAACTCACGCCAATCCCGGCACTCGCCCGAAGCGAGCCGGCATCGACAATATTCGGGTCGATTTCGTCGATTTCGGTCAGCAGGCCGAAATCGGAAAAAATCCTCCCCTTGACTCCCAGTTCATCCGGGACCGGTGTAGGAAATTCGAGTTGAAGTGTCCCGGTAAAGGACTGATTTCCCCCAAGCGCGTCATCGAACAACAGGTCTCGCGGACCGATACCCGCAGGCTCGAACCCACGAAGATTATCACCACCCACAAAGAAACGGTTGGTAATCCTGACCGTACGCCCGCCAAAGCCGAAAACGTTTCCGGCACTGGCCCGAATGAGGCCAATCCAGTCCTGATCAAACGGATAGTAGTATCCGCCCCGAATTTCGGACCGGATAAAACGTTCACCGCCGCCAAGACCGGCCAGCGTGTTCGACAAGGTTGCAAACCAGCCGCGCGTCGTATTCTGCCGACTGTCCCGGGTATCGTAGGAAATGAAGTGCGAAATCGAGGACGTCGACCGTTCGCCTTCCTGCCTGCGAATGATCGGGGAGAGAAAGATCTCGGTCCCCTCGATGTCGTCCCGGCGCAGCGTGTAATTGAGGCCATGGCGAATGCGCTCGGACAGGTTATAGGCAAGGCGCAGGGTCAGCCCGACCGAATTCTGTTCGAAGGAACTCTCGTCGTCGAAATCCTGCTGGGTCAGAAAGAGATCAAACCCGGCCGACACGTCTCGGTCCAGAAAATAGGGTTCGGTAAAGCCGACATCGATCGCAGAATTTCGCTGGGAGATCGTGAAGTTCGCACGCACATCCTGGCCGCGACCGAGGAAATTCCGCTCCCGAATGCCGATCTGGCCCAGGGCGCCGGAGCCCGATGAGAATCCGGCGCCAAGGGAGAACTCTCCCGTGGGCTGTTCCTTGACCTCGACCTCAATCACCGTCAGGTCGGGCCTCGATCCGGGCCTGTTCCGCAACTCGACTTCCTCGAAAAATCCGAGATTATCGATCCGGGTTTCCGTCCGCTGCAGTTTCGCGGTGTTGAATGCATCGCCCTCGACAAGGCGGAACTCGCGACGGATGACCCGGTCGAGCGTCCGCGTGTTTCCAACGATGTTGATGCGCTCGATAAATACGCGGGGCGCCTCAGCGATCTGGAAAACCACGTGAACTTCGCGGTTTTCCCTGTCCCGCAGGGTTCGGGGCCGGATATCGACAAAGGCATAGCCAAGCTCGCCCACCCGATCCGTGATTTCGTCTACGGATTTCTCGACCTCCTCGCCATCGTAGATTTCCCCCGGTTGGACCAGAATTTCATTCTGGATCAGATCGCGGTCGATCTCCTCGATCTGCGAATTCACCTCTACCCGGCCGATCGTATACTGCTTGCCTTCTTCCACCGTGAAGGTGACGAAGAATCCCGACTTGTCCGGCGCCAATTCGGCCACCGCCGAAATAACGCTGAAATCGGCGTATCCGTTATTCAGGTAAAACCGGCGTAACGCATCCCGATCGAAGGCCAGCCGGTCAGGGTCGTAGGTGTCATTGCTCGACAAGATCCGCCACCAGGCCGTTTCCTTGGTGGCAATCACGCCTTTCAGTCGAAAGTCGCTGAATTCCGTGTTCCCGATGAAATTTATTTTCTTGATACCCGTAACTTCGCCTTCGTCTATCTCGAAGACCAGATCGACCCGATTCTGATCCAGCCGAATGATCTTTGGCTCGACCCGCGCGGCAAACCGCCCGCTTCGCTGGTAGAGTGTCGAGATCCGTCGCACCGCATTCTGGACCTTGGTTCGCGTGTAGACGACACGAGGCCTCAGGTCGATTTCCTCCTGAAGCTTGTCATCCTCGATCTTGCTGTTGCCTTCAAACACGAGGCGGTTGATGACCGGATTTTCCTCCACCTCCACCACAAGCTCGTTTCCTTCGCGGCGCACCTCCACGTCAGAAAAGAGCCCCGTCGCGAAGAGTTCCTTGAGTGAACGATCCATCCGCAACGGGTCGAAACGGTCCCCTTCCCTCAGCAGCAAATAACTCTCGACCGTCGCGCGCTCGATACGCTGGTTGCCACTGACACGGACACGCTCGACGACGCCGCCTTCGATGCCCTCCGCCGACGATCCTTCTCCCGGACCTGTCGCGGTCGCGCCGTCCCCTTCCGGGGGCGCGCTCGGCGCGGGCGCGCCGGCGCCGGGCGTCGTCGTCTCCGTGGCCGTCGGCAGGGGCTCGAGGATCGCGCCCGATGGCAGAATAATCCGCGCCGGCCGGGTGGTTGCAGGCGAATAGCGCTGAGTGGAATAGGTCTCGTATGTTGCCCCCGGCGTGCCGGCGGCGCGCGGTCGGGGGCTGGTGTAGGCCCCGCCGGGCGTCGCCGGGGCGGAACCTGGCGCCGTACTGGCGGCCGTCGGCTGCGGAGACGTGGTTACTTCCGTGACCGGGCCGTATCCGGACGAGGGCAAGAGCACCCCACCCGTCGCCGGGGCGGTCTGCTGGGCCCCGGCGCGACCGACGGGGAGCGCGGCCAGGACCAGGGCGAGCACCACCGGCATGGCATGCCCGACCGCCTTGCGTAACGCGCGAACGACTGCCCCCCACGCCCAAATCATCACGTCATCAAGGCCTTCACGAATTCCACCACCCGCAATTGGACCAGGTCATTCCAGGTGGCGAACAGCATCAGGCTGAGCACCAGCGCGAACCCGATGCGAAACCCGTATTCCTGTGCGCGCTGTCCCAGGGGCCGGCCCCGCAGGGCCTCGATCCCGTAAAATAGAAGGTGCCCCCCGTCGAGCATCGGGACCGGGAACAGATTGATCAACCCCAGATTGATCGACAGCAGCGCCATGAAATAGATGACGCTGATCCAGCCGGTCTGGGCCATCTGCCCCGACATCTGGGCGATCCGGATCGGACCGCCGAGCTCTTCCGCCGTCCGGCTGCCGGCGATGATCTGGCCCACAGCCGTCAACGTCATCGAGGTCAGCGAAACGGTTTCCTTGGCGGCCAGCCATGTGGCCTCCAGCGGATTGCGGTGAACGAGCTCCGTCGTGCCATTCGACGTCACCCCCAAAAGCCCGATCCGGTGCACCGTGCCGAACCTGTCGGTAACTTCAGTCATGCGTGGCCTGAGCGTGGCCTCGATACGCTCTCCGTCGCGCGACAGCACGGCCACGAGTGCCTCCTCGGGATGAAGGCGTACAATCTGCTGAATTTCCTCAAACCGCTCGATTTTACTGCCGTCGATCTCGAGGAAGCGGTCTCCCGGCTGAAGCCCGGCAGCAGCGGCCGCGCTGTCCGGGCGCACGTCGCCGATTTCGGGCGCCGTATAGGGTTGGCCCGCGACGACAAACAGCGCCGCCAGAAGGAAGATGGCGAAAAAGAAGTTGGCGAGGGGCCCGGCTGCGACGATCGCCGCGCGCTGGCCAAGACGCTTGTCGTGAAACGCCACACTATGATCAATCGCGTTGCCGGTCGCGGCCGGCGCCGCGGTGCCGCCGTCATTGGCCGGCCCGTCGTCCGGATCCGTGTCTGGCGTGCCGTCCCCGCCTGCCCTTGCCGGCCGGCTTATCGCGTCCTCGTCCCCGTGAAAGCGGACATATCCGCCAAGCGGTATCCAGCTGATTTTCCATCGGGTCTCCGCCCGGTCGGTCCAGCCGAAGATCTCGGGTCCGAAGCCGATGGAGAAGACCTCGACCCTGACGCCGTTGCGCCGGGCAACCCAGTAGTGGCCGAGTTCGTGGACGAACACGAGGATCGTCAGCACGACCAGAAACGGGATCAGATAACCGGTAAGAAAATCCATTTTTTCTAACCCCGTTGCCGGCGAGCGTTCATGAGTTCGTGTGCCAGGCGGCGCGCCTCCTGATCCACCGCGCGGACATCGTCGAGGCTGCGCAACGGCGCGCCACCCATAATTTCCATTGTACGCTCCACAATACGGCAGATATCGAGGAACCCGCTCGCGCCGGCGAGAAAGCCCGCGACCGCCACCTCGTTGGCCGCATTCAGGACGGTGGGCGCGCTGCCGCCCATGGCGAGCGCCTCGCGCGCCAGCCGAAGGGCCGGGAACCGTGCCGGTTCCGGTTTCTGAAAGGTCAGTTCGCCGATTTCGGCGAGATCAAGCGGCTTGACCGGGGCGGCCATGCGGGCCGGCCAGGACAGGGCATAGGCGATGGGCGTACGCATATCGGGCGAGCCCAGATGAGCAAGCACCGAGCCATCGACATAGCTGACCATGGAGTGAACGATGGATTGGGGATGTACGATGATTTCAATGCGGTCCATGTCGACGGGAAAGAGATGATGGGCCTCGATCACTTCCAGTCCCTTGTTCATCATGGTCGCCGAATCGACAGAGATCTTCGCCCCCATGCTCCAGTTTGGATGCGCGACCGCCTGTTCGGGGGTGACCGCCTCCATATCCTTCAGGTCCATGGTACGAAACGGGCCGCCCGAGGCAGTCAGGATGATCTTTTCAATTCCATCCAGGCGGTCAAAATCGAAAACCTGAAAAATTGCCGAGTGCTCGGAATCCACGGGCAGCAGCGTCGCGCCGCTCTTCGCGATTTCCGCCGTCACCAGATCGCCGGCGCAAACCAGGCTTTCCTTGTTCGCCAGCCCGACGATCGCGCCCTGGCGAACCGCGGCCAGAGTCGGTTCAAGTCCCGCCGCTCCCACGATCGCGGCCATGATCCAGTCGGCCGGGCGCGACGCCGCCTCGACGATCGCCACGGGGCCTGCGGCGACCTCGATCCCGGTGCCGGCCAGCCCGGCCTTAAGCGGCTCGTAAAGGGTTTCGTCGCCGATGACTGCCAGGGCCGGGCGAAATTCTGTCGCCTGTTCCACCAGCTTGGCCACGTTGCTGTGGGCCGTCAGCGCCTCGATCTCATAGGCCCCGTTGCCGCGCCGGATCAGATCGATCGTGGAGCATCCGACCGAGCCGGTGGACCCGAGGATGGAAATACGCCGCCGCCCGGGCTCTCGCTGCGAAATGGTTACAGCCATGCGCCGATGCCTCCGGGCGTGAGAAGATGGAAGCCGGCCAGCACCAGCGTTGCGGCCAGCAGGGAATCGATACGATCCATCAGCCCGCCATGGCCCGGAATGAGCGTGCCCGTATCCTTGAGGTGAAAATGGCGCTTGAGGCCGGATTCCAGCAGGTCACCCCCGATCGCGAGAAGACCGAGAATGGCCGACAGCACCAGGACCGGCCAGCCTCCCGTCCCGCCAGTCCCAAGTGATACGCCATAGCCGACGACAAGAGCGGCGAGGAAACCGCCAATCGCGCCCGACCATGTTTTCTTGGGGCTAACGTCCGGGGCGAGCTTCGGTCCGCCCACGAGGCGCCCGACAGCGTAGGCCGCAATATCCGTGGCCCAGACCACGAAGAACAGGACCAGCACGGCGCCCAGCCCGGCGGAGGCGTCACGAATCCAGATCAGGCACAGGATCGGCAGACCGATGACCCAGGCCCCGAGGCCGATCCACATCGGCCGGGAATCGCGCATCAGGCGCAAAAATGCCCAGAGCGCGGCCGACGTTACGCCAAGCGCGAGGAGCGCCAGCCCGGCATGGCCGCGCGCCGCCAGCGCGCCCACGACGACAGCCACGCCCGCGAGCGGCAAAAAAGCTCCCCGTCCGCCCGAAGCGGCCGAGAGTCCCGACCATTCCCAGGCCAGGATCACACCGGCGCCAATCACCAGCAATTCAAAAACGATGCCGCCCATGATCGCGGCTGCAACCACGACCGGCGCGAGAACGGCGGCCGAAATCAGCCGCAATCCCAGACGGTCCGGCTGCGCGGTCTGCTGCTCAGGCCCCATAACGCCGCTCCCGGCTGTGGAATTCCTCGATCGCGCGGGTCAAATCCTCTTTTCCGAAATCCGGCCACAGCTTCTCGAGAAATACGAACTCGGCATACGCCGCCTGCCAGAGAAGGAAATTGCTGATCCGTTTCTCACCGCTGGTGCGGATAATGAGATCAGGATCGGGCATGTCGGCCGTAAACAGGTGTCGCGCCAGAGAATCCTCATCGATCTTGGCGGGATTAAGGCGCCCTGCGGCCACCTCTTCGGCCAGAAACCGGGCCGCAAGCACGATTTCCCGACGGGCCCCGTAACTCAGCGCGATAGTCAGCGTGAGCGCCGAATTGTTGCGGGTGGTTTCCTCGCCGCGCTCGATCAGTTGGACGATCTCGGGCTCCAGCCGGTCGCGCTCGCCAATCACACGGAAGCGAACATCATGGCGGTGCAGCTCGGCGATTTCCGAGCGCAGATAATGACGAAGAAGCTGCATCAGATCGACAACTTCCCAGGACGGCCGCTTCCAGTTCTCCGAGGAAAAGCCAAACAGCGTGAGATAGCCGATCCCGAGCTCGCGAGCTGCCGTCACTGCGCGCCGGACCGACTCCGCGCCCTTCCGATGGCCTTCCGTTCGCGGAAGTCCGCGCGCGCGCGCCCAGCGTCCATTGCCATCCATGATGATGGCGACATGGCCGGGCGTTCCACGCTCGCCCTTTTTGGGATCGATCGCCTGCATCATCAGACCGTCATGATTTCCCGTTCCTTGTCGGCCAGAAGCTTGTCGATCTCGCCGACCGCCTTATCAGTCAACTTCTGGACCTCGTCACCAAGGTCACGGTGCTCGTCCTTCGAGATTTCGCTGTCCTTTTCCATTTTCTTGAGCTGGTCCATCGCGTCCCGGCGCACGTTGCGAGCCGCGATCCGGGCCTGCTCGGCGTATTTGGAGGCGACCCTGGCCAGTTCGCGCCGGCGCTCCTCGGTCAGATCCGGCACGGGCACCCGCACCATCTGCCCTTCCACCATGGGATTGAGGCCGAGATTCGACTCACGGATCGCCTTTTCGACCGCGCTCACCAGCCCCTTGTCCCAGACCTGGACCGAGAGCATGCGCGGCTCCGGCACGCCAATGGAGCCCACCTGGTTCATCGGCATCTGCGAGCCATAGGCATCCACCATGAGCGGCTCAAGAAGCGACGCGGAAGCCCGCCCCGTTCTCAGCCCCGCCAGCTCCCGATGAAAGGCCTCGACGGCGCCATCCATCCGGCGACCGAGTGTCTTGAGATCGAGATCGGCCATGAGGTTCAGTCCTCCCCGCAGATTACGGTCGCCCGGCCCTTGCCCGTCATGACTTCGGCAAAAGCGCCTGGCGTGTGAATTGAAAACACCAATATGGGAATCTTGTTTTCCCTCGCCAGCGAGATGGCCGACGCATCCATTACCCGCAGGTCATTGGACAACACCGCCATATAGGTCAGGCTGTCATAGCGCGTGGCCGACGGGTTTGTGACGGGATCCGCCGTGTAAACGCCGTCCACCTTGGTTCCCTTAAGCAGCGCGTCGCAGTTCATTTCCGACGCGCGCAATGCGGCCGCGGTATCAGTTGTGAAAAACGGGTTACCGGTGCCAGCGGCGAAAATTACCACTCGGCCCTTTTCCATGTGGCGGATGGCGCGACGGCGAATGAACGGCTCGCTGACACTGCTCATCGGGATGGCGGACTGGACACGGGTCGGGACCCCGGCTTGCTCGAGCGCGCTTTGAACCGCCAGCGCGTTGATCACGGTTGCGAGCATGCCCATGTTGTCACCCGTGACCCGGTCCATTCCGGCGGCCTGGGCGGCGATGCCGCGAAAGATGTTGCCGCCGCCAATGACCAGGCAGACCTCGACACCGAGATCGACGACGGCGCGGACCTCCTTGGCGACACGGTTGACGGTATCGGGATCGAGGCCGTAATCCCGGTCCCCCATCAGGGCCTCGCCGGAAATTTTCAGAAGAACGCGACGGTATCGGGTCTTGCCCGACGCGGCCTTGTCGGCGTTGTTCGTTCCCGCTTCGCTATCCATCCCAGGCGTAATGGCCGTGCTCCCTCAGGCGGACGGCCTGCGCCGCCCCATCTTCGACTCCCCGTAACGGCGCTGTCTCGGACTAGGCGCCGACCTGTTCCGCCACTTCAGAGGCAAAATCCTTTTCCTCGCGCTCGATCCCCTCGCCGAGTGCAAACCGGACGAAACCCGTCACTTCGATGGGCGCGCCGGCGTCCTTGGCCCAGTCATCGAGCACCTTTTTTACCTTCGATTCGCCGTCGATAACGAATGTCTGCTCAAGCAGCGCCACGGTTTCGAAATATTTCCGCAGCCGGCCTTCCACCATTTTTTCGATCACGTTTTCCGGTTTGCCGGATTCCCGCGCCTGCTCCGTCAGCACCGCACGCTCGCGCTCGACCGACTCGGCGTCCACCTCGTCGGCGCTGACCGCCAGCGGCATCGCGGCCGCGACATGCATCGCGATCTGCTTGCCAAGATCACCGAGCACGCCATGATCGCCCTCGGATTTTAGGGCGACGATGACGCCGATCTTGCCGAGGCCGGGCTTGACTGAATTGTGCACGTAATGGGCGACGACCCCGGGCGAGACCTCAAGCGAGGCCGCGCGCCGAAGGCCCATGTTCTCGCCGATGGTCGCGATAAGGTGGTTCAATTCCTCGCCGACATTGCGTTCGGTGCCCGGATACGGGACCGATTTCAGGGCCTCCATGTCGTCCCCCGTCTCGAAACAGAGCTCGGTGATCTCGGCCGCGAATTTCTGGAAATCTTCGTTCCGGGCGACGAAATCGGTCTCGGCATTCACCTCGACGACAACGCCTGCACCCTCGCGCGTGGCCACGCCGACGAGCCCCTCGGCCGCGACCCGGCCGGCCTTCTTAGCGGCAGCGGCAAGCCCCTTCGTGCGCAGCCAGTCCACGGCGGCGTCGAGATCGCCATCCGTCTCGGTCAACGCCTTCTTGCAATCCATCATCCCGGCTCCGGTCTTCTCGCGGAGCTCTTTCACCAGGGCTGCGGTGATTTTTGCCATATTTCCAAACCTTTATCCGTAAAACTTCAACCGTTGCCCGGGGGCCTCACGCCCGCGAAGCCTGCCCGGGCCGCGCTTGCCACCTACTCCGCCGGCTGTGCCGGCGCAGCCTGATCGCCCGCGCCGTCCCCGGCCGGCCGGGCCTCGCCGAGCGCTTCGACAGCGGGCTCTTCCGAGGCCCCGATATCCCCGCCACCGGCCGCCATTTCGGCCTGAAGACCGTCGAAGACGGCCGCCTTGACCAGATCGCAATAGAGCGAGATGGCGCGAAGCGCATCATCGTTGCCCGGGATCGGGTGGGCGATCCCCTCGGGATCGCTGTTGGTGTCCAGGATCGCCACGACCGGAATGTTCAGTTTGCGAGCCTCCAGTACCGCGATCGCCTCCTTGTTGGTGTCGATCACGAACAGGATGTCGGGCAGGCCACCCATTTCCTTGATGCCACCCACCGCGCGCTCCAGCCGGTCGCGCTCACGCGTAAGCTGCAGCATTTCCTTCTTGGTTCGGCCGGTCTCTTCCTTGCCGAGCTCCTCATCGAGCTCGCGCAGGCGCCGGATGGAGGCGGAAATCGTCTGCCAGTTGGTGAGCATGCCGCCCAACCAGCGATGGTTCACGAAATGCTGGCCGCAGGCCTGGGCCGTTTCGGCAATTTTCTGCTGCGCCTGGCGTTTCGTGCCGACGAAAAGGACCCGGCCGCCATTGGCCACGACGTCGCGGATCACAGCGAGGCCGCGATACAGCATGCCGTAAGTCTGTTCCAAATCAACGATATGCACGCCGTTGCGGACGCCGAAGATGTAAGGCCCCATCTTCGGGTTCCAGCGCCGGGTGTGATGACCGAAATGAACGCCAGCTTCGAGTAGCTGGCGCATCGTGTAGGCGGGAAGCGCCATGGTTCTCTCCTTCTCCGGTTAATCCGCCGCGGGAGGAAAGTCCGGTCCGGGACCGAACACCGGATCGGCCGTCCGACTTGTGGCCGGGGGCCGCGATCCCGCGTGAGGTTTATGGGCAGGGTGATACAGGCTGGGGCCCGCTTTGGCAAGCCGAAAACCTTGCCAAATCAGGAGTTTTTGTCCGTATTCCAAGGATTTGACCGCTGCCGCCGGCGTAGTCGCCGGGTCGCTTACTCGGCCGCCAGCGCGCCGAGCGGCCGGACCCCCGGCAGGGCCTGGAGCTGGGCCCGAAGCTGGCCCGAGAGAGCGTAGCGCTGGCGCAGTTCGACCTCCACCGTGCCCCCCTCGGCCAACGGCACAATCAGGGTAACCTGGCTCCGTCCGGGGCCGTCAGCCTCGAAAAGCCGGGCCAGGCGATCCACGGCAGCGCGGTCCTCGAGCACGAGTTGCAGCTCGTCCCCGAGGCGGGCCACCGCCTGATCAAGCGGCTCCAGCTTCTGCGCGATCAGCCGCGCGCCGCCTTCCTCCATGCGGCCCTCGACGGCGAGAAGCAGCGGCTTGCCGGATTCGAGAAGGTCGCGATGATCGCGCAGCATCTCGGAAAAGACCGTGACCTCGAACGTGCCCGTCGGATCGGAAAGCTGGACAAAGGCAAACCGGCTGCCTTTGGCCGAGGTCCGCTCCTGCTTGCCCGTCACGGTCCCGGCCAGCACAAGCCGTCCGGTCGTCCCTGACAGCCTGTCTTCAACCCCGGCCGCCGGGACCACCCCCAGCCGGGCCAGGCTGGGGCCATAAGCATCCAGCGGGTGGGCCGAGAGATAGAACCCCATGGCATCGAACTCTTCGGCCAGACGATCGAGGACGGCCCAATCCTCGCAATCGGGGATTTCGAGATCGCGGCGGAGCTCGACCGTATCCTCGCCGAAGAGAATGGGCTGGTCGGTCTGGCGGTCCTCATTGGCCGCGCTGGCGATCTTGAGGATGCCGTCGATGGCGCCAAAGACGCCGGCACGGTTGTCGTTCAGCCTGTCGAAGGCCCCGGCCTTGACCAGGTTTTCCAGCTGGCGGCGGTTCATGGCGCGCGGATCGAGCCGCTGGGCGAAATCCTCGAGCGAGGCGAAGGGCCCGTTCGCGCGGCGCTCCGCCACGATCTGTTCCATCGCATGTTCGCCGACATTGCGGATGGCGCCCAGCGCATAGCGCAGGGCCGGCCGGCCGTCAGTGTCGTCTTCGACCGAGAAAACGGCTTCCGAGCGGTTGATGTCAGGCGGCAACACGCGAAATGCCAGTCGCTCCACCTCCTGCTTGAAGACCGCAAGCTTCTCCGTCCGATCGAGATCGAGCGTCATCGTGGCGGCGAGGAATTCCACCGGGTGGTTCGCCTTGAGATAGGCCGTCTGGTAGGCGATGAGCGCGTAAGCCGCGGCGTGGGATTTGTTGAAGCCATAGCCCGCGAACTTGTTCACCTGCTCGAAGATGTTCTGGGCGACAGGTTCATCCACCCCGCGCGCCACCGCGCCCTCGATGAACGCCTGACGCTGCGCCTCCATCTCGGATTTGATCTTCTTGCCCATGGCACGCCGCAGCAGATCGGCATTGCCGAGCGAATAGCCGGACAGGACCTGCGCAATCTGCATCACCTGTTCCTGGTAGATCATGATCCCGAAGGTTTCCTTGAGGATGTCCTCAAGCGTGGGATGCAGATAGTCTGGCTTTTCGCGGCCGTGCTTGCGGTCGATATAGCTTGGAATGTTTTCCATCGGGCCCGGGCGATAAAGCGCGACGACGGCGATAAGATCCTCGAAACGGTCCGGTTGCAGCTTGCGCAGGACGTCGCGCATGCCCGCGCTTTCCATCTGGAAAACGCCCGTGGAGTCACCCCGGCCGAGCATCTCATAGGTGGCGCGGTCGTCGAGCGTGAGAGTCTCGAGGTCGATCGCGGTTCCCCGCGCGCGCAAGTGGCGAATGGCGTAGGCCAATACCGTCAGCGTCTTGAGTCCGAGGAAATCGAATTTCACCAGCCCCGCCGCTTCGGCGTACTTCATCGAGAATTGCGTCACGGGCATGGCCGCGCGCGGATCGCGGTAAAGCGGGATCAGCTCGTGCAGCGGCCGGTCGCCGATCACCACCCCGGCCGCATGGGTGGAGGCGTGGCGGTAAAGGCCCTCCAGCTTGAGGCCGATATCGACCAGCCGGCGGACGGACGGATCGTTTGCGCGCATATCCTGCAGCGCCGGCTCGCCATCCACCGCCTCTTGAAGTGTGACCGGGTTGGCGGGGTTGTTGGGCACCAGCTTGCAGATCCGGTCCACCTGCCCGTAGGGCATCTGGAGCACACGTCCCACATCGCGCAGCACGGCGCGCGCCTGCAGCTTTCCGAAGGTGATGATCTGGGCGACCCGGTCGTGCCCGTAGCGGTCCTGCACGTAGTGAAGCACCTCATCGCGGCGCTCCTGGCAGAAATCAACATCGAAGTCCGGCATTGAGACCCGCTCGGGGTTGAGGAAGCGTTCGAACAGGAGGCCGAACCGCAGCGGATCGAGATCGGTAATCCGCAGCGCCCAGGCAACTACCGAACCGGCGCCCGAGCCGCGCCCTGGCCCTACCGGAATCCCCTCGTTCTTGGCCCAGCGGATAAAGTCGGAGACGATCAGGAAGTAGCCCGCGAAACCCATCTTGACGATGATTTCGATCTCGAAATCAAACCGCCGATGGTAGGCTTCGGCCGTGCCCGCCATTTCCTCCGCCCGCAGCCTGGCGAGGCGGTCGTCCAGCCCGGCCTTCGCCTGAGCATGAAGTTCCGCCGCCTCGTCCCGACCTGCGGCCGTAGGGAAGGCCGGCAGAATGGGGTCATGCGCGGTTGGGAAATAGGCGCAGCGCCGTGCGATGGCGACGGTGTTCTGGATTGCTTCCGGGATGTCCGAAAACAGCGCCGTCATCTGGTCCCCAGGCTTCAGCCAGTGATCCAGCGTCTCGCGGCGACGGTTTTCGTCCTCGACATATTTCCCTTCCGCGACGCAGAGCAGGGCATCGTGGGCCTCGAACATATCGGGATCGCGGAAAAACACATCATTGGTGGCGACAAGCGGCAGGTCGTGGCGATAGGCGAGAGACAGGAGCCCCGGCTCGATCCGGTCCTCGATCTCAAGCTGGTGGCGCATCAGTTCGATGTAGAACCGTCCGGGGAAGATACCCGCGAGGCGGGCAAGGACGGTCTCGGCGCGGGCCTCCTGGCCATCCGCCAGAAGCCGGCCGACGGTACCCCGGGGACCGCCCGAGAGCGCGATCAGGCCCGCGCTCCGGTCCGCCAGCGTCTCGAGCGAAATCTGGGGCGTCTGGCCAGGCTCGGTTTCGAGGAAAGCCGCGCTGACAAATCCCATCAGATTGCGATAGCCCGTCTCGTTCTGCACGAGCAGGATGAGGTGATCCGGTTCCGCCGCCCGTCCGCCTCTTTGTCCATCGAGTTCGGACTCCGCCTCAGGCCGGGTCACATTGATCTGACAGCCAATGATCGGCTGGATGCCCCGCGCCGCGCATTTCTGCGCGAATTCGAGCGCGCCGAACAAATTACCACTGTCGGTGATGGCGATGGCGGGCATGCCATGCTCGTGGCAGAGCGCCACGATCTCGTCGGTCTTGAGCGCGCCTTCCAGCAGCGAATAGGCGGAATGGACGCGCAGGTGAACGAAACCGGGATCGACCTTGGCTACGGGCATGCCCAAGGATTCCATACTCCGCCCCCGCGCTCTAGCTCTCTTCGGCGCGTGTCTTTAATATCTTGTGGAAAACTCCCCGGTTCCGACGCCTGTCAGGCGACGGGCACCAGATGCCCGTCCTCGAGGCGCGTTGTGCGGTCCATACGCCCGGCCAATTCGCCGTTATGCGTGGCGATCAGGGCGGCCGTGCCGCTGTTCCGGACAACGTCGAGGATCGAACCGAAAACCTGCTCGGCCGTGCCGGGATCGAGATTTCCCGTGGGCTCGTCGGCGAGGATGAGAGCCGGCCGGTTGGCCATGGCCCGCGCGATTGCCACGCGCTGCTGCTCACCGCCCGAGAGTTGCGCCGGGCGATGATCCGCCCGCGCGGAGAGACCCAGTTCGCCGAGAAGGCGGTCTGCCCGTTCGCGCGAAACCTGACGCGGGAGACCCGCAATCATCTGCGGGATCATGACGTTTTCGCGTGCCGTAAACTCGGCCATCAGGTAGTGGAACTGGTAGACGAACCCGAGCTGCACACGCCGGATCCGCGTGCGCGCCTCGTCCGCCAGGCGGCCGCATGGCTGACCCGCGATTTCGACCTCGCCCCCGTCGGGACGCTCCAGCAGTCCGGACACGTGCAGCAGCGTCGATTTGCCGGAGCCCGACGGTCCGAGCAGGCCCACCACCTCCCCGCGCCCGACCTCGAGATCGCACCCGCGCAAGATCTCAAGACGCCGGTTGCCCTGGACGAAGGTCCGGGCAATCCCCCTGAGCGCAAGCACGACGGTCACGGCAGCCTACTCATAACGAAGCGCCTCCACGGGATCCAGACGTGCGGCCCGCCAGGCGGGATAGAGCGTGGCGAGAAACGACAGGCCAAGCGCCATTGCCACAACGAGGAGAACATCCATGGTCTGAATGATGGATGGAAGCGTGGACAGGAACCGCAGCTCGGGCGACCAGAGCTCGGTCCGGGTCAGACCTTCGATCCAAACCCGGATGCGATCGACATTGCCGGCCACGAGCAGTCCCAGTCCGGTCCCCAGCAGCGTCCCCAGAACGCCGATACTGGCCCCCGCCAGCACGAACACGCGCAGGATCGTCGCCCGCGACGCGCCCACAGTACGCAGGATGGCGATGTCCTTGCCCTTGTCCTTAACCAGCATAATCAGACTCGAAATAATGTTGAAGGCGGCGACCAGGATGATCAGCGTGAGGATCAGGAACATCACGTTTCGCTCCACCTTGAGGGCGGTGAAGAAACTGCTGTTGGCCTGCTGCCAGTCGACGATCCGAAGTCGCGTGTCGCCGGCCGCCTCGATAATGGCGGGTCGCAAGGCATCGACAAGATCGGCATCCTCGAGAAAGACCTCGATCAGCGTGGCCCCGTCCCTGGCGCGCAGGAATGTCTGGGCCGAAGCGATCGGCATGTAGATCATGCGGCTGTCATATTCGAACATGCCGACATCGAGCAGCCCGCCTACCCGGTAGGCGCGCGTCCGCGGCAGTGTGCCGAAAGCGGTTGCGGTGACCTCGGGCGAGATCAGGGTCACATGGTCGCCTTCGCCGAGCCCGAGGCGACGCGCCAGTTCGTGACCGACAATCACGTTATCGGGGTCCCTGAGCGCCTCGGCGCTGCCGATCTGGACGCCACGGGCCAGGATTGGGCGGTCGGCAAAGGCGTCCGGATCGAGCCCGAAAACGACCGCGCCCTGGGCCCGGCCGTGGGCTGTCGCCATCACCTGCCCGTCCACGATCGCCGTCGCCCGCGCCACGCCGGGCGTTTCGGCGAGGCGCGCGGCCAGCGCATCATAGTCGGAGATCAGGCGGTGCTCGGCGCCATAGAGCGCAAGATGCCCGTTGAGACCGAGAATCCGGTCCATCAGTTCGGCCCGGAACCCGTTCATGACACTCATCACCACGATCAGCGTGGCGACCCCGAGCGCGATCCCCAGAAGGGAGAACCCGGCGATGAGGCTGATCGCCCCTTCCTGACGCCGGGCCCGCAGGTAACGAAAGGCGATCCAGCGCTCGATCGGGCGAAACATCACACCCCCGCCTTGCGGTCGGGTCCCCGGCTCAGCCGGTCGAGGGCCGCATCAATCGATATTTCCTCCTTTTTGCCGGAGGCGCGGTTCTTGATTTCCACCGTTCCCGCCTTGACCCCGCGCGGCCCGATCACGAGCTGCCAGGGAAGACCGATCAGGTCCATGTCGGCGAACTTGGCGCCGGCGCCGAGATCGCGGTCATCGAGCAGCACTTCCTGCCCGGCCTCGCAAAGCCGGCGATACATGTCATCGGCGGCCTCGCTCGTCGCCGCATCCGACACCCGAAGGTTCACGATACCGATGCGGAACGGGGCGACTTCCTCGGGCCAGATGATGCCGGCCTCGTCGTGATAGGCCTCGATAATCGCCCCCACGAGGCGCGAGACGCCAATGCCGTAGGACCCCATCTCGACCGGGACAAGGTCGCCCGACGGGCTGGCCACCAGCGCCTCCATGGGCGCTGAATATTTCGTGCCAAAATAGAAAATATGCCCGATCTCGATGCCCTTGGTCGTTCGCAGGCGATCGGGCGGCACGGGGCACGCGGCCGGATCGTGCTTTTCATCCGCCGCGGCGTAGAGAGTCTTCAAGGTCTCGATATCGCCGTCGGGATCGAGCGAATCAAAGGCAGCATCATAATAGAGGTCGCTTTCGCCCGTTTCCGCCAGGATATGAAACTCGTGGC
Organism: Alphaproteobacteria bacterium; assembly: GCA_040220875.1. NCBI lineage: Bacteria > Pseudomonadati > Pseudomonadota > Alphaproteobacteria > Alphaproteobacteria bacterium. Next base: position 122,506 of record JAVJVX010000007.1, on the reverse strand, counting down.
TCATATCGCCGCCGATCGCGCCAGGATCGGCCTTCACCGGAATGGCACGAAGCCCGAGACGGCGGAACGTCCGCAGATAGGTCTCGAACATCAGGTCGTAGGAACGCCGGGCGCCCTCGAAATCGAGGTCGAACGAATAGCTGTCCTTCATCAGGAATTCACGTCCGCGCATCACACCAAAACGCGGGCGGACCTCGTCGCGGAACTTCCATTGCACGTGATAGAGAATCTGCGGCAGGTCACGATATGACTTCACGTAGGCCCGAAAGACTTCCGTGATCATTTCCTCGTTGGTCGGCCCATACAGCAGATCGCGCTCATGGCGGTCGCGAATGCGCAGCATTTCCTTGCCGTAATCATCGTAGCGCCCTGATTCCCGCCACAATTCGGCCGGCTGGATGGTCGGCATGAGCACCTCCAGCGCGCCCGCCCGGTCCTGTTCGGCGCGAACGATCTTCTCGATCTTGCGCAAGACCCGGAAACCCAGCGGCAACCATGTGTAGATCCCGGCGGCCGACTGCCGGACCATGCCGGCACGCAGCATCAGCCGATGCGATGCGATCCGGGCTTCCGACGGGGTTTCCTTGAGAGTCGGCAGGAAATAACGCGACAAGCGCATCTGGCGGGCCTCGGGCAAGAGAACGGGCGGAAAAGGGTTGAACGCTGGCCCGCGACTCCGGACGTCCGGGAGGACCGGGCGGACTTTAGGCCAGGCGGCGCCCGAAAGGCAAATGCGCGCCGCCCTTGCGCCGACCCTCGCCCGCGCCACCCGCTCTGCTCAGTCCCCCTTTACCAGGCGCCCGCAGGCGGCTTCCAGTTTTGCCTGCGATTCGTCGCGCAGGGGCTGACCGTTGAAAAAAACGCGCCCATCCCGATAGGTGGCGACGCCGATATAGGCTTCGCCTTCGTACTGTCCGGAATTTTCGGGCAGGCCGAACCGCTCCTGCAACTGGATATCCACGCCGATCACCACCTCGTCCGGCACGTCGATGGCACCGCCGCCGGGCAGGTCGGCCGGCGCCACGGCCCGACCCTTGACGTCCACGCCCGGTGCGTAGGCGACATCGTTTGACGGAGAATGGGTGACCAATTCGCGACAGGTCCGGTCGCTCACCCGAACCACATGCCCGTCCCCGGTCCGGACCACGAGGCCCGCGCCGTCCTTGTCCGCCGCCCGGGCGTCCACGGCCCAGGCGTCCACGGCCCAGACCAGCGCTCCCGCCATGGCGGGACCGGCATACAGGCTGAGCAAAAGGATAAGGCGGAGAAACGACGTTTTCATGCAAAACCCTGTATCAAACTGTTGTAAAGAATACGTAAATTGTGCCTGTCCACAGGAGACGGGCGAAGCCGGAACGCCCGTCCGCCCCTGCCGCTCCCTCTCGGCCAACCGCCGCTAAGTGGCGGAATATAAGGGAATTCCCTGAGCCCGGCGGGCCAGAAACACCATGACGAACAGTCCGGAATGACATACATTCGTCCGCACTCGCGTCATAACGACGCATCGCCCGGGTTTGGGGAGAGACTGGGCAAACGCCTGCCCGGGCCGACCGATTTCGGACCAACCGATTCGGCAAAGATCGGCCCGGGGAAATCTGGAGGGACCGCGCCGCCCCCCTTCGCCTGCTTGGCGACGGGACGCGGACGCAGCGACAGCCCCGCAAGGGGGCAGGAAAACGCAAGACGGGCATCTGCCGGTTTTGCGTTTTTCTTTGACCCGCCTCCTACGCCGCCATCCAAGGTGGCCGCTGGCGGGCGATACGCTCGAAAACCGGGCAGTCCGGGTGATGGGCCCCGGGCAGATAGCCAAGGCTCATCAGAAACTCCCCGGTGATCTCGCCGCCGGTGAACTTGAAGGTTTTCCTGAACAGTTTGACCCAAGCGGGCTTCGACAGCGGATGGTGGGCGCGGAGCCAACCGTCGAACGACCCGTGCCGGGCAATCAGCTCGAGCACGCGACCGGCATTTTCGATCACGGCATCGACCTTGAGCCGGTTACGGATGATCGCGGCATCGGCCAGCAAGCGACGGCGGTCGCGGGCCCCGAACCCGGCCACGGTGGCGGGGTCGAAGCCGCGGAAGGCCTCGCGAAACGCCGACCGCTTCTTCAGGACCGTGAGCCAGGACAACCCGGCCTGGTTGATCTCGAGGCAAAGCCGCTCGAAAAGCACCGCGTTATCGACCTGGGGAAAGCCGTATTCCCGATCATGATAGGGGCCGTGCCACGGGTGGCCCGGCGCGATGGCACAGTAGGTCTTTTCGAAGGCCGGCGGGTCCGCCATCGGCTCACGGCGCCACGGTCGGACGCAGGGAAATGATTTCGGACGCGATCAGCCAGTAAACACCGGCCCATGCGATCCCCGCGATCACCGTCGTGATCGCCATTTTCAGCAAAATCCGCGGATTGCTCGGGGCCGAGGTCGCCTGCCCCGCCTCCATGTCTTCGGGGTCGGGCACCCGGTTGCCCCAGGGCAGCACGGTGAACAGGACCAGCCACCATAAGATCACGTAGACGACCAGGCCGGTGACCCAGTTCATGTCAGACCTCTTCCAATTCGATCAGCGTGCCGCAGAAATCCTTGGGGTGCAGGAAAAGGACCGGCTTGCCATGAGCTCCGATGCGCGGGCGCCCGTCGCCCAGAACACGGACGCCATCAATCTCCAGCTTCTCTCTCGCGGTCTCGATATCATCGACCTCGAGGCAGACGTGGTGCATGCCGCCGGCAGGGTTGCGCTCGAGAAACCCGCGGATGGGCGAGTCGTCGCCAAGCGGGTGCAGCAACTCGATCTTGGTGTTGCCAAGATCGACAAAAACCGTGGTAACGCCATGCTCGGGCAGGTCCTCGGGAGCGGACACGCGGCCCCCCAGCGTATCGCGGTAGAGCGCGCTGGCCGCCGCCAGATCCGGGACCACGACGGCCACGTGGTTGAGCTTGCCTATCATATCAAATATCAATCGTAATTATTTGTTTTTATTATATAATCATTCTTACGCATTGGGCAGATGGAGGAGGTGGATGTCGGTCATCGGCTTGCGCCCCGTGGCCTGAAAGAGACTCCGCCGGATCGCCCGCCGGGCGGCTTCACGCCGGACATCATCGCCTTCCCTCACCGTCGCTTCAAGCGCCGCCTTGACTGCCGTTTCAGCCGCCTCGCGTGCCGAATCCCAGGCTTCCTCCTCCAGCACGCCCTGGAGCGAAAGCTGGAGCGGCGCCGCCAGCATCCTGTCGGCGCCCAGGACGATCGTCGCCACCGCCGCCCCGTTGAACAGGAGCTTCTGCCGGTCGCGAACGACCTTGCCGCCGAAGGGCACGACCCGTGCGCCGTCGAGGCAGAGCCGGCCGGCCGGGACCTGGGCGACCACCGCCGCAGGGCCCGGTGCCAGACGCAGCACATCGCCGTTTTCCACCTCGAACGCCTCGCGCGCGCCCCAGTTTCGGGCCAATTCGGCATGACGGCGCAAATGGCGCCATTCCCCATGGACCGGGACGGCGATGGCCGGTTTAACCCAGCCATACATACGTGCCAATTCGTCTTCCGCCGGATGGCCGGACACATGGATGAAGCCGTCTTTTTCCGTCAGCACGCGCGCGCCCTGCCGCCGGATCAGGGATTGCAGCCGGCCGATGGGCTTCTCGTTGCCGGGAATGATCCGGCTCGAAAAAATCACCAGGTCGCCCGGATGAATCCGGGCCCGCGGATGGGCATCCGTCGCCATACGGTACAGGGCGGAGCGCGGCTCGCCCTGGCAGCCGGTGCAGATGATCATCGCGTGCTCGTCCGGGACGAGGCCGATATCGCGCTCACTGACAAAGGTGATGTCGTCCGGCAGATACCCGGTCTCGCGCGCGATCTCGACGATCCGCCAGAGCGAACGGCCCACCAGCCCCACGTCACGGCCGCATTCCCGGCCGATCCGGGCGAGCGAGAGCAGTCTGGCCAGATTGGAGGCGAAGCAGGTGGCGACCACCCGCGCGGCGCCCGCGTCGGCGATGATCTTGCGGAGAGAATCGCGAACATCGGCCTCGGAACCGGCTTCGCCCGGGCGCAGCGCATTGGTGCTGTCGCATACCATGGCCAGCACGCCGGCCCGCCCCAGATCGCTGAGGGCCTTTTCATCCGTCGCTTTCCCGACCAGCGGATCGGGGTCGAGCTTCCAGTCGCCCGTATGCAGGACGCGCCCGTAGGGAGTCTCAATCGCAAGCGCGTTGGGCTCGGGGATCGAATGGGTGAGTGTGATGAAGGAAAGCCGGAAAGGGCCGATATCCATGCCGCCCGAGAGCGGGATTTCATACAGCGGCACCTCGTCGAGGAGCCCGGCCTCCGCCAGCTTCCGTCGCAGCATCGCGGCCGCGAACGGCGTGGCGTAAACCGGGCAGTTGAGGCGCGACCAGAGATACGGTACGGCGCCGAGATGATCTTCATGGGCATGAGTCAGCACCAGCCCCGCCAGGCGGTCGCGCTGGGCGACGATGAACGCCGGATCGGGCATCAGCACATCGACTCCCGGCGTGGTGTCATCGCCGAACGTGATGCCAAGATCGACCATCAGCCACGTCCCGTCGCAGCCATAGAGGGTGAGATTCATGCCGATCTCGCCCGCCCCGCCCAATGGCAGGACACTCAATTCAGCGCCGGACACGTAATCGCCGGGCAGCGTGCCGGCCGGGATCGAGACCGCGCTCATGTCACAAGCCCGTTGCCGCGCGCCACGAGATACAGGCCGAAGAGCGTGAGATCGCTGTCAGCCCTCGAGATCGCCGTGACCTCGTCGAGAAAGAGGGGGGCCAGCCCGCCCGTGGCGACGGCGGCCATGCGGGGGTTGCCCTGTTCCTGTCTGATCCGTTCAATCATGCCTTCCACCAGGCTGACATAGCCCCAGTAAATACCCGACTGCATCGCCTGGACGGTGGAGCGACCGATCGCCCTCTCGGGCCTTTCGATGGCGATGTCCGGCAGCTTCGCGGCCGCGCGATGCAGCGCGTCAAGCGAGAGATTGATGCCGGGTGCGATGGCGCCCCCCAGATAGGCCCCGTCTGCCCCGACGACGTCGAAAGTGGTTGCGGTCCCGAAATCCACGACAATCAGCGGGCCGCCATAGCGCGCGAACGCGGCAATCGCGTTGACCAGCCGATCGGCGCCGACCTCACTCGGGCGGTCCAGCCTGACCTCGATACCAAGATCGACGTCCGGATCGCCGATGACAAGGGGGGTCAGGGAAAAATGGCGGGTAAACATGCGTTGCAGCATCAAATCGGCCGACGGGACCACGTTGGCGATCGCGGCTGCCGTGACCTGCCGCGCCTCGATCCCGGTCTCCGAGAGTGCGGTTTCCAGCCAGGCGTACAATTCGGCCGCCGTGCGGTCCCGGCCGGTTTCCCGCCGCCACGAACCCAGCAGCCTGTCACCCCGGTAAAGCCCTGCCACGAGATTGGTGTTTCCCGAATCGATCGCGACCAGCATCACAGAGGCTCCCGATCTTGGGGTGGCCAGAATACTTCACCGGCGTGGATCCGTCTTTGCCCCCCTCGCCCGGCAACCAGAAGCGCCCCCTCGTCGTCGAGGTCGACGAGCCGCGCCTCGAAGGTCTCATCGGCGAGGCGGAGCTCGGCCATTTCACCCAGGCCCACCGCTTTTTCGCGCCAGCGCGCCCGGATGGCAGCGAACCCGTCCCCCGTCCACATCCGATAGAGGGGAGCGAGAGCCGCCAGCACCGCGTCGAGACAATCCCCCGGTTCGGGCGCGACGACGCCTTCAGCCAAAAGATCGGTCGCCGGGAAAATCGCATTGGTCGGGTGATTGCGCAAATTGACCCCGAACCCGGCCACAACCCATTCCGCCCGATCCCCCCGGAAACTTGATTCCAGCAGAATACCCCCTAGCTTGCGTCCGTTCAGCAGCACGTCATTCGGCCATTTGTACCCGATGGCCGCGCCGCCCGCCGCCGCCGGGTCCGACAGTGCCTCGCCGATCGCGAGGGCGAGGACGAAGGCGAGTTGGCCCGTCTCCCGCGCCGCCCGTTCGGGCCGCAGAATGACCGAGGCCGTGAGATTGTCCGTTCCCGCCATCCAGGCCCGGCCCCGTCGCCCGTAACCCGCCGTTTGTTCGCGTGCCCAGATGACGGCCCCTTCCCGCGCGCCGGCGGCCGCCTGCGCTTGCGCCTCACGGTTCGTGCTCTCCAGCCGTTCGAACGACCGGATGTCCCAGGAGAGGATCAAGATGTCCGCCTAGCCGGCAAACAAAGATGCCGCCGCCGTCCGGGCCCCGGCCGTGATCGGCGCGGGATAAACAAAGAAAAACAGGACCACGACGGCGGATACAGCCAGCACCACGGAAATTTCACGTCCGATTGGCCGGTCGAACAGATCGCCCGGCACGTCAAAATACATGATCTTGACGATGCGCAGATAATAATAGGCAGCCACGACACTTGAGAGGACGCCGATTACCGCAAGGATGTAGCGTCCCGCCTCGACCGCCGCCAAGAACACGTAAAGCTTGCCGAAAAAGCCCGCGAGCGGGGGAATCCCGGCCATCGAGAACATCAGCGCGGCGAGGATGAAGGCCAGCACGGGCTGGTTTCGCGACAGCCCCGCAAGGTCGGTGATTTCTTCCGCCATGATGCCGCGCTGGCGCATGCACATGATGCAGGCGAAGGTGCCGATCACCATGAACAGATAGATCGACATGTACACCAGCAGGCTGTTGACGCCGCTTTCGGTCGCCGTCGCAAGGCCGATAAGCGCATAGCCCACATGGCCGATGGAGCTGTAGGCCATCAGCCTCTTGATGTTGCTCTGCCCGATCGCCGCAAAGGCAGCCAGCACCATCGAGGCAATGGCGAGCAGAACGATCACCTGTGACCACTCGGCCGAAAGGTCCCCGAAAGGTCCGATTAGAACCCGGACGAAAAGCCCCATCGCGGCGAATTTCGGGGCGGCCGCGAAAAACGCGGTCACGGCCGTGGGCGCGCCCTGATAGACGTCGGGCGTCCACATATGGAACGGCACCGCCGACACCTTGAAGGCGAGACCCGAGATCAGGAATACCAGCCCGAAAACCAGCCCGACCGACACCTCGAACCCGTCCGCGAACATTGTCGAGAGGGCACCGAATTCAGTCGTCCCGGTAAAACCGTAGATGAGCGAGCAACCGTAAAGAAGCATGCCGGAGGACAGCGCGCCGAGGACGAAGTATTTGAGCCCCGCTTCGGTCGAGCGGGTCGAATCGCGCTGAAAGGCGGCCAGCACGTAGAGCGCCAGGCTCTGCAGCTCGAGTCCGACATAAAGGGCGATCAGCCCGTTGGCCGAGACCATCATCATCATGCCGAGTGTCGCGAAGACAATCAGAACGGGAAATTCGAATCGGCGCATGCCCTCGCGTTCGGCGTAATCCATGGACAGGAGCAATGCCGCCGAGGCACCCAAGAGAACCAGCGTCTTGATAAACCGCCCGAACGGGTCGGTAATGAAAAGATCGTTGAAGACCACGGCACCGGTCGGAACGACCGTCCAGAGAAGCACCGCCGACAGCGCGAACGCGCCAAGAGCCATCCAGGATACAGCGCGCACCGCCTGCTGGTTGGTATAGACGCCGGCCATGAGCAGCCCCATCCCCGAAAGGGCGAGAAACAGCTCCGGCGACGCGGTGAGAAGATCGTTAAGGCCTTCCATCCAGCTCTCCTATCGTCCGCCGCCGAGCCAGGCGAAGTCGACCTCGACGCGGCCCGTGGCATTCGCTGCGGCGAGCGAGGTTTCATAATCCTGGATCAGGTTGGCGACGGAGGCATGGAACACGTCAAGAATCGGTGCCGGATAGATGCCCATCCACAGCACGACGAGAACGAGCGGCGCGAAGATGATGATTTCCCGCGGAGAAAGATCCAGAAGGTTCTTCAGATCCGGCTTCTCCAGCTTGCCGAAAACGACACGCCGGTACAGCCACAGCATATAAGCCGCGCCGAGGATCACACCCGTCGCCGCAAGCGCCGCCACCAGCGTGCTCACCTGATAGGCGCCGGCCAGGCTGAGAAATTCGCCGATAAATCCGCTGGTGCCGGGAAGTCCGATCGAGGCGAGAGTGAACACCAGGAAAACCGCAGCGTAGACGGGCATCCGATGGACCAGGCCGCCATAGCGCGCGATCTCGCGCGTGTGCAGCCGATCGTAGACGACACCGACACACAGGAACAGCGCACCCGAAACGATGCCGTGGCTCAGCATCGTGAAAAGCGCGCCCTCGAGCCCCTGCACGTTGACCGTAAAGATACCCATCGTCACAAAGCCCATATGAGCCACCGATGAATAGGCGATGAGCTTCTTCATATCCTCCTGCGCCAGCGCGACGAGGGAGGTGTAGATCACGGCGATCACGCTCAGCGTAAAGATGAAGGGCGTGAAGAAGGCGGACGCCTCGGGCAGCATCGGGATAGAGAACCTGAGAAACCCGTAAGCACCCATTTTCAGAAGCACGCCGGCCAGGATGACCGATCCCGCCGTCGGCGCCTCCACATGAGCATCGGGGAGCCATGTATGCACCGGCCACATCGGCACCTTCACGGCGAAGGAGGCAAAAAGCGCCAGCCACAGCCAGATCTGCATGGCGTAGGGAAAATCGGTCTTGAGCAGCGTTGGAATATCGGCCGTGCCGGCCTGCAGATACATTGCCAGCAGTGCCACCAGCATCAGGACCGAGCCCGCGAGCGTAAACAGAAAGAACTTGAAAGCGGCGTAGACGCGCCTCTCGCCGCCCCAGACACCGATGATCAGAAACATCGGAATCAGGACGCCCTCGAAGAACAGATAGAACAGCACGTAGTCAAGCGCCACGAACATACCCACCATCATGGTCTCGAGGACCAGGAAGGCGATCATGTATTCCTTGACGCGTGTCTTGACCGCGCCCCAGCTCGACAGAATGCAGATTGGTGTCAGAAACGTGGCGAGCAGAACAAAAAGCATCGAGATGCCGTCGACGCCCACGTGGTAGGCGATGTTCAGCTCGGGGAACCAGTTGCGCCGCTCGACAAACTGGAAATCCGCTGTCGATGTATCGAAATTGATCCAGAGGGCCAGTGACAGGGCAAAGGTGACGAGTGAAGTCCACAGCGCCACGCTGCGCGCATTATTGACTACCGTCTCATCCTCGCCCCGGATGATGAGAACGAATGTTGCGCCCAGGAGCGGCAGGAAGATCAGCAGGGACAGGAGCGGCCAGTCGTTCATGGTCTAGCCCACCAGTCCGAAAAGATACCAGGTCACGAAAATCACCACGCCGATCAGCATGGCGAAGGCGTAGTGATAAACATAACCTGATTGCAGCCTGACGGCGCGCCGGGCGAGGTTGCGTGTCACCGCCGCGAGCCCGTCCGGCCCGACGCCATCGATCAGGTCGCCGTCGCCTCCCTTCCAGAGGCCCCAGCCCAACCGCTTGGCCGGCCTCACGAAGATCCGGTCATACAGCTCGTCGAAATACCATTTGTTGAAGGAAAAGAGATACAGCTCGCGGAAATGCGTGGCAATCCAGCCGGGCAGGCGCGGCCAGACCATATAGAGCAGGTAGGCGAGGAGGATGCCGGCCGCCCCCATCACGATGGGCGACAGCTTCACCCAGCCCGGCACATGGTGGGCACGCTCGATGATGTTCGGATCGCCCAGCATCAGGAGGGAGTTACCCCAGAAGGCCGAGAGATTGTCGCCCACGAAATGCCCGTAACCGATATAGCCCGAAAAGATCGCGCCGGCGGCCAGCACCAGAAGCGGCACGATCATGACCTTGGGCGATTCGTGGACATGTGCCATGACCGCCTCGTCGGCACGCGGCCGGCCGTGGAAGGTCATGATAATGAGCCGCCAGGAATAGAAGGCCGTCATGAGCGCTGCGATCAGGCCAAAGACGAAGGCGTACCGGCCGAGGCCCGACTGGGCCGCCCACGCGGATTCGAGGATCATGTCCTTGGAGTAATAGCCGGCGAAGAAGGGGACGCCCGCCAGCGCCAGCGAGCCGATCCACATCAGCGCATAGGTCAGGGGGATTTCCCGCCAGATGCCGCCCATCCGGCGCATGTCCTGCTCATCCGACATGGCGTGGATCACGGAGCCCGCGCCGAGGAACAGGAGCGCCTTGAAGAAGGCATGCGTCATCAGGTGGAACATGGCCGCGCCGTAGGCTCCGACACCTGCGGCGAAAAACATGTATCCCAGCTGGCTGCAGGTGGAATAGGCAATCACGCGCTTGATGTCGTTCTGCGTAAGCGCCACGGTGGCGGCGAAGAACGCCGTCGTCGCGCCTACGAAGACGACGACATCCAGGGCCGCCGGCGCGTATTCGAAAACCGGTGACATCCGGCACACCAGAAAGACTCCGGCCGTTACCATTGTCGCGGCATGGATCAGGGCCGAGACGGGCGTCGGGCCCTCCATTGCGTCGGGCAGCCAGGTATGCAGCGGCAGTTGCGCCGATTTGCCCATGGCGCCCACGAAAAGCAACAGGCAAACCAGCGTCAGCGCATCGATCTCGGCCCCGAGAAACTCAAGCACCATGCCGGCCTTTTCGGGCGCGGCGGCAAAGATCGCATCGAGCTGCACAGTGCCAAACAGCACGAAGCAGGCAAATATGCCGAGCGCAAAGCCGAAATCACCCACCCGGTTGACAAGGAACGCCTTGATCGCGGCCGCATTGGCGCTGGGCCGGTCATACCAGAACCCGATCAGGAGGTAGGAGGCCAGCCCGACCCCTTCCCAGCCGAAATAAAGCTGCACCAGGTTGTCCGAGGTGACCAGCATGAGCATGAAGAAGGTGAAAAGGCTGAGATAGGAGAAGAATCGCGGGATCGACTTGTCGTGGTGCATGTAGCCGATGGAATAGACATGCACCATGCTGGAGACGACCGTAACGACGAAGATCATCACCGCGGTAAGGCTATCGATCTTGAGCGCCCAGTCGAAGGCCAGACCGCCCGAGCTCACCCAGCTCAGCACATGGACATTATAGACGTTCTGCTCCAGCGCGACGTCTTGCAGGATCAGCACGGAGAGCACGGCGGACACCAGCATGAAGCCGCTGGTGACCACCTCGGCCCCCTTGTCGCCGAGCACGCGGCCGAACAGCCCGGCCAGCACCGCCCCCAGAAGGGGCAGGAATACGGTGACGATAAAGATCAACCCCCCTACCCCTTCATCAGATTGATGTTCTCGACCTCGATCGTCCCGCGGTTGCGGAAATAGATCACCAGAATCGCAAGGCCGATTGCCGCCTCGGCCGCCGCCACGGTCAGGACGAACATGGCGAAGACCTGCCCCACGAGGTCCCCGAGGAAGGCCGAGAATGCGACGAAATTAATGTTGACAGCCAGCAGCATCAACTCGATCGACATGAGGATGATGATGACGTTCTTCCGGTTGAGGAAGATGCCGAAAATCCCGAGCGTGAACAGGATGGCGGCAACGCCGAGATAATGGGCAAGACCGATTTCGAGCATTCTCAGACCCCCTTGCCCACCGGCACGTCCACGACCTCGACCGAATCCTCGCGCCGGCGCGACACTTGCTGCGCGATCTTCTGCTTGCGCACCCCTTCGCGGAAACGGTGGGTCAGCACGATCGCGCCAATCATGGCGACCAGCAGGATCACGCCCGCCGCCTGGAACAGATAGATGTAGTCCGTATAGAGAATATTGCCGAGGGCATGACTGTTCGTCACCTCGCTCGCCGCCGGCGTCGGTGCGCCGCGGCTCCCCTCGGCCGCGGGCGCAAAAACCCAGCCGGCCCCCACCAGCAGCAGTTCCGCCAGAAGAACGAGGCCGATCACGCCCCCGATCGGCAGATACTGGGAAAATCCCTGTCGCAGCCGCGCAAAGTTTATGTCCAGCATCATCACTACGAACAGGAACAGGACGGCGACGGCGCCGACATAGACGATGATCAGGATCATCGCGATGAACTCGGCACCCAGAAGCACGAACAGGCCGGCCGAATTGAAAAAGGCCAGGATCAGAAACAGGACGGAGTGAACCGGATTACGCGCGGCGACGACCATTGCGCCGCTGAACAGCGTCACGGCCGCAAAAACGTAAAAAGCGAGCGCCGAGAGAATCATGTTCAGTCCATCCACCCCAGTATTATCGGCCGGGTTTATCGGCCACGTTTAACGATAAGGCGCGTCCAGCGCCAAATTCCGAGCCAGCTCGGTTTCCCACCGGTCACCGTTTGCCAGAAGCTTGTCCTTGTTATACATGAGCTCTTCGCGGGTCTCCGTCGCGAATTCGAAATTCGGGCCTTCCACGATGGCATCCACCGGACAGGCCTCCTCGCAAAGACCGCAATAAATACATTTCGTCATGTCGATGTCATAACGCGTCGTCCGACGGCTGCCGTCATCGCGGGGCTCCGCCTCGATGGTGATCGCCAGCGCCGGGCAGATCGCCTCGCAAAGCTTGCAGGCAATGCAGCGCTCCTCCCCGTTCGGATACCGCCGTAACGCGTGCTCACCCCGGAAACGCGGGCTGAGAGGTCCTTTCTCGTTCGGATAATCCAACGTGACCTTCTGCCGAAACATGAATTTCAGCGTTATGCCGAAACCCCTGATCAGTTCCGTCAGGAGGACCGCGCGTGCCGTTCTGTCAAGCCAAGCCATAGCCGTCTACCTAATCCAGCCGCAGGGGAGCGTCCACCCCCTCACGGGGTCCATCCCATTGTCACGAGCACGCCGGCGGTGATGAACACCCAGGCCAGCGAGACGGGCAGGAAAACCTTCCAGCCGAGTCGCATCAACTGATCGTAGCGGTAGCGCGGCAGGGTGCCCCGCGCCCACAGGAAAAAGAACAGCAATACCGCCACCTTGAGCGCAAACCAGACGATCTCGGGCACATAGGTGAAGGGTTCGATCTGGAAGGGTGGCAGCCAGCCGCCAAGAAAAAGGATCGTCCCCAGGGCCGAGAGGACAATCATGTTTCCATATTCGCCGATGTAAAACAGACCAAAGGTCATCGAGGAATATTCCACATGATACCCCGAGACCAGCTCGGCTTCCGCCTCGGGCAGATCGAAGGGTGTCCGGTTCGATTCGGCCAGGGCCGAGACCATGTAGATCACGAACATTGGCAGCAACGGTACGGCGAACCAGACCTTCTCCTGTGCCATAACGATATCGGTCAGGTTGAGAGAACCGACACAGAGCAGGACCGTCACGATGACGAAGCCGATCGATACCTCGTAAGAGACCATCTGCGCCGCCGAGCGCAGCGCGCCCAGGAAGGAATAGCGCGAGTTCGACGCCCAGCCGGCGATAATAATTCCGTAAACGCCGAGCGAGGAAATGGCGAACAGATAAAGAATGCCTACGTTGATATCGGCGATCACCCAGCCGGCGCTGACGGGGATGACCGCCCACGCCACGAGGGACAGGATGAAGGTGATCATCGGCGCCATGATGAAAAGGAAGCGGTTGGCGCCGGACGGGATGATGGTCTCTTTCATGAACATCTTGAGACCATCGGCAAAGGGCTGCAGCAGGCCGAAAGGCCCCACATTCGTCGGTCCCTTGCGATACTGCATGAAGCCCAGCACCTTGCGCTCGGCCAGGGTCAGATAGGCGATGGCCAGCAGAACCACCACCGTGAAGATGATAATCTGTCCGACGATCAGGATCCCGGGCCAGATATAGCCGTCCCAAAGCTCAACCATCGGTACCCGTCTTTCGCTGATCGTCCAGCACGGCGGCCGTGCAGGCCACCATCGTCGCTGACGCACGGCTGATGGGGCAGGTCATGTAAAAGGTCCCAATCGGGTAGCGGAAAGCCACGGGCTCGATCTTTCCGGTCGCACCGAAATGCCCCCATTCCGCCGCAGCGATCCGGTCCAGCCGGCCCAGCGCCGGGACCGCCTTAATCATGTGCTGGCGAAGTTCGGCCAGGCTGTCAAAGGGGAGCTTGTGGCCAACATGTTCCGACAGGGCCCGGACGATCTTCCAGTCCTCGCGCGCGTCGCCGGGTGGAAAGACTGACAGATAGGCCCGCTGCGCCCGCCCTTCCGTGTTGACATAGGTCGCGTCCTTCTCGGTATAGGCCGCCCCCGGCAAAATCACATCCGCCCGGTTCGCACCGGCATCGCCGTGATGACCCTGATAGATGACAAAGGCCTCGCCCAGCGCGCCCATATCGATCTCGTCCGCGCCAAGGAGATAGACCATGTCGATCTCGCCCGCGCGGGCGCCGGCGAGAATCCCGGCCAGACCGCGTCCGTCCTCGCCAGGCACGAAACCGAGATCGAGCGCCCCCACCCGTCCGGCCGCCTTGTGCAGCAGGTTGAACCCGTTCCAGTCCTCAAGGATCATGCCGGTCCGCTCGGCGATCTCGCGGCACGCAGCCAGAATGGCCGGGCCGTCGGCACGCGCAAGGGCGGCCTCGCCCAGGATGAGCATCGGCCGCGCCGCCTGGGCCAGTGTTTCGGTAAACGGATGAGACCCTGTCGCAATCTGCCCGACGATATCTGCGCTCTCGCCCAGATGGGTGACGGGAAAGGTCAGATCGAGCGCGGGTCCGATATTGGCCACCTTGAAGCCGCCCCGAAGCGCCCGTTCCCGCAGCCGCGCGTTAATCAGCGCTGCCTCGGCGCGCGGATCCGTGCCCACGAGCAGGCAGGCATCCGCATCCATGATGCCGGCGATCGTGGTATTGAACAGATACCCCGCCCGCGCGGCGGGATCGATGTGCGCCCCGTCCTGCCGGCAATCGAGATGGGGCGTGTTCAGCCGCCCCATCAGGGATTTCAAAGCGAAGGTGGATTCGGCATCCACCAGATCCCCCGCGATGGCTGCGATCCTGTCCGGCGGCGTCGCGCTCAGCCGCGCCTGAATCGCGTCGAAGGCCTCCCGCCAGCTCGCCTCCTCGAGGCGACCGCCGCGCCGGACATAGGGCCGGTCGAGGCGTTGACGCTTGAGCCCGTCATAGGCGAAGCGGGTTTTGTCGGTGATCCACTCCTGATTGATTTCCTCGTTAAGGCGCGGCAGCACGCGCATCACCTCCGAACCGCGCGCATCGACGCGGACGTTGGCCCCGACCGCGTCCATTACGTCCACGGTCTCGGTCTTGCGCAGTTCCCACGGTCGGGCGGTAAAGGCGAAAGGCTTGGAGGTCAGTGCGCCCACCGGGCACAGGTCGATCATGTTCCCCGAGAGTTCGGAGGTCAGTGCCTTTTCGACATAATTGCCGATCTCCATGTCCTCGCCCCGGCCGGTCGCGCCGAGTTCCTCGACGCCCGCCACCTCGGTCGCGAACCGTACACAGCGTGTGCAATGGATGCAGCGCGTCATCACCGTCTTGATCAGCGGCCCCAGATTCTTGTCGCGCACGGCCCGCTTGTTCTCGGAGAACCGGCTGCGGCCGGCGCCGTAGCCCATAGCCTGATCCTGCAGATCGCACTCGCCGCCCTGATCGCAGATCGGGCAATCAAGCGGATGATTGATCAGCAGCATCTCCATCACGCCCCGCCGGGCCTTGTGCACCATCGGCGTGTCGGTATGAATCACCATGTTGTCGGCGGCCGGCATCGCGCAACTGGCGATGGGCTTCGGGGATTTTTCCATTTCGACGAGGCACATGCGGCAATTGCCGGCAATCGACAGGCGCTCGTGATAGCAGAAGCGCGGGATCTCCTTCCCGGCCATTTCGCAGGCCTGGAGGACGGTCATGCCCGCGGGCACCTCGATTTCCTGTCCGTCGATCGTGAGTTTTGGCATACCGTTCCCTACGCCGCTACTGTGCGTGTCTTCTTGTATTCGTGAATGCGCCGCTCCAGCTCGGGACGGAAATGACGGATCAGACCCTGCACGGGCCAGGCCGCCGCGTCGCCCAGCGCGCAGATGGTGTGCCCTTCTATCTCGTGCGTAACCTCAAGCAGCGTATCGATCTCGCTGATCTCGGCATGGCCCTTCTGCATGCGTTCCAGGACGCGCCACATCCATCCCGTTCCCTCGCGGCAGGGTGTGCACTGGCCACAGCTTTCATGCTTGTAAAAGTGCGAGAAGCGCGTGATTGCCTCCACGATATCCGTGGATTTGTCCATCACGATCACGGCCGCCGTGCCCAGGCCGGATTTCTGCTCCCTCAGACTGTCGAAATCCATTGGAAGATCATCGCACACGGGCTTCGGCAGGCAGGGCACGCTTGAGCCGCCGGGCACCACGGCCAGCAGGTTGTCCCAGCCTCCCCGGACGCCGCCCGC
Organism: Alphaproteobacteria bacterium; assembly: GCA_040220875.1. Classification (NCBI taxonomy): domain Bacteria; kingdom Pseudomonadati; phylum Pseudomonadota; class Alphaproteobacteria; species Alphaproteobacteria bacterium. Next base: position 106,286 of record JAVJVX010000007.1, on the reverse strand, counting down.
ATGCCGATCGATAAGTTCGCGTAGCGGGATGCCCATCTCTTCCTCGACCGTGCAGGGGGCATTCACGTGACCCGAGATGCAGAACAGCTTGGTGCCCGCATTGTTGGGCCGGCCCAGCCCGGCGAACCAGGCCGCGCCCCGGCGGAGAATCTCAGGCGTGACGGCGATGGTCTCGACATTGTTCACGGTCGTGGGGCAGCCATAGAGCCCGACATTGGCCGGAAACGGCGGTTTGAGGCGCGGCTGACCTTTCCGGCCCTCGAGACTTTCCAGCAGCGCGGTTTCCTCGCCGCAGATATAGGCGCCGGCGCCGCGGTGCAGATAGATATCCAGGTCAAAGCCCGTCCCGGCCGCGTTCCGCCCCAGCAGTCCGGCCTCGTAGGCTTCGTCGATCGCCTGCTGGACGTGGCTGGCCTCGCCGAAGAATTCGCCCCGGATATAGATGTAACAGGCATTCGCGCCCATCGCGAAGCTGGCGACGAAACACCCTTCGAGAAGCCGGTGGGGATCGAAGCGCATGATCTCACGATCCTTGCAGGTCCCCGGTTCGCTCTCGTCGGCATTGACGACAAGGTATTTGGCCCGGCCGCCCGTGTCCTTTGGCATGAAGGACCATTTGAGGCCGGTGGGAAAGCCCGCCCCGCCCCGGCCGCGCAGGCCGCTCTCCTTGATCGCATCAATGATGGCATCGCTGCCCATGGCAACTATGTCCTTCATCCCCGACCAGACGCCACGGCGCTGCGCGCCGGCAAGGCGCCAGTCATCCTGGCCGTAGAGGTTCGTGAAGATGCGATCCTTGTCCTGAAGCATGCCGCCTTGCCTACTCTTCCTTGCCGGTGAGCGTCGTCAGTCCAGTGACCGGCGCCGCCGCCTGTCGATCCACCTGCGGGCCCGGCTCTGGCGTCTTGCCTGCACGCAGGTCGTCGATCAGCCCCCCCATGCGCGCCGCATCCAGATCCTCGAAGTAATTGTCGTTTATCTGAACCATCGGCGCGTTCACGCAAGCGCCGAGACATTCAACCTCGACATAGGTGAACAAACCGTCATCGGTGACTTCACCCGGGCCGACCCCAAGTTTATTCCGGCACATTTCGGTCAATTCGTCCGACCCCCGTAGCCAGCAGGGCGTGGTGCGGCAGACCTGGATGAAGTTCTTGCCGACGGGTCTGAGGTTGAACATCGAATAAAAGGTCGCGACCTCGTAAACCCGGATGCGTGGCATTTCGAGATGATCAGCCACATAATCCATGGCCCGGCGCGGCAACCAGCCGCCGCACTGGCGCTGCGCCAGGTCGAGGAGCGGGAGCACCGCGCTGGCCTGGCGGCCAGCCGGATAGCGGGCGATGATCCGCTCTGCCCGCGCCCGGTTGGCCTCGTCAAAGGCGAAATGGTCGATATCGGGCAGGGTGTCGGCGGTTGGCGGAGCACTCATCGGTCAACCTCTCCGAACACGATGTCCATCGATCCCAGAATGGCGACGGTATCGGCCAGCATATAACCCCGGGACGCGTGATCCATGGCCTGCAGATGGACGAAGCCGGGCGCGCGGATCTTGCACCGGTAAGGCTTGTTGCTGCCGTCGGAGACCAGATAGACGCCGAATTCCCCCTTGGGCGCCTCGACCGCCGTATAGGTCTCGCCCGCGGGCACGTGGTAGCCCTCGGTATAAAGTTTGAAATGGTGGATTAGGGCTTCCATCGAACGCTTCATTTCAGCCCGGGGCGGTGGCGCCACCTTGCGATTCTCGGTCTTCACGGGGCCATCCGGCATTTCCTCGCAGCACTGGCGGATGATCTTGAGACTCTCGCGCATTTCCTCGATGCGCACCAGATAACGGTCGAAACAATCGCCGTTCTTGCCGATGACAACATTGAACCGCATACGATCGTACACGTCGTAGGGCTGCGCCTTGCGCAAATCCCAGGGCACGCCACTCGCGCGCAGCATGGGGCCTGTAAAGCCCAGACTGATCGCCTCCTCGGCCGAAGTGTTCCCGATATCGACGGAGCGCTGCCGGAAGATCCGGTTCTCCGTCAGCAGTCCTTCAAGATCATCGATCGTTTTCGGAAACTGCCCGGCCCATTCCATGATGTCGTCGCAGAGGCCCGCCGGCATGTCCTGATGCACGCCGCCAGGCCGGAAGTAATTGGCATGCATGCGCGCGCCACTGACGCGCTCGTAGAACTCCATCAGGATTTCACGTTGCTCGAAGCAGAAGAAGAACGGGGTGATCGCGCCAACGTCCATGGCATAGGCCGGCACGTTCAGGAGATGATTGAGGATACGTGTGATCTCCGCGAACAGAACGCGGATGTATTTGCCCTTTTCCGGCACATCGAGGCCGAGAAGCTTCTCGACTGCGAGCGCGAAGGCATGTTCCTGCCCCATGGGCGAGACGTAGTCCAGCCGATCGAAATACGGGATCGCCTGCAGGTAGGTCTTGTATTCGATCAGCTTTTCGGTCCCGCGGTGCAGCAGACCGATATGCGGGTCGACACGCTGGACAACCTCACCATCCAGCTCCATCACCAGGCGCAGCACGCCATGGGCCGCCGGATGCTGCGGCCCGAAATTGATCGTATAGGGCTTGATTTCGATTTCGGCCATGTTTGTTCCCGTCAGCCCTGATCGCTCGCCTTTTCGTCGCCCGGCAAGACGAAGGGAGCGCCTTCCCAGGGGCTCATGAAATCAAAACGCCGAAACTCCTGCACCAGCTTGACCGGCTCGTAAACGACGCGCTTCAATTCGTCGTCGTAGCGCACCTCGACATACCCGGTAAGCGGAAATTCCTTGCGCATCGGGTGCCCCTCGAACCCGTAATCGGTCAGGATCCGGCGAAGATCGGGATGGCCCGAAAACACGACGCCATAGAGATCCCAGGCCTCGCGTTCAAACCAGTTGGCGCACGGGAAAACTCCGGTCACGGACGGAACAGGCTGTTCATCCGCCGTGCGTACCTTGACGCGAATGCGCTGATTATTGCTTAACGAGAGGAGGTTATAGATGATTTCGAACCGCTCGGGACGTTCCGGATAATCTGCGCCACATAGATCCACCAGCATCGCGAATCGACAATTGGAATCGTCTCGCAGGAAACTCATCACGCGAACAATCTCGTCCCTTCCTACCAGGATCATCAGCTCGCTCTTGGCGACAGATGTCTCCTGGACGACGGGACCGAGGCTGGCCTCGATATACTGAGCTAGTTCTTTGAGAGCTTCATCCATCGCGGCTGTGAACTCTGAGTGTGATTCCGTTCAACCGGGTGGCGCGTCCGGAGCGCCTACCGGTGCAGGACGCTGCCCGTCCGCCTGATCTTTTTCTGGAGTTGCAGGATGCCGTAGAGCAGTGCTTCCGCGGTGGGCGGGCAGCCTGGCACGTAGATATCCACCGGCACGACGCGGTCGCAGCCGCGCACCACTGAATAGGAATAGTGATAGTAGCCGCCGCCATTGGCACAGGAGCCCATGGAGATGACCCAACGCGGCTCGGCCATCTGGTCGTAAACCTTGCGCAGCGCGGGGGCCATCTTGTTGCACAGAGTGCCGGCGACGATCATCACGTCGGACTGGCGCGGGCTCGGAAACACGGTGACGCCGAACCGGTCGAGATCGTAGCGCGGCATGTAGGCGTGCATCATCTCGACGCCGCAACAGGCCAGCCCGAATGTCATGGGCCACATGGAGCCGGTCCGGGCCCAGTTGACGAGACGGTCGATGTTGGTGAGCAAAAACCCCTTCTGTCCGAGTTCCTGGTCGATCGCCTTCAGCGCGGCCGCCTCGCCACCACCACGGGGGGCGTCCAGGCCACGCGTATCAAGCGCCGGTGCCCGGTTCTGCTCTACTCCCATTCCAGTGCTCCCTTCTTCCATTCGTAGATGAAGCCGACGGTGAGCACGGCCAGGAACACCACCATGGACCAGAAGCCAAGCAGGCCGATATCACCAAGGGCAATCGCCCAGGGAAAAAGGAAGGCTACTTCAAGGTCGAAAATGATAAACAGGATCGAGACCAGGTAGAAACGCACATCAAATTGGCTGCGCGCGTCGCTGAACGGCTCGAAACCGCATTCATAAGGGCTGAGCTTTTCGGCGTCCGGATTTTGCCGGGCCGCCAGCAGTGAGGCCCCGACCATCACGATCGCGAGGCCGGTGGCGATCGCGAGAAAGACCACGATCGGCAGGTAGTCGTTCAGGATGGGGTTGATGATGGGATGCATACCCGCCTGTTCCTCTGGCCGCTAGCCCGCCATGGGCCGGGTGATGGCCCTCAGCGGAACCTTGGAAGTATAGTAATCATCCCGGTAGGTCATTGAAATAGGAAAAGAATTTCCCCACTCGACTTGACAGAATGTTTCGGGCCACGGGCTGCCCCACGACCTTGCAGCGTGGCGCATGGCAACATGTGGCGGGAGTGACGGGACTTGAACCCGCGGCCTCTGGCGTGACAGGCCAGCGCTCTAACCAACTGAGCTACACCCCCGAACAAGAAGCGCGCTCGGTGTACTGCACGCCCCATAGGGTGTCAAGCAGGACAGAGCGGCCGAATTGCCCGGAATCCCCGGGAAAACCGGGCGATCGAGAGAGCCGGCCAGCCGCCGACGCACGCCGGTGCCGGGTTGGCACCGGGGCGCTCAATCGACTGATTCGTTCCCGAATACCTTGAGGTGGCGGCCGGTGCAGGTGGGGCAGCCGCGCAGATTGGCGCGCAGTTCCTCTTGCTTTCGCTCGGCCAGCGCATGCAGCGAGGGGGGCTCCAGCCCGTCACGCCATTCGACCCAGGCGTAGAGGTCCTCACCTTCGGAATCCGGCACCCGATAGCCGCAATGGGGCTCCCACCAGCCCGAATGGGGGATCGAATAGCATTCCGGGATACGGCAGCTTTCGCGATCCAGGCCCGCATCGTCCATGCGGTTAATGATGTTGTTCGAGGAGCCGGCCGTCCGATTGACGGCGCCAGAGGGCGCATCGTTGAACTTGTTGTCATACATGCGACCGATATAGTTGCGCACCCACTCCGAGCGGAACCCCTGGCACATGGCTTCTTGCGTCGCCGTCAGCTTGAGGCTGGGATGATCGCCCACGCGCTTACCATAATATTCGAGGTCTTCGGCCGCCTTGTTCCTGTACGAGCTCGCCGTGACATAAGTGTTTGTCGTGCCCGCGGCATATTTACCCGATGGCGGCGTCAGCGCGATTCCACCGGGCCGGCTGGTCTCGACCGTTCTCCGGGCCGACACCGCCGCCACGCGCTGCCCGTCGCCAGTGACGCCGGGTTCGGCCCCCGCCATTGGTCCGCCCGGGCCCCGGCCCGGCCCTGAGGCCGCGCAGGCACCCAACAACAGGCTACTCAACAGTACCGGAATGAATAAACGCACTTGCCTGACCCCCTGTCCTATTCGGCACCCGGACCAATGCGAAATCGATTCCGGACCACTCATTACGAAAAATGCCTAGCTGGCCATCAGCTTTCGTCACCGGTGCCAAAGTCACGGTCACGGTACTCGGGCGGCCGTGTCGAACAATTGGGGCATCCCCGGACACGCGAATTGGCCTCGAGCTCCCGGGCGCGCACCATGGCCATTTCCTGGGGATCAGGCGGACGCAGCCCGTCCTTCCAGGTCGCCCAGTCATAGAGGTTCTCCCCCGTCCGGTCCGGAATCCGATAGCCGCAATGAGGCTCCCACCAGTTCTGGTGCGGCAACACGAAACAGGTTGGCACGACGCAGGTATCGGCATCGAGCCCCTCGGCCGCGACCTTGGCGTGAAGGTCGGCATCGTACCCGGCCCGGTGCAGCAGCGGCGCGTCCGCCGGATAGGCATTGGCGGGCAGATCGTAGACCTTCTTGATGAAGTTATTGACCCATTCACTCCGGAACTCGGCGCAAAGCGCTTCGTCGGCCGCTCCCAGGCGACTGGCGTGACCGGTGTAGGATGCCCCGCTGGCGCCGGCCGGCGCCGCGGCGCTCAGGACCGGGGACGCCGCTCGCTGTCCCGCTGCCACGCCCCCGGGGCGCGCACCGGCACATGCGCCGAGGACAAGGGCAATCGCACATATCAGAACAGCTGTTCCAAATGCGAGTCGGCCGTCTCGGCTGTCGGTGCGCGCGGCGGCGGCACGCGCCTTCCCCGCTGACCGTGCTGTGAGACGGCACTGATGCGAATTCCGTCGTTCCATCTGGCTCTCTTTCGTCGGGGCGAAACCGAAGGGTAAAGACCCGAACACCCTCCGTTTCCGCGTGAATGCCCGCCTGTCCACGTGAACGCCCACGATTATGGTGGCTCACCCACGGCGTGTGAAGCCTGAAACCCGGAGTTTTTTGGACTTTTGGTCCGTTTCGGCGGCGGTTCACAAAATCGGGAGATCATAATCCTACCGCCCGCGCCGCGGGCGGCATCCGCGCGCCGCCGGAAAACCGGCGCTGGTGGGCGATGACGGGATCGAACCGCCGACCCTCTCGGTGTAAACGAGATGCTCTGCCAGCTGAGCTAATCGCCCACGCGCCGTCCGGTTTTATGCCGGGTGCTCGCGCGACATTCAAGATTCCAGGCCATGCGCCGGCTTCCCGGCCGCGTTCCGAAAACAGAACGGCCGCTCCCCGGGGAGCGGCCGCCTGCGCTGAAACTGGCTGAAAACCTAGTTGACGGCGTCCTTCAACGCCTTGCCGGCCTTGAACTTGGGCTGTTTGGAGGCCGGAATCTTGATGGTCTCTCCCGTGCGCGGATTGCGGCCTTCCGTCGCCCGGCGCTGTGTCACGCTGAACGTGCCGAAACCGACAAGGCGCACTTCATTGCCGGACTTCAACGACGACGTCACCGTATCGATGACGCTTTCAACCGCACGATTGGCATCCGCTTTGGATAGACCGGTGCTGTCCGCGACTGCTGCCACCAGATCGTTTTTGTTCACTTTCAGGCCCCCTTTGTTTTGGTGAGATAAATTGAAGAAATTGAAACGGCACAAGGTGTCCCTTCGCCGTCGCTGTCCATACCGTCGCTATCTACGCCGCCGCGTGATCGTGCCGTCGCAAGTGTGATCCGCATCCCAGAGAAAGATCCCGACCGAATCAAGAGGCCGATGCTCACAGCCTTCAATAAGAACGACATCCCTTAGAACGATATCCCCGACGCGACGGCCCGACGATCAGTGTCCCGTGATCCGACGGCTTGGTAGCCGGGAAAAATCTAAACAGCATGCTGCGCGCCCGTCAATCGGGAAAGGACCGGATTCCCCGGTTTTTTGCGCCTTTCCAGCCGGTTTGCGGATTTAAGCGTGTCACTCGACCGATGAGTCCAGATCGAACGCGTTTCTGCACACGCAAAATCTAATGCGTGACGATATTTTCGCGGCCGTCGTCGGTCGACTTCGCACCTACCTGGTCTACCTCGGACGGTTCCGGCCATTCGATCGGCACGAGCGGTCGAACCAACGCACGTTCCAGCACCTCGTCGACTGTCGAGACCGGAACGATCTCGAGGCCCTTTTTGACGTTGTCCGGAATCTCGGCAAGATCCTTCTCGTTTTCCTTCGGGATGAGAACGGTCTTAAGCCCGCCACGCAATGCCGCCAAAAGTTTCTCCTTAAGCCCTCCGATCGGCAGGACCCGTCCGCGCAGGCTTATTTCGCCGGTCATGGCAACATCCCGCCGGACCGGAATTCCCGCCAGGGCCGAGAGGATTGATGTCATCATCGCAACACCGGCCGACGGCCCGTCCTTGGGCGTCGCCCCCTCGGGGACGTGGACATGGATGTCCTTCTTCTCGAAATCGGTAGGCCGAATGCCGAACAGGGCCGAGCGGGAGCGCACGTAGCTTTCCGCTGCCTGGACGGATTCCTTCATCACGTCGCCGAGCTTGCCGGTGCTGGTCACCCTGCCCTTGCCGGGCAGCACCACCGCCTCGATAGAGAGCAGCTCGCCACCAACCTCGGTCCAGGCCAGTCCCGTCGTGACGCCGACCAGGTCGTCGGCCTCCGCCTCGCCGAAGCGGTAACGGCGAACACCCGCAAACTTGTCCAGATTGCGCTGAGTGACGGCGATTTTCTTCTTACGCCCGATCGCCAGCTCACGAACCGCCTTTCGTGCCAGGTTGGCGAGCTCGCGCTCGAGATTCCGCACGCCGGCCTCGCGCGTGTAATACCGGATCAGGTCAAAAAGGGCGGGATCCGAAATCGTGAACTCGTCCGATTTCAGTCCATGTGCCTCGACCTGCTTCGGAATCAGGTGGCGCTTGGCGATTTCCACCTTCTCGTCTTCCGTGTATCCGGAGAGGCGGATGATTTCCATCCGGTCAAGAAGCGGCTGCGGCATGCGTAGCGTGTTCGCCGTAGTGACGAACATGACATCAGACAGATCGTAATCCACCTCGAGATAATGATCGTTGAAAGCGTTGTTCTGTTCGGGATCCAGCACCTCGAGCAGCGCTGAGGTCGGGTCGCCCCGCCAGTCCGCCCCAAGCTTGTCGACCTCGTCCAGGAGGAAAAGCGGATTGCTCGTCTTGGCCTTTTTCATGCCCTGGATGACCTTGCCCGGCATGGACCCGATATAGGTGCGCCGATGCCCGCGGATTTCCGCCTCATCACGCACGCCACCCAGTGACATGCGCACGAATTTGCGCCCCGTCGCGCGGGCGACGGACTTGCCAAGCGACGTCTTGCCGACGCCCGGCGGGCCCACCAGGCAAAGGATCGGCCCCTTCATCTTGCCCACGCGGCCTTGCACGGCCAGGTATTCCAGAATCCGTTCCTTGACCTTCTCGAGGCCAAAGTGATCGGCATCCAGGATCTTTTCCGCCTGCTTCAAATCGACCCTGGTCCGCGAGCGCTTCTTCCAGGGGATGGAAATCATCCAATCGAGATAGTTGCGCACCACGGTCGCTTCGGCCGACATCGGGCTCATGGCGCGCAGCTTCTTCATCTCAGCTTCGCACTTTTCCCTTGCCTCCTTCGGCATGCGGGCTTTCCTGATTTTTTCCTCGAGCTCGGCCAGTTCGTCACGCCCGTCCTCGCCCTCGCCCAATTCCTTCTGGATGGCCTTCATCTGCTCGTTCAGATAGTACTCGCGCTGGGTCTTCTCCATCTGGCGCTTGACCCGGCTGCGAATACGTTTTTCCACCTGAAGAACGCCGATCTCGCCCTCCATGAGGCCGAAGACCTTTTCCAGCCGCGCCGCGACCGAAAGAGTCTCCAGGAGATCCTGTTTTTCGGCAATTTTCAGGGCCAGGTGCGACGCCACGGTGTCGGCGAGCTTTGCCTCGTCCTCGATCTGGTTCACCGTCACCAGGACTTCGGGCGGAATCTTGCGGTTGAGCTTGATGTACTGCTCGAACTGGCTCACCACCGACCGCCCCAGGGCCTTGGTTTCCTCGCCCTCCGACGGGACTTCCTCGACCACGTCGGCATAAGCCTCGAAATAATCCGGATTGTCGCTGTAGCGGCTGATCCTGGCGCGCTGGCCGCCTTCAACCAGCACCTTCACCGTGCCGTCGGGCAGCTTGAGAAGCTGAAGCACCGTGCCGATAGTCCCCAGCTCGTAGATGTCTGCCGGAGACGGGTCGTCTTCGCCCGCATCCCGCTGGGTCACCAGCAGGATCTGCTTGTCGTCATTCATGACGCTGTCCAGCGCCTGGACAGATTTCTCTCGCCCCACGAAAAGCGGGACGATCATGTGCGGGAACACAACGATGTCACGCAACGGCAGGACGGGATACAGCGCTTCGGTCATTTGATCGGATCCTTTCGGGCACGAAGGCCGCGGATTCAGTGGAACTCGACTGCCCACGAATATGAGCGTAGTTGTCCCCGCACACAACATGTAGGGGGCAGATCAAAAGATGGGGCGCTGCCGGCAGGTTTTCAAGGGCGCAGAGGAGGGCTCGAGCGGCTGAAATGGGCGCGGGAGAGGCGGCAGCCCGTCCTGAAAGGGGGAGGCCCGCGGTGCGATCTCCCGACCGAACCCCTGACTCAGGCGCTCGCGCCTGTTTCGTCCGCCCGGTCGCTGTAGATATAGAGCGGCTCGGCCCGGCCTTCCACAACCTCACCATTGACCATCACTTCCTCGACGCTTTCGAGGCCCGGGAGATCGAACATGGTGTTGAGGAGAATGTTTTCCATGATGCTGCGCAGGCCACGCGCACCGGTCTTGCGCAGGATCGCCTTCTTCGCGATGCCGAGAAGGGCGTCGTCGGAAAATTCCAGCTTCACCCCTTCCATGTCGAAGAGGCGCTGGTACTGCTTCACAAGCGCATTCTTCGGGCTGGTCAGGATCTCGATCAGCGCCCCCTCGTCTAGGTCCTCCAGCGTCGCCACCACCGGCAGCCGGCCGACAAACTCGGGAATTAGGCCGAAACGCAGCAGATCCTCGGGCTCCAACTGGCGCAGGATTTCGCCCGTCGATTTGTCTTCGGGCCCCTGGACGTCCGCCCCGAAGCCGATGGCTGACCCCTTGCCGCGTTGGGAGATGATCTTTTCGAGGCCGGAAAAGGCGCCGCCGCAGATAAACAGGATATTGGTCGTATCGACCTGCAGAAACTCCTGCTGCGGGTGCTTGCGACCGCCCTGCGGCGGCACCGATGCGACCGTGCCTTCCATGATTTTCAAAAGCGCTTGCTGAACGCCCTCGCCCGAGACGTCCCGGGTGATGGAGGGGTTGTCCGACTTGCGCGAGATCTTGTCTACCTCGTCGATATAGACGATACCGCGCTGCGCGCGCTCGACGTTATAGTCGGCCGCCTGCAGGAGCTTGAGGATGATGTTTTCCACATCCTCGCCCACATATCCCGCTTCCGTCAGCGTCGTGGCATCGGCCATTGTGAACGGCACGTCGAGGATCCGCGCCAGGGTCTGGGCCAGCAGGGTCTTGCCGCAGCCCGTCGGGCCGACCAGAAGAATGTTGGATTTCTGAATCTCGACCTCGGCGCCCTTGGTGCCCGTGGTGAGCCGCTTGTAGTGATTGTGCACGGCCACCGACAGGATCCGCTTGGCCCGGTCCTGACCGATCACATAGTCGTCCAGCACCTTGCAGATCTCTCGCGGGGTCGGCACCCCGTCGCGGGATTTGACCAGGGTGGTCTTGTGCTCTTCGCGGATGATGTCCATGCAGAGCTCGACGCACTCATCGCAGATGAACACGGTCGGGCCCGCAATGAGCTTGCGCACCTCGTGCTGGCTCTTTCCGCAGAAGGAGCAATACAGGGTGTTCTTGGACTCGCTACCACCCGATTTCGTCATAACAGCACCGTTCCCGGCCAAACAATCTATCTTCTAGGCCCGCCAGCTTAGACGCAGCCGCCCCCGACGGACAATGCCAAATCTGGGGGAGTGCCGGCAAGAGCCCGCCGCCCGGACCAACCCGGCTTCCACGAGCCCGCTCCCTACGATTACGGCCTGTTCAAGCGAGTGGACCCAGTCTCCCCAAAGATTTTGAAGGAAGACTTAATCCTTCCGAGTGCTTTTTCTTAACTCTTTTGGCCGTCTGCCGTGCTTGGCGCCCGCTTGTGGACGACCTGGTCGATGATGCCGAACTCCATGGCTACCGCCGGCGACATGAAACGGTCGCGCTCCATCGCTTCCTCAACCACGCTGATGGGCTGGCCAGTCAGATCGACATACATGCTGTTGAGACGCTGGCGGAGATCGAGGATTTCGCGCGCGTGGATCTCGATATCCGTCGCCTGCCCCTGAAAGCCGCCCGATGGCTGATGAACCATGATCCGGGCATTTGGCAGCGCAAACCGCTTGCCCTTGCTGCCTGCCGCCAGAAGCAGCGATCCCATGCTGGCCGCCTGACCGACGCAAACGGTTGAAACGTCCGGTCTGATGTACTGCATCGTATCGTAGATCGCGAGGCCGGAGGTCACGATGCCGCCTGGCGAGTTGATGTAGAATGAAATGTCTTTATCCGGATTTTCTGATTCGAGATAGAGAAGCTCGGCGGAAATGACGCTCGCAACCTGATCGTTGACCGGACCGGTGAGGAATACAATCCGCTCCTTCAGCAAGCGGGAATAGATGTCGTAAGCCCGTTCGCCGCGGTTCGTCTGCTCGACCACCATGGGGACCAGCGGGCTCATGTAAGGTTCCTGTGCACTCATCCTCAGATCTCTCTATGTTCGCGGGCGATCCCCGCGCGTTAGCGGGAACGGCCTAGCGACTTTTTTTCGGTGCGGCCTTTTTCCTGGCCGCTGTCTTGGTCTTTGCCGAGGTGGCTGTCTTTTTCTTCGCCGTCGTGGTCTTCGACTTGGTGGCGGTTTTCGATTTCGGTTTTGCCGCTGCCCTGGTCTTTTTTTCGGCCGCGGGCTTTTGTTCTTCCGGCTCCGGATTGAGAACGGCGTCGACCGTTGTCTTTTCGTCCGTTACGGACGCCATTTCCAGGATGTAATCGACGACCTTGTTTTCATAGAGCGGCGCATTCAGATTGGCCATGGCCTGCGGATTGCTCCGGTAGAATTCCATGACCTGCTGTTCGTTCCCCTGGTAACGCTGGGCTTCGCGCATGAGGGCGGCGTTGGTCTCCTCCTCGCTCACCTTGACGCCGGCGTCCTCGCCGATTTTCGACAGCATCAGCCCAAGACGGACCCGGCGGGCGGCGGCATCCTGATACTCGGCCCTGACCTCTTCCTCGGACTTGCCTTCCTCTTCCTCATGCTGGTGGCCGTGGCCCTTGTGCTGCTCCCGCTCCTTCCAGAGCGCATCGAATTCCATTTCGAGCATCCGCGGCGGCAGTTCGAAGTCGCGCCCCTCATGAAGCTGGTCCATGATCTGCTGTTTCATGCGCTGGCGCGCCGCCTGCTGGCAATCGGCAAGGATCTGTTCCCTGACCGCCTCGCGCAGCGGCTTCAACTCATCAAAGCCGAGATTTTTGGCAAAATCGTCATCGATGCTGGTTTCTGCCGGTTCCTTGATCTCCTTGACCGTCACATCGAAGATGGCATCCTTCCCGGCCAGCGCGGCGCTGCCGTATTCTTCGGGGAAGGTGACTTTGACCTCGACCCGGTCGCCCGGCTTGGCCCCCAGGAGCTGCTCCTCGAAACCGGGGATGAACATGCCGGACCCCAGTTCGAGCGGCGCGTCTTCCGCCTTGCCGCCCTCGAATTCCTCGCCATCGACGCGACCGACGAAATCGATCACCGCCTGATCGCCCTCCTTCGCGGCGCGTGGCTTCTCGACCGGCTTGAACTGCTTGTTCCGGGCCGCGATATTCTCGAGCACCTTGTCGATGTCGCTGTCGGACACCTCCGCCACCGGGCGGGTCACCGAGATACCCTTGAGGTCCACATCGCCGGTTTCCGGCATCAGATCGATGGCCATGCTGTATTCGAGCGCCTGGCCTTCGTCATAGGAATCGATGCTGATCTGCGGCTGAAGCGCCGGCTTGATCTCGCGCTCGCGCAGGACTTCCTGGGACGAGTTGGAGACCAGTTCCTCCAGCACTTCGCCGAGCACCTGCTTGGCGTAGCGTCCGCGCAATACCTTGAGCGGGATCTTGCCGGGGCGGAAGCCCGGAACGCGCGCGTTCCGGCCGAGCCGGGCCAGCCGGTCATCGATCTTGGCCTGAATGTCCTCTGCCGGCACCGTCACCTTCAGTTCGAGGGCGAGACCGTCTGATTTCGTTTCTTCAACCTGCATCGGGCTTCCGTTCGAAAACTCTGTTACGTTTGCGGCCCGTCGCCGGGCCGGGCCGGCGCCACTGGAGATCCGCGGTAAATTGGTGCGGGCGGAGGGACTTGAACCCCCACGACTTTCGTCACCAGATCCTAAATCTGGCGTGTCTACCAATTCCACCACGCCCGCGCATCCCCGTGCCCGCCGGGCCATCACTCGATGAAACTGTCAGACGGCCGCCATCCGGAAACTGGCGCGTCGAGACAAGGGCGCCCTCTATAGCACGAAAGAATTGCGGGTCAAACGGCGCCCGGCTCGCGGTGGCGCGCGGAATCGCCCGGCGCATAAGGCATTTTGGCTGGTTCAGGAGGGCGGGAAGCGATTCAGGCTTCGACCGCCTCGGAATAGTTCGTCCAGAAACTGTCGAGCGCCAGTACGCGGGGGCCTTCCTTGTAGTCTATGCAGCTTGGACGTGACCGCACGACGTTGAACCTGACATGTGGAATTCCGGTTGCGTCCTTGCCGACCGACAGGACCTGCGCGGTCTCGACGGCGCGATCCGCCAGCACGCGGCGAAAGCGCTGTCCGGCCCGTATCTCAAGGTTCTGTCGCGGCTTCCTGAACACGACCGCCCCCATTTGCGGCATTGCGACCCCCGGCCCGCGGGCCGGCTCCCGGCGTGTTTTCCCAGCGACGGCCGCGCGCTCGATGCGGCCCCTCCGGTCCCGGCCGTCCGAATATCATCCTGGCCCGGCCTGTCATCGCTAAGGTTAACCCCGGGGCATTTAACATCAAGTTAAGGAAAGATAAAAGGAAAACAGTGATTTAAACGGTCCCGATCGGACCGGGTGGCCACCCGACCGGCCACAGCCATCTCGCGCCGGCGAAATCCGCCTTATCCACAGATCGGTGGCGCCTCTGGCGGGCCGCGCCGCGCCATGGCCCGCAGCCGGGCCAGAACCGGGGAAAGATGGACCGCGAGATCCTCCGCGATGAGCCCCGGCCCCACCCGGCGGGCGGCCGCGCCATGCATCCAGGCCCCGATCCCGGCCGCCGTGAATGGGCTCACGCCTTGGGCCAGAAGCCCGCCGATCAGCCCCGACAGCGTGTCGCCGGTACCGCCCGTCGCGAGATCGGCCGGCGCGTTGCAGTTCAAAAGCACCCGACCCTCCGGATCGGATATCACCGTGGTCGGCCCCTTGAGCAGGACCACAGCGCCACTGATCCTGGCCGCCGCGCGCACCCGGGCGATACGGGAATCTTTCGTAAGAACACCCCTTACCTTATTGAAAAGGCGCGCGAATTCACCTTCATGAGGGGTCAGCACCAGATTGCCGCGATGTGCCCGGAACAGGGTCTCGGGTGCGTCCGCGAAGACCGTGAGCCCATCGGCATCGAGCACCGCCGGCAACCGGGCATCAAGGATGGCCATCACCTGCTCGCGGGTCGTTTCGCAAACACCGAGCCCCGGCCCGGCTACCGCGGCGTTGCGTTTGCGGGCCCGGGCCAGCCGGCTGACCGCCAAGCCGTCGCCGGCGGCGGCAGTGAGCAGGCCCGGGTCGCCCGTACGATAGGCGGGCAAGGCGTCGGCCGGTGCCCCGATCGTCACCAGCCCCGCCCCGACCCGGCGAGCCGCCGTGGCCGCCAACCGTGCCGCCCCCGTCATCTCTGGACCGCCCAGCACGAGAAGATGCCCGCGGCGATATTTGTGATCGGCCGGCGCGGGGCCGGGAACCTCCTCCGCCCAAAGGAGCGGGCCGTTCTCAAACTGGCTTGGGGCGATCCCGGGCAGGACCCCGGCCGGGATTCCAATTTGCTCAACGATAATTTCTCCAAACATATCTTTTTTATTATCAATTAGATGTGCTGTTTTCTTACGAAAAAAGGTTACCGTTAGATCCGCCACGGGCGCGGCCCCCAGCACGTCCCCCGTATCGCCAGCGATGCCGCTCGGCAGATCGATCGCGACCACCCTGAGGCCGCGAGCCCGCCGCGCGCGATTGACCGCTTCGACCACGCGACGGACGGCCCCGGTGAGGGGCCGCGATAGCCCGGCCCCAAAAAGCGCATCGATCACGAGATGGGCGCCGCGGAGATGAATCGGATCGAGCGTCACCACAGGCCCCGACCAGCGCCTGGCATGAAACGCCGCGTCCCCGGCAAGATTTTCCAGCTTGCCCGAAAGCGCGACCGTGACCGGCCAGCCCCGAGCGCGCAAATGGCGCGCGGCAACAAACCCGTCCCCGCCATTATTGCCCGGACCGCACAGGACCAGGACCGGCCCGGGCGGAAAGCGCAGACGCACCGCATGCGCAACGGCGGCGCCCGCGTTTTCCATCAACTCGTGGCCCGGCACGCCGGCTCTGACGGCGGCGCGGTCGGCCGCACTCATCTCGCTGACGGTCAGAACGGCCGCGAGATAATGGCGATCCAGAGTTGGAAATTCATGTTTCATGGCTTATGGAGCGCGCTGTTGACCCGTACCGTTGAACCCCGGCGGGGGATCCGGCAGGGAAAGCTGGCCTCGCCCTGCCCGGCCCCTGTATTGTCGCGGCAAATGCGGGGCCGGTCCATGGTTGGAAATCTTCGGGCCGAAAGCGCCGCCCGCCACGCGCCAGACCACGATGCCAAGGAAGGGGCCGTCGATGACTGAAGAAATCCGGCATGACTGGACAAGCGAAGAAATCGAGGCGCTGATCGCCGCGCCGCTCCTCGATCTGGTCTACCGGGCCCAGACGGTCCACCGCGCCCATAACCCGGCCAATCAGGTTCAGCTCGCCAGCCTGCTTTCCATCAAAACCGGCGGCTGCCCTGAAGATTGTGCCTATTGCCCGCAATCGGCCCACCACAAGACCGAAAGCCCGCGCGAAGCCCTGATGGCGGTGCCCAGGGTGCTGGCCGAGGCGAAGGCGGCCAAGGCGGCGGGGGCGACTCGGTTTTGCATGGGTGCGGCGTGGCGCGAGGTTCGCGACGGGGCGGAGTTCGAATCGGTGCTCGAAATGGTCGCGGGCGTCCGCCGGCTTGGCATGGAAGCCTGTGTCACCCTTGGCATGCTCACGGCCGAGCAGGCCCGGCGGCTCAAGACGGCCGGGCTCAGCGCCTATAACCATAATCTCGATACCGGGCCGGAATTTTACGGCGATATTATCTCGACCCGGACCTACGAGGACCGTCTTGAAACCTTGGGCCATGTCCGCCAGGCGGGCATCGATATCTGTTGCGGGGGCATCATCGGCATGGGCGAATCGACGCGCGACCGGGCCGATATGCTGCGCGTCCTGGCGACGCTCGACCCGCACCCGGAAAGCGTGCCGATCAATGCGCTGGTGGCGGTCAAGGGCACCCCGCTGGCCGACCGGCCGCCGATCGACCCGCTCGATCTGGTGCGGATGTGCGCGGCGGCCCGCATCACCATGCCGAACTCCCGTGTCCGCCTGAGCGCCGGTCGCCTCGCCCTCTCGCGCGAGGCCCAGACCCTGTGCTTCCTTGCCGGCGCCAATTCGATCTTTTATGGCGAACGGCTTCTGACAACGCCCAATAACGCCGATAACGAGGATCTGGCCCTGCTGCGCGACCTTGGAGCCGAGGCGCTGGTCCCGGACGGGGTCGCGGCCGAATAGCCTAAGCCGTGCGTCGGGACCGGACCGTGACATAGAAGGCGACCAGCCCCGCCAGTACCGCGAAAATCAGAAAACAGGCGCGATAACTGCCGGTCGCGTCATGCAGCAGGCCGAAAACAGGCGGCCCCACGAAGGCGCCCGCGAAGGTCACGAAGAAGGCGCCGCCGGTCGCGCGGCCGACCTCTCCCTCGGGCGCGAGACGCGCCACCTCCGCCAGATACACCCCGGTCCAGGCGATCGCCGCCACGCCGAACATGGCGAGGACCGCCAACACCGCGCCAACCGGCCAGGATTTGTCAAATCCGGCAGTCAGCGCCGCACTCAGCGCGTTGACGAAAGCCAGCAGCAACAGCAACCGGGCTGGGCTGATCGCCCGGTCGGCCAGCCAGCCCCACACCGGACGCGCCACCATGCCGGCCCCTTGGGCCACCGCAAGCGCCATGCCGGCCATGGTCAGGCTGTAGTCAAGTTCCCCGGTCAGATAGACGACCAGGAAGGCCGCCAGGCAAAGCTGCATACTGGCCATGGTGAAAGAGAGGATAACGAGCGGGCGCAGAGCCTCGTCCTTCAGAACAAGGGCGAGCGGTTCGGAGATGTTACGCCGCAGCAGCGACAGAATGTCTGCCCGGGGGCGCGCCGCGGATGCCCGGGCGCGGAGATAGTCGGAATCGAATTCCTGCCGATAGGGCAAGAGCAGGACTGCCATTACCAACAGCGCGACGCCGACGGTAATCGCCGCCATCCGCCAGCCCAACACGAGCACCAGGCTGGGGACCAGCGCGCCCGCCAGCATGCCGCCCGCCGGCACCCCGGTCTGCTTGAGGGAAAAGACCAGGTTGCGGTGCCGGTCGCTGGTTCGTCTTGTGAGAATTTCCGAACTCGCGGGCGTGGCCGGGCCATAGCCAAGCCCCATGACGATCGCGCTGGCCGCAACGAGGCCAAGAAGCGGAGCCACGAACAGACATAGCGAGAGCGCGATCAGGATGAGGCAGATCTGACTGAGGCGGAGCGGCCCCAGCACGGCGATCCCCTGCCCCGACAGAAGGGCGCCGACCATGGCGCCAAGATACACAAGGCCCGTGTATAGCCCGACCAGGTTGGGGCTGACGCCAAGGTCATGCGCCGCCGCCGGCGCGAGGACGGGTATGGTCAACTGCCCCATGGTGAGCAGGACCTGAACGACCAGCATCAGGACAAGCGGCTTGGCGACCCCGGACACGGGCTGGCTCGCTTTCGTCACGATTGCAGGCGAAGCGGGCCCGATCGGGGCCTGCCCTCATGGATAACGGGTGTCACGCGGCGCCGGCACTCAATTCTGTCGCACCGAGGCGAGGTTGGCCGTCGCGTCAATCTCGATCATCAGTTCCGGCAATGCGAGCGAGGAGACCTCGACCAGTGTCGCCGCCGGCCAGGGATCCGAGAAATAGCTGTTATAGACTTCGTAATAGGCCGCCATGTTCGACATATCGGTCAGGTAGATGGTCAGCTTGATGACGTTATCGAGGCTGCCGCCGGCTTTTTCGAGGACTGCGTTCATCTGCTCGAAGCACCGCTTCGCCTGGGCCCGGATATCGCCCGGCGCATAGGGTGATCCATCATCGGCGCACGCCGCCTGGCCTGACTGATAGAGGATATCCCCCGCCCGGTAGGCCTGGGCGATCTGATATGGCGCATACCAGTCCGGACTGACGTGAACCCGCTTGCTTTCCGCCATGACTCTCTTCTCCCTGTCCGCTGTATATTTTTCCAGGCTGTACACCCCTCCATCTGATGTTGGAGACTGGCCGCCGTCAAGGCAAGCGGGGAGGAACCATGGCACTGCCGAAAGATGAGGAAACCGGTTTTTCGGCCGAGGGGGGCGAATCGGTGCTGGCGCGCGCCAGCGCCCTTGTGCCCGATCTCGAGATACGGGCGACCGCCTGCGAAGAGGCGCGCCAGGTCCCCCGTGCCACAGTGGAGGCCTATCAGGCGGCCCGGCTCGTCGGGCTTTACGCGCCGACCCGGTTCGGTGGCCATGGCGCGCCGATGGAAACCGGCCTTGGCGTGATCGAAGCGCTCGCGCGCGGTTGCGGCTCCAGCGCCTGGGTCCTCGCCGTCTATCAGATTCATGCCTGGCTGGTCAGCCTGATGGCGCCCGAGGCCCAGGAAGACGTGTTTGGCGGACCCGAGGGCGCGAACACGGTCATCGCCGGCTCCCTGCAGCCGCGCGGCACGCTGGCCGCCGTCACCGAGCGGGGCCAGGAGGGCTTCCGCCTCGAAGGCGGCCCGTGGCCCTTCGCCTCGGGCGGCGATTACGGGCGTTGGGCGGTCGTGGGCGCGATGATCCAGGATGAAGGGGCCGAGCCCGCGCCCGCCATGTGTCTGCTGGCTCCCGACAGTTGGACGCTCGAGGATGACTGGTTCGTCTCCGGCCTCAAGGGGACCGGCAGCAAATCCATCGTGGCGGCGCCCCGCTTCGTTCCGGCGCGGCACGTGACCCGTTTCTCGGAGCTGCTGGCCGGCACGGCCCCGGGCCAGACCGCCGGGGCCGACGCGGTGCAGCGCGCCGCCTTTGTCCCGATGCTGACGCTCAACGTCACCGCCCCCGCCCTCGGCACGGCAGTCGCGGCGCTGGCCGATTTCATGGCACGGGCGGACGGGCGGTTCCTCGCATTTTCCGGCGAGATGCAGGGGGATGCGGGGGAAACGCATATCCAGATCGCCGAGGCCTCGGCGAAGGCCGATGCCGCGCGGCTGGTGCTGCGCGAGAGCGCAGGCCGTGTCCGGCAGTACAGCGAACAGGGTGTGGACATGCCCTTGCTCGCCCGCGCGCAGGTCCGCCGGGATGCCGCCTGGGCGGTGCGCGCCTGTGTCGAAGCGGTGGACCTCCTCTCCCTCGCAAGCGGCGGCGGCGCTCTGCACCGCGAGCACCCTATGCAACGATGGCAGCGCGATGTTCACGCCATTGCGGCGCATGCGATTCTGCCTTATAAAACCAACATGAAGCTCTACGGACGCGCAGCCATGGGCAAGTCACTGTCGACGCCCTTTGTGTGAGTGGCCCGTCTCGTTACCCAAAAGACAGTTTTGCATGACCATCCAGGAGAGATTTTTATGGCAACGTATGTACTGGTACATGGTGCGTTTTTCGGCGGCTGGACGTGGGACGCCGTGGCGGCCGACCTTCGCGGGGCAGGACATGAGGTGGAAACGCCCGACCTGCCCAGCATGGGCGACGACCCGACATCTCCCGTCGGGCTCGGGCTCGACGCTTATGTCGATCGCATCGTCCAGGCCGTTAACGCGCAGAGCGAGCCGGTCATCCTGGTCGGCCACAGCCTTGCCGGGATTGTTATCTCGCAGACGGCCGAGGCAGTGCCGGAGAAGGTCGCAAAGCTGGTCTATGTCGCCGGCTTCCTCCTGCCCGATGGCAGCTCGCCGCGGCATTTCTACGAGGGCCTCGGCGCACCGTCACCCGTCATAAAGAATTCCGATGTTTCGGAAGACGGGGTCGTGACCTTCCATGCGGACGCGCTCGCCGGACTGATCTTCAACACGTCCCCCGAATCTGCCGTCAAGAATGCGGCGGGCCGGCTCCGGCCGATGAGCCGCAAGCCGCTCGGTACGCCCCTCAAGCTGACGGACGAGCGCTTCGGCCGCGTGCCGCGCTACTACATCATGGCCCTCCAGGACAATGCGATCCCGACCCAGTATCAGGAGCTCATGGTCAGGGAAATGCCGTGTCAGGAGGTGATCCGCATGGACACCGACCATTCGCCGATGTTTGCGGATCACGACGCTTTCGTGGGTCATCTGAAGGATATTGCCGGGACGTCGTAGAGGGCCGGCCCCGGCGGCCCTTCCTGGCCAGCCGGGAGGGTAGGTCTGGGGCGTGGGGTGGCCGACGGGATTCGAACCCGCGACATCTGGTACCACAAACCAGTGCTCTAACCGGCTGAGCTACGGCCACCATCGCGCGAGGGACGTGTTGTAGGCGTCCCCCGCGTTCAGCGTCAAGCGCGGCGATAGTGCCTCCGGGCACTGCTGCCCCTCCCGTCCCGGGGATTGCCCGGGCGCCACCGGCACGGCATAGAATGCTCCCGCCACGGCGCGCCCGGCCTGCGACCAGCGCCTTTCATCTTTTTGAGGAACTTGCGTGACCGATCCTTCCCTGCTCATTCCCGGCCTTCAGCGGCTGGGCACCGAATCCGCCTTTGAGGTGCTGGCCCGCGCCAAAAAGCTCGAGGAGGCCGGCGCCGATATCATCAATCTCGGGATAGGGCAGCCCGATTTCCGGACCCCCGAACACGTGGTCGATGCCGCGGTAAAGGCCTTGCGCGACGGGCATCACGGTTACACGCCGGCGAATGGCATCCGGCCCCTGCGCGAGGCGATCGCGGCTGATTACGTGCGCCGCTACGGCCTCGAGATCGACCCCGATCTGCTCATGGTGATGCCGGGCGGCAAGGTCACGATGTTTTTTTCGATCCTGATGTTCGGCCAGCCCGGCACGGAAATCATTTACCCTGACCCGGGCTTCCCGATCTACGAGTCCCTCATCCGGTTTACCGGCGCCCGCCCCGTCCCCATGACGCTGCACGAAACCGACGGGTTCTCCTTCCGGGCCGAGGAAGTGCTGGCGAAGGTCACGCCTGCCACCCGTCTCCTCATTCTCAACAGCCCCGCAAACCCGACGGGCGGTGTCGTCCCGCGCGAAGAGATGGACAGGCTGGTAGCTGGCCTCGCGGCGCAGCCCCACGTCACGGTGATGAGCGACGAGATTTATTCCGAGATTCTCTATGACGGCCGGACGCACGTGACCCTTCTCGGCTATCCCGAGTTGCGCGACCGGCTCATCCTGCTGGACGGCTTCTCGAAGACCTATGCCATGACCGGCTGGCGACTGGGCTACAGCCTGTGGCCGAAATCGCTTTTTCCGCTGGCGGAACGGCTGGCCATCAACATCCATTCCTGCACCAACGCGGCGACCCAGTATGCCGGGATTGCGGCCCTCGAGGGCCCGCGCGAAAGAGTTGCCGAAATGGTCGGGGCCTTTGCGGAGCGGCGCGACGTGATCGTGGATGCCCTCAACGCCCTGCCTGGGATCTCCTGTGTCCGACCGGGCGGGGCGTTCTACGCCTTCGCCAATGTGACCGGGACCGGTCTCCCATCGCGCACGCTCGAGCAGAAGCTCTTGGCCGAAGCCGGTGTGGCGGTGATTTCCGGCACCAGCTTCGGCGCGGCGGGCCAGGGATATCTCCGGTTTTCTTACGCCAATAGCGTCGAGAATATCCGCCAGGCCATGACCAGGGTCAGGGCCTTTCTTGATCAGAACGCCAGTCAGGCGGCCTCTTAGGGCGCCAGCCGGAATTCTTGCCGCCTAACAAATAGGCAGACCGCCTAAACATTGGGCATTCAGCGGCCAAAATGTCTCCCTGCCCCCTAATCCCGGTGACGCCAAATCGAAAATTAAACGTCGGATCAAGCTTTTAGGGGAACTCCCCAAACTGGCACAAGGCGTGCAATCCGAAAGGCGTATGGTCCGAAAGGACGGGCCACGCGGGCATGGCCAGGCGGGCAACAGCATGACAGAGCGAGCCGGACGGCGCCGGGAGACCGGGGCCTTGCCGGCGTAGCAGGGAGTAGCGGACGGTCCCATGAAGAAAATCGAAGCAATCATCAAACCTTTCAAACTCGACGAGGTTAAGGACGCCCTTCACGAACTTGGCCTCAAGGGCATGACCGTGACCGAAGCCAAGGGCTTTGGCCGGCAAAAGGGGCATACCGAGCTGTATCGTGGCGCCGAGTATGTCGTGGATTTCCTGCCCAAGGTCAAAGTGGAGGTCGTGATGGAGGATTCGCTGGTTGAACGGGCGGTCGAAGCCATCAAGAATGCGGCTGCCACAGGCCGGATCGGGGACGGCAAGATTTTTGTCTCGACCATCGAGGATGCGATCCGTATCCGCACCGGCGAGAAAGGCGACGACGCGCTCTAGACCGATCTTGAATTCCGCGAGGCGGTCGGGAATACGGGGCCATCACCCCGGACCCCGCCGGCTCATGCCAAATCACCACACGCAACCCAACGACGAATAACGAGGAAAAAAATGGCTGACGCCAAATCCGTCCTGCAGATGATCCAGGACAACGACGTAAAGTTTGTGGACTTCCGGTTTACGGACCCCCGTGGCAAATGGCAGCACACGGCTCAGTACGTGGACACGATCAACGAAGAAAGCCTCGCCGAAGGCATCATGTTCGACGGCTCGTCCATCGCCGGATGGAAGTCTATCAACGAATCGGACATGATCCTCATGCCCGACCTGGATTCTGCGATCATGGATCCGTTCACGGCGCAGCCCCAGTTGATCCTGTTCTGCGATATCATTGAGCCCACCACCGGCCAGCCCTATAGCCGTGATCCGCGCTCGACGGCAAAGCGCGCCGAGGCCTATCTCAACTCGAGCGGCATCGGTGACACCGCCTATTTCGGCCCGGAAGCGGAGTTTTTCGTCTTTGACGACGTCCGCTTTCAGGTGGATCAGAACCTGACCTTCTTCGAAATCGATTCGGAAGAAGGCCCCTATGTCAGCGGCAAGAAGATGGAAGACGGCAATCTGGGCCATCGCCCGGGGCCGAAGGGCGGCTACTTCCCCGTTCCTCCCGTCGATTCGGGGACGGACCTCCGGGCCGAGATACTCACGGTGCTGAACGAGCTCGGCGTGACCGTGGAAAAACATCACCACGAAGTGGCACCCAGCCAGCACGAGTTGGGCATCACCTTCGACACGCTGCTGAAAACTGCCGACAACATGCAGCTCTACAAATTCGCCGTTCATAACGTCGCCCATGCCTATGGCCTGACGGCAACCTTCATGCCCAAACCGGTCTTTAACGACAACGGATCGGGCATGCACACCCATCAGTCCATCTTCAAGGACGGCAAGCCGCTTTTCGCCGGCACAGGCTATGCGGATCTTTCCGAGATGGCGCTCTACTATATTGGCGGCATCATCAAGCACGCGCGGGCGCTCAACGCGTTCACCAACCCGTCCACCAACAGCTACAAGCGGCTGGTGCCGGGCTTCGAGGCGCCGGTTCTGCTGGCCTACTCCTCGCGCAACCGTTCGGCGTCGTGCCGGATCCCGCACGTCGCCAGTCCCAAGGGCAAGCGCGTGGAGGTCCGTTTCCCGGACCCGGCGGCCAATCCCTATCTCGCCTTTTCGGCCATGCTGATGGCCGGGCTGGACGGGATCGCCAACAAGATCCATCCCGGCGATCCGATGGACAAGAACCTTTACGACCTGCCGCCCGAGGAACTCGCCGGCGTGCCCACGGTCTGCTCCAGCCTGAAAGAGGCGGTGGACGCGCTCGACGCCGATCGCGACTTTCTCAAGAAAGGCGACGTGTTCTCGGACGAGCAGATCGATGGCTATATCGAGTTGAAGCAGGAAGAGATCACCCGCTTCATGCAGACGCCGCATCCGGTTGAATTCCAGATGTACTACAGCGTTTAGGCCCGACGTCCGGCCGACAGAAACCCCGCGGCTCGCCGCGGGGTTTTTTGTGCCCTCACGTCGCCGTCAGTACGACGAGGCCAACTGCCCAGGCGACAAGCATCCATCCGGTCAGGCGGGCCAGCGCCTCGCCCATCGGGACAATTTTTTCCAGCAGAACAAAGATCGCCAGCCCCGCGATCCAGTAGAGATTCATGATGCCGCCCACGAAAAGCAGTCCCATCAGAAACCAGCAACAGCCCAGGCAATAGGCGCCGTGATGCACGCCCATCGCCAGCGCCCCGAGCCGGCCTTCACGCCAGCTGTTGGTGATGAAAGCCATGGGTGAGCGGCAGTGGCGCAGACAGACCTCCTTGAGCGGCGTGAGCTGCCAGACCCCGGCAATCGCCAGAATGGCGGCGCCAAAGAGGAGATCCGTCGTGGCCATCATCGGGGACAGAAGCCCGGACCGGTCGAACGCGTATTGCACCGCCGTCGCCATCAGGCTGAAAGCACCCCAGGCCAGGGCATAGCCGGACAGAAAGAAGGCCACATTGATGGCCTTGCCACCACCCTCGCGCCGATGGCGGTTGATCGTGGCAAACATAAGGATCATGGGTGTGGCGCCCGGAACCATCATTGCGATCATCATCACCCACCACATGACGAACATCACCAGCGCATAGCCCGGGGTCCAGGTCACCCGCTCGAGCGGCATGGTCATGCCCGCGCCGGCCAAGAGGTAGCCCCAGGACAGCAGGCTGATGAGCGCGACGCCACCAAGCGCGACGAGACGGTCGTCGCGCAGCATTCTTTCCGCGAACCCGACGGGGCGCGAGGCGGGATCAGTCGTCATCGGCCTTGATCAACCTGGGCTTGCGACGGCTGTCCAGGGCGACATAAGTGAAAACCCCTTCGGTAACCTTGACCCGCTCGCCGCCCTCTCGCCGGCGCACCCAGGTTTCCACCCGGATCGAAATCGAGGTACGCCCGATCCTCTCGACATCGCCATAGCAACTGACCAGATCGCCGATAAAGACCGGCAGGTGGAAGCTCATGGCCTCGACACCGACGGTCACGACCCGCCCCTTCGCCTTGAGGGCGGCGATGATACCGCCGGCGATATCCATCTGGCCGAGAATCCAGCCACCGAAAATATCCCCCGAAGGGTTGGCATCCGACGGCATCGCCGCCACGCGGATAGCCGGATGAGGTAATTGACCGTCCGAATCGTTCATCGACCTGTCCTTCTTAACCACCATATCTTGTTGCAACCGCGCCGGCGATCACAGGATACACTTGCTGCACCGCGGCGCGCCCATATAATGCCGCCATGGCTGATCTTTTCGATAAAACCCCGGCGCGAGGCAAGGGCGCCCGAAAAAAACCCGCGCAGAAGCGGCCTGGCGCCGTCCGCGGGGCCGGCGGCTCTGGCGGTTCCGGGCAGAAATCGGGCTATTCCGCCCGCGATATCGAGGTGCTGGAGGGGCTCGAGCCGGTCCGGCGCCGGCCCGGCATGTATATCGGCGGAACGGACGAGCGCGCCCTGCATCACCTGGCGGCGGAGGTGCTGGACAACGCCATGGATGAGGCCGTGGCCGGACACGCGTCCTGGATCTCCGTCTCGCTCGACGCCGACGGCTCGGTCTCGGTGCAGGATAACGGACGCGGCATTCCCGTGGACCCCCATCCCAGGGACAAGAAGAAATCGGCCGTCGAAGTCATCCTGACGACGCTGCATTCCGGCGCCAAGTTCGACAACAAGGTCTACAATACTTCAGGCGGGCTGCATGGCGTCGGCGTTTCCGTGGTCAACGCGCTCTCCGACCGGCTCAGGGTCGAGGTCGCCCGCGACCGGACACTCTGGCGCCAGGACTACGCCCGCGGCAAGCCAAAGGGAAAACTTGCAAAGCTCGGCCCCGCCAAGAACCGGCGCGGCACCCTGATCACATTTCATCCCGATCCCAATATCTTCGGCGCCGGCACGGCATTCAAGCCGGCGCGGCTCTATGCCATGGCCCGGGCCAAGGCCTATCTTTTCAGCGGTGTCGAAATCCGCTGGCAGGTCGATCGCAAATTTCTCGTCCGAGGCGAGGAGACGCCCGAGAAGGACACACTCCATTTCCCGGGCGGGCTCGGCGACTATCTCGCGACGCTGGCCGGCGATCGCGGGACCGTCACGGAACAGCCCTTTTGCGATGATGCGCAGCTCGCCGAAGGGGCCGGCCACGTCGAATGGGCGATTACCTGGCCACTGGACGAGGAAGGCAGCCTGCACAGCTTCTGCAATACCGTCCCCACTCCGGACGGGGGCAGCCATGAATCGGGCCTGCGCTCGGGCCTGATGCGCGGACTCAAGCGCTTTGGCGTTCTGACCAAAAACCGGAAGGCGGCGCAGATTACGGCGGACGACGTGGCCGACGGGGCGGAAATCGTCCTGTCCCTTTTCATTCGTGATCCGCTTTTCCAGGGGCAGACGAAGGAACGCCTCGCGATGCCCGACGCGCAGAAGCTGATCGAGTCGACAGTAGGCGATCACTTCGAACACTGGCTTTCGGACAACCGGCGCGACGCCAACGACCTTCTTGAACATATCATCCGCCGGGCCGAAGCGCGCCGCGCGCGCCGGGAGACCAAGGACCTTGCCCGCAAGACGGCGACCCGCAAGGTCCGGCTGCCCGGCAAGCTCGCCGATTGTTCGAGCGGTTCGCGCGCGGGCACGGAGATTTTTCTCGTCGAAGGCGATTCGGCCGGCGGCTCCGCCAAACAGGCCCGCCGCCGTGAAACTCAGGCCATCCTGCCCTTGCGCGGCAAGATCCTCAATGTCGCCAGCGCCACGAAGGAGAAGCAGAAAGCCAATCAGGAGATCCAGGACCTGCTTCTCGCGCTCGGCTGCGGGACGGGAGACAATTACCGCGAAGACAACCTGCGCTACGACCGCGTGGTCATCATGACGGACGCTGACGTGGACGGCGCTCACATCGCCTCTCTGCTGATGACGTTTTTTTATCAGGAAATGCCGCAGCTAATCCTCGACGGCCATCTCTACCTCGCCATGCCGCCGCTCTATCGGCTGTCGCGCGGCGGCGTCGTGGCTTACGCCCATGACGACCGGCAACTGGAAAAACTGATGAAGACCACCTTCAAGGGGGCCGGAAAGGTGGAGGTCAGCCGCTTCAAGGGCCTGGGCGAGATGGCGGCCAGCCAGCTCAAGGAAACCACCATGGACCCGGCGAACCGGAATCTGATCCGCGTGTGCCTGCCTGACAAGGGGCAGAAGGGAGAGTCGGCCGCCTTCAAGGAGACCGTGCGGATCGTGGAGTCCCTGATGGGCCG
This sequence comes from Alphaproteobacteria bacterium, assembly GCA_040220875.1. Lineage (NCBI taxonomy): Bacteria > Pseudomonadati > Pseudomonadota > Alphaproteobacteria > Alphaproteobacteria bacterium. Next base: position 78,257 of record JAVJVX010000007.1, on the reverse strand, counting down.
CAAGCCCGAGTTACGGCTCAGATATCTTCAGGACCACGCTCTCTCGGTCGAGGAACTCGATATCTGAGGTACTCTCCGGCGGCCGGAACCTCCGACCGCCGGCAGAGCCCCGCCTTGCGACGCTTATGACATATAGGCGACGGCGTAATCGTAAAGGATCAGGATGCTCGCGCCCGCGATGGTCGCCCAGGTGCCCACGGTGCCCGCGACACGGGTAGGCATAGTCCCGGTGCCCAGGCCATGCGCGTGAAGCAGGCGCGCGATGAAGAAGCCCGCACCCAGCAAATGAACGACCCAGGATGTCCAGTCCTGCACCTCGACGAAGCCGATCAGAATAATCGCAATGGGCGCGTTTTCGATCAGGTTTCCATGACACCGGATGCGCAGCATCATCTCCTGATCGCCGCCGTCGCCAACCAGGATGTTCTTGCTTTCGCGTCCGCGCACGACCCGGAAACTGAGGATCACGATCAGGAGCCCCAGCAAGGCCGCGTAAAATGCCGTGATAGACGGCATCACCGCGGTGGCCGACGAGACGGCGTTGGACAAAGCTTCTTCCATTCCTTCCTCCCTTTGTATGGCCCGGATCCCATGACCCGGCGCCGGTTCCCGCCCCACGGGCGGGTAAATTCTTTCAGTCTCCCGCCCGATCCATGCCGGCGATTTCCTGCAGCCAGTAGCGCAGTACCGCCGTGGTCGCGACGGGCTGCTCCAGCGGCGGCAGATGCCCGCAATCCTCGACGACAACCAGCTTCGATATGGGCAGAAGCCGATGCATCTCGGCGTGCACCTTGACCGGCGAGAGCTTATCCTCGCGCCCGCAAAGGACGAGGGTCGGGCACCGGATCTCCCCGAGCCGGTCGCGCTGGTCGGCCCGTCCGAGGAGCGCTGCCTGCTGACGCAGAAACGCCTCCTTGCCGACATGCTGTGCCATCGCCTTTACGGTTTCGACCACCTGCGTGTTTTCCAGGTGCCGGTCATGCACCAGGAGCGGGAGCAGCCTGTCCGTAACGCCTTTGAACTGTCCCTTCTGGGCGAGCTCGATCAGGCCGCGCCGGCGCGCGCGTTGCTCGTCGTTATCGCTGCGCGCGTTGGTGTCGAGAAGGGCAAGGCGCGCGACCCTGTCAGGCGCCATCAGCGCCACGTGCTGCGCCACATAGCCGCCCATGGAAAGCCCAAGGAGAGAGAAACGGTCGGGCGCCGCATCAAGCACCGCCCGCGCCATTTCCTCGATCGAATCGTGCCGGGTCAGATCCGCCACGCGCATATCGGCCATGTCGGCCAGATGGGTGGTCTGATGCGCGTAAAGCGCCTCGTCGCACAGGAGGCCCGGCAGCAGGATGAGAGGAACGCGGTTGGTCATGGTGCCTGGGACAGCCTGCTACTTCACGAGCGCGGAAATTTTTTTGAACTCGGGGCTGCCGGCCTTGCCCAGCCACTCGAAAAGCACCATTTCCGTCGTAACGATCGCCACATCCTCGCCCCGCAGCCGGTCCAGCGCGGCCGCCTTGCTTGCTTCCGTCCGCGAGCTGACGGCATCACTCACGACGAAGACGTGGTAGCCCAAAGCCTTGAGATCGAGGGCCGTCTGCAGCACGCAGATATGGGCCTCGATACCAGAGAGGATGACCTGCAGCCGGCCAAGCTCGCGGACCCGCCGGGCGATTCCGTCATCGCCCATGCACGAGAAAGCGATTTTTTCCATCGCCTCGTCGGCCCGCAACAACTCCTCCAGATGGGTGACCAGCGGGCCGAGCCCCCTGGGATAATGGACGGATGCGAGTTGCGGCACGCCGAGGAACCGAGCTCCCTTGATCAACCGTTCCACATTCTGGATGACGGCACCCGGCGCCGCCATGGCCGGCAGCAACCGCTCCTGTAGATCGATCGCGAGATGCGCCGAGTTGTCGGCGTTCAGCTTCATACTTCGCCCCCTGCTGCCGGGCCCCTGGCCGGGCAGGACTGAATCTTTCGAAAAACCGCAGATTCGTCCAGCGATTGTTTGACTTGACCCGATAAACACCTATATATGCACTGAAATCAGGCCCGAAATCTGCCCCGTAACGCGATTCTGCCGGGAATCGGGCCCAAAAGGACTCCATGAAGTTTACAGACCTCGATTTAAGCGAAGACGTTCTCCGCGCCGTTGCGGACGCGGGATACGAAAGCCCAACACCCATTCAGGCGCAGGCAATTCCCCAGGTTCTGATGGGCCGAGACATTCTCGGCTGTGCCCAGACCGGGACAGGCAAGACCGCCTCCTTCACCCTGCCGATGATTGACATCCTGGCCTCCGGCAAGGCCAAGGCCCGAATGCCCCGCTCCCTCATCCTCGAGCCGACGCGGGAGCTGGCGGCCCAGGTGGCGGAAAATTTCGCCGTTTACGGGAAATACCACAAACTCTCCACGGCGCTGCTGATCGGCGGCGAATCGATGGGCGACCAGCAGCGGATCCTCATGCGGGGCGTGGATGTTCTGATCGCCACGCCGGGACGCCTCCTGGATCTCTTCGACCGCGGCAATATCCTCATGTCGGACGTCAAGCTTCTCGTCATCGACGAGGCGGACAGGATGCTCGACATGGGCTTCATGCCCGATGTGGAAAGCATCGTCGCCAAGCTGCCCTGGACGCGGCAGACGCTTTTTTTCTCGGCCACCATGCCAAAGGAAATCCGCCGGCTGGCCGATAAGTTCCTGACCAATCCCAAGGAAATCATGGTCTCGGCGCCCGCGACCACGGCGGATACCGTCAGCCAGTACATTCTGCGCACGTCCCTGAAGGAGAAGCGTGAGGCCCTTCATACGCTGCTCCGTACGGAGCAAGTCAAGAGCGCCCTCGTCTTCTGCAACCGCAAGCGCGATATCGCGGCCGTGGCACAATCGCTGACACGTCATGGCTTCAGCGCCGGCAGCCTGCATGGCGATTTGCCGCAGTCGGTGCGCATGGACACGCTGGACAAGTTCAAACGCGGCGAAATTACCATCCTCGTGGCCAGTGATGTCGCCGCGCGCGGACTCGATATCGACGACGTCAGCCATGTCGTCAATTTCGACGTCCCGCACCACGCCGATGACTACGTTCACCGGATCGGGCGCACCGGACGGGCGGGACGCAGCGGGCGGGCCTTCATGCTGGTAACGCCCGAGGATGGCAAGGCGCTGACGGCCATCGAGAAATTGATCAAGAAAAACCTGGTGCCACTGCAGGTCGAAGGCGTCAGCGCCCCGGCGGAGAGAAGCCCCGACGCGGGCGACGAAGCGACGAAAAAACCATCCCGCAGCCGGAAGGGTGCAAGCAAGCGCGACGGCAGGAAAGACGCGGGCAAAGAAACCAGCAAAGACACCGATGAGGAAAGCCCGCGCGGCGGCGGCGATACCCGCGCCAACGACGACAAACGGCGCGCGCAGGCAAAATCCGCGCCTGACACCGACGGTAAGGGCGAAGACCGGCAGGACCGGGACGAGCCCGTGCGCGGCCTGGGCGACCATACGCCGGCATTTCTGCTGCGCCCGGTCCGGCGGACCGCCTGAACGGCACCACTACCCGACATCGGCCTCCGGCCCGTTCCGTGCTATAATAAATCTGATATTAGCACTATCGGGCGGGGAAGACCGTGATCGACGCAACAAGTCGCAAAATCCTGGACGCGCTTCAGAACAACGCGCGGATCACCAATGTCGAGTTGGCCGCCCAGGTGGGGCTGAGCGCGAGCCCGTGCCTGCGCCGCGTGCGCGAGCTTGAAAAATCCGGCGTCATCCGCGGGTACGCCACGCTTCTCGACCCCGCACGGGCCGGCATGCCGGTCAGCGTTTTCGTCAATGTCACGCTGGAGCGCCAGACCGAGGGGGCGCTCGAGGATTTCGAAAGCGCCGTCCGCCAATGGCCCGAGGTCATGGAATGCTACTTGATGACCGGCGACAGCGATTACCTGTTGCGAGTCGTGGCCAGCGATATAGACGCCTATCAGCGCTTCGTCCTCGATCGGCTGACTCATATCCCCAGCGTCGCCAGCATCAAATCCAGCTTTGCCCTGCGTCAGGTCAAGTACGGTACCGCCCTGCCCCTGTCCGAAACTGCCACCGAACCCGGATATTAACGTAAAATGGCTATAACCTGATGTTTTCAGGAATTTTATTGCTGAAAACCTCTGTCTCCCGCATTATTTAGCAAGGACATGCCCCAGGGCCGGAGCTAAGCTCCGACCATGTCCAAGCTCCTCGACACCGGTGCCCCCTCGCCCCATACCGGCACGCCCGCGGCTATCGACATGGATGGCGACAAGCTGGCGGCATTGATGGCGCTCGAGAAGAAAATCCTCTGGCTCTCCGCCTGGATCATTCACCACGCTAACCACATCAGACCCAATCGCAGCGGCATCAAGGTGGGCGGGCATCAGGCCTCGAGCGCGTCCATCGTTACCCTGATGACGGCCCTTTATATGGATGTCCTGCGGCCCGAGGACCGGGTTGCGGTCAAGCCACATGCGAGCCCGGTTTTCCATGCAATCCAGTACCTCCTGGGGCAGCAGACTCTCGACAAGCTGCAGAATTTCCGCAGCTTTGGCGGGGCACAGTCCTACCCGTCGCGGACCAAGGACAGTGACGACGTCGATTTCTCGACCGGCTCCGTCGGTCTTGGCGTCGCAGTCACGCTGTTCGCGTCCCTGGTCCAGGACTACCTGCGCCTCAAGAAACGCGGAACGTCACAGCGCCATGCGGGACGCATGGTCGCGCTGGTCGGCGATGCGGAGCTGGATGAGGGCAATATCTATGAAGCCATCCTCGAGGGCTGGAAGCACGATATTCGCAATGTCTGGTGGGTGATCGATTACAACCGCCAAAGTCTGGATGCCTTCGTGCCTGATCTGATGGTGCGCCGGATTCTCGATCTCTTCCGGGGCATGAACTGGAATGTGATCGAGCTCAAATACGGCAAGCAGCTCCAGCAGGCCTTCGAGGCACCGGGGGGCGATTCCCTGCGCGACTGGGTCGACAATTGTCCGAACGATCTTTATTCCGCGCTGACCTTCCAGGGCGGCGGCGCCTGGCGCGAACATCTTTCGCGCGACCTCAAGGGCGTCTCGGGCATCCGGGGGCTTCTCGACGATTATAGCGATGACGGGTTGAGCCGGCTGATGACCAATCTCGGCGGCCACGACATGGAAGCCGTCCTCGATGCCTTCCACAATGTGACGGATGACGCGCCAACCTGCTTTCTTGCGTATACGGTGAAGGGCTACGGCCTTCCGTTCGCCGGCCATAAGGACAATCACGGCGGCCTCATGAACCCCGACCAGATGGCGGCCTTCAAGACACAGATGGGGATTGCGGACGGCGCGGAATGGGACAGGTTCGCCGGGCTGGACCTGCCGGCCGAATCCCTTGAGGCCTTTCTCGAGACCGTTCCCTTCAGGACCGACCAGCCGAGGCGGCCGACCGCGCCGCGGATCGAAATCCCCAGCCGATTGCCCTGTCCCACCGTCAAGAAGGGTTCGACCCAGGAAGGATTCGGGCGGATCCTGAACGAAATCGCGCGCGAGAAGAGCCCTTTTGCCGACGCTATCGTGACGAGTTCGCCCGATGTCACGGTCACTACCAATCTCGGCGCCTGGGTCAACCGGCGCGGACGCTTCGACCGCGCCCGTCACGACGACACCTTTCAGACCGAGCGGGTCGTCTCGGCCCAGAAATGGGGGGCGTCGCCCGAGGGGCAGCACCTCGAACTGGGGATTGCGGAAAACAACCTTTTCCTTTTGCTCGCAGCATTGGGGCTGTCGGGCGAGCTGTTCGGCACGCGCCTCCTGCCTATCGGCGCGCTTTATGACCCGTTCATCGCGCGGGGCCTCGATTCACTGAATTACGCCTGCTACCAGGACTCGCGGTTCATGCTGATCTCAACGCCTTCCGGCATCAGCCTCGCGCCCGAGGGCGGCGCACACCAGTCCGTCTATACGCCACTCATCGGCATGGGCCAGGAGGGGCTTACCCTGTTCGAACCCGCCTATGTGGACGAGCTGGCGGAGATCATGAGGTGGTCGTTCGAGCACATGCAGGAGGAGGATGGCGGCTCGGTCTATCTGCGCCTCTCCACACGCCCGCTGGACCAGCCGGCGCGCGATATCGACGCGATCCGCGATGACCTGCTGAAGGGCGCCTACTGGCGGACCCCGCCCGGCAACGGCGCCGACACGGCGCTCGTCTACTCGGGCGCCGTCGCGCCTGAGGTCATGGCCGCGGCCGAGGCGCTCGCGGGCGATATCCCGGGACTTGGAATCCTGGCCGTCACGTCGCCCGACCGGCTCTATGCGGATTGGCGCCGCGCGCGCCTGACCGGCACCCAAAGCCATATCCAGTCCCTGCTGGCGCCGCTGGCGCAAGGGGCGGGTCTGCTGACCGTGCTTGACGGCTTCCCCCTCACCCTGTCCTGGCTCGGCAGCGTCGGACCTTACCGCGTCCATCCGCTTGGCGTGGACCGTTTTGGCCAGTCGGGAGACATTCCCGACCTTTACCATTATTACGGACTGGACACCGATGCCATTCTCGACGGGGTGGCCGCCCTCATCCTTGAAACGCCCTAAGGGCGGAGACATCGGATGCACGCGCGGCCGGCAGCGCGTAAGGTGGCAGTCATAAACAGGAAGGAGTTCCGCCAGCCGGGACCGGGAACAGCCGGGACCGCACCGGACAGGACTCCGGGTTCAGGGGGTTGAACATGAGCAAGGAAAATCCGGTCACCCATATCTGCACGGCTGACGAGCACCATATCTGGATCCGCGGCAAGCAACTGGTGCGCGATCTGATCGGCCACATGACATTCACGGAAATGATGCTGTTTCATTTCCTGAAAAAGCCACCAACGCCGATGCAGACGACCATCCTCGATGCCGTTCTGATCACGATCATGGAACATGGCCTGACCCCATCCGCGATCGCAGCACGCCAGACGTTTCTGGGCGCACCCGAATCCCTGCAGGGGGCCGTTGCGGCCGGGCTGCTCGGCGTGGGCAGCCGCTTTGCCGGCACGGCCGGCGATTGTGCAAAGTTGCTCGATGAGATCGTGGCTGCGCCCAGGGCCGACTGGGAGGCTGTCGCCAGAAAAATCGCCCAACGCCACCGCGAGACGCGGACGCCGCTGCCGGGATACGGCCATCCGATCCACAAGTCGAGTGACGCCCGGACAACCCGGCTCTGCGATATCGCCCTGGAGGCAGGCGCCGAAGGCAAATATATCGACGCCATGAACCTGCTCGGCGAAGCCATGAATGCCGAGATCAACAAGACCCTGGTCATCAACGCCAGTGCCGCCATCGGCGCCGTGCTGCGTGAGGCGGGCATACCCGCCCACATCATGCGCGGGGTCGTCATGGTGTCGCGCTGCGCGGGGCTGGTGGGCCATCTCCTCGAGGAGATGGAGGAACCCAGTGCCGCCCGGGTCTGGCACATGGTGGAAGAAGGCATCCCCTATGTGGGCGAGAAATCCTGAGCCTCGGGCCGGTCAGGCGGCCGGATGAAGAGCCGCGCCAGAAAACAAGCCCCCGGTCCCCTCGGTAACCTGTTGGTTGGGACCCGCTACCGGCGCGCCGCTCTTTCGGCGGCGGCCGGCCGCACGCGCAGGAGCACGCCCAAAGTCACTTCGCCGCCGAATAATCCACCAGCTTGGACTTGTATTCTTCGCGCGGCAGGGAACCGTAGGGCACCAGGTGGACATCCGTCGTCACCAGGAGTGTCTGGCGGATCGCTGTCTTGATCTCCTCCGCCAGCCCTTCGGGCGGCCGGTCGAGTCCCTCGCCCAGTTCAATCGCGACGGGCAGGGGCGGCTCCTGCGAGACCCCCTTGCGGGCCGGCCGGATCCGGAAGGTCTCCCCCACTTTCGGGCGGAAATCGTTGAGCAGGCTCCGTATGGCCGTCGGAAACAAATTGACCCCGCGCACGATCAGCATGTCGTCGGTACGCCCGATGCAGCGGATGCGGGGCGTGGTACGGCCACAGGCGCAGGGCTCCATATTGACCGTGACATGGTCGCGGCTGCGCATGCGCAGGACCGGCATGGCCTCGCGCTTCAGCGAGGTGTAGACGAGTTCGCCCTCGGCGCCGTCTTCCCAGGGCAGGGGCGCGCCGGTTTCAGCGTCGATCAACTCCACATGGGTATTCCCGCGCGCGGAGAAATGCATGCCGCCCTCATGTTCACACTCGCCCCAGATCGAGGTTGAGATGTCGCCCGTGCCCATGGCTTCGCGAAGCTGGCAATTGAAGGCGCTCTGAACACGCTCGCGGATAGCCGGATCACCGCCGCCAGGCTCGCCGGCCGTCACGATGTTGGTCAGGCCGAGGGAAGCAGCATCAATCCCCCGCTCGGTACACCAGTCGATCAGATAGAGCGCATAGGATGGCGTGCAGCTGATCCCCGTGCCCCCCAGGAGCTGGATGGCCCTGACAAACCGCTCGGTATTGCCGGTCCCGACAGGAATGACGGTCGCGCCCAGCCGGTCGAAGCCGAAATAGGCCGCGCCGGCCACAAAAGGCCCCGCGTTGAACGCCACGACGAGACGCTGGCTCGGCCGGAAGCCGGCGGCCGCATAGGAACGCGCGGTATTGACAGCCCACACGTCCTGCAGGTCGCTCATCGTCAGCGCCACGTAGCACGGCGTTCCCGTCGTGCCACTGGTCGAGAAAATTCGGCTGATATTCTTGGGATCGGCCGCGAGGAAATCCCCCAGCGGCGGATAGCTCGCCTGGTTTTCACGGATATCGTCCTTTACCGTGAACGGCAAGTTGCGGATGTTATCGAGCCCACCGACATCCTTGGCCGAGTTGAAACCGGCCTCTCCCAGGCGGCGACGGTAGAAGCCGGAATTGGCGAAGAGGTATTCGATCTGCTTGCGATAGAGCCGGTCGTCCTCCTTTGACTGATCCACCGGATCACGTGTCTCAATTTCCTTGTCTAGAATCATCGATTTACCCAACTCTGTGTTTCCCCCGGGAGGGTGCTGAGCAGTCTGGCGCTGCCCGCTTCCCGCTCGGCCCCCTCTACGTCCGGAAGATTAAGGGAGGCGGCAGGGAATGTCCTTGCGAATGGCGACGTGCACCCCGGTTCTGGCGCAATAAATTGATGAAACCGCCCGCAGACAAGAGATAAATGCCTTGAAGCCGCCTGGCCCGTCCCGTCCGGACAGATCGGCCGGGCCCTGGCCCTTCAGGGCACCGTCAGTCCCTGTCCGAGCACGGCTTCGAAAAATCCCTGATAGACGTCTTCGGGAATGTTGAACACCGTCGCCGCCAGGGTGGGGTGGGCGCGCAGACGATCCGTATAGGCCCGGATATGGCGGTAGTCGCCATAGCACCGGTCGTCCACGATCCGCGACCAGACGGGCAGAAACGCCATGGTGGGTGCGAGGGCGCAGTCAACCAGGCTGAGATCCCTGCCCAGGAAAAGGCCTGTCTTGTCGGCCAGTTCGGACTCGAGCGCCGAGAGCCCGGCGAAGAGACCGTGGCAGATCTCCCGCTTGCGGTCGAGGTCACGCTCGACATGTGTGAACTGCGCGTCCTTGTCGAGAATCTCACGGTCGGCAAAGATCAGCCACTGGCGCGCATAGGCCCGTCCCGCCGCATCGGCAGGAAGCATTGGCGGGGTCGGCCAGACCTCGTCGACATAGGTGATGATGTTGATGGATTCGACGATCCTGTGTCCGTCATGTACGAGCAGAGGCACCTTCCCGTAGGGCGACACCTTGTTAAATTCCTCGGGACGCTGCTTCTGGCTGATGTCGACTTCAAACGTGTCGTACTCGATGCCCTTGTGAGCCAATGTGGCAAAGACCCGCTGGCAGGTAGGTGAAATGCCGAACTGATAAAGTAGCGGTTTGCCCATATGCCCCCCCCTGGAGAATGCTCCCATCGCAAACGACCGCTGGCCTCCTCGTTGCCCCGGACCAGGCCCTTTTGCGATACCGTTCGGCGCACGCCATTCTGCCCGAAGCCCGGACAATGTCCATATGTTGCGGCTGCGCGGCGCCGGTCGGGAGGGGGCACCCGCGCTCGCCTAGGCGCGGCCCCGTCGAGCCGGCGGCGGGCTCCCGGCGCCATCGGCGCTGTCGGACCGGTAACTGCCGGCCGTACGCGCGGCCAGGTCGTAGATACCGATCATGAGCTGCATGGTCTTGGTCGCTTCCTCGATCGAGAGATGCGTGTCGTGCAGGGCCGATGTCAGGGGAATCAGGATGGACTCGCGCACGCTGGCGAAAGCATCCGTTGCCTTGCGCCCCTTTTCCGTAACCACGTAAGTGGTCTGGCGCTTGGAGGCACGTGGCGTCTTGGCGACGTATCCGGATTTTTCGAGCTTTCGCAGGCTGTACTGGATATTGGCGCTATCGTCGCGGTTGAGGAACTTGACGATATCGGAGAGGCTTTTGGGCCTGTCACGCATCCGGATGACATGCAGTATCGACACCTCCGGCTGGCTCATATATTCACCCATGCCGAGCGCCTCGCACTCGATGTTCCAACGATTGAAGGCTTCCGATAACTGCAGGATCGTATGCTCGAATTCGGCCACGGCCAGCGAGTGTTCGGATTTAGCCAGATGCCAGGTGCGATCCAGGGTCTCGCCTTCCCGGCCCATGCCCGTGCCCACGCTATCAGACCGGCCCTGCCCACCTGCCTGGTCCACGTCGATCCCGACCGGTTTTCCTGGTTCATCCATGAGCACCCCCCTCGGAACGGCCGCGCGCCCGCTCCGGCCCGCCTAGCCATACAACTTGAGAATTTTACTTAATCTGCCCGTCGATATCAAAAAATTTAAGCTTTATATTCTCTGTAAGACCTATTATTCCGTTGATTTAATTATGTATTCCTAAAAATCGGGCGCGGCCCGCCAGGATTTCCCGCCGCATGTATCTAGCCCCCTATTTACGGGTCGTTCGGGACCATCCGAAGCCCCTCGCCTTCGGCGCGCTGCACTCGTTTTTCTCGAGTCCGGGCCAGACCTATGCCATCGCGGTCCTGACTCCCTTCATAGCGCTCAGTCTCGATCTTTCGGAGGCGTCTCTGGGTGTGATCTACACCATCGTCTCGCTCGCCAGCGCGGCGACCATTCCCTATCTGGGCCGGCTTATCGACCGGGTGGATCTCGGCCGCTACAGCCTTGTCGTTGGCGCGGGCATGGCGACAGGCTGCCTGGCCACAGCCTTCGCGCCCGGCGCCATCGCCCTGACCCTTGGGCTTTTCCTGATGCGGCTGACCGGTCAGGGGCTGATGACACATATCGGCGCGACCGCCACGGGCCGGTATTTCGGCCCCAGCCGAGGCAAGGCGCTGGGGGTGACCAGTCTCGGCATGCCACTTGGCGAAGCGGTTTTCCCCCTCCTCCTGGTCGTGCTGGTCGGGCTGACCGACTGGCGCATGACCCTCGCGGCTGTGGGGGAGCTGGTGCTGGTTGCGTTTCTGCCCCTGTCGCGCTGCCTGGTGGGGCGGAAAGGTGTGCAATCCGCTCGGGAAGATCCGGGCCGAGAGACAGCCGACGCGGGCGCGGGCGGCATCACGACACTGGAAATCATCCGCAGCCGGCATTTCCGCCACATTCTGCCGCTGGCGGCCGCCTCTCCTTTCGTGCTGACCGGACTGATCTTTCATCAGGGGTTTATCGGCGAGGCAAAAGGATGGGGCATCCAGTACCTCGCCTCGGTGTTCTTCCTCTTTGCCATGGGCCACGCGACGGGGGCTATCGCAATCGGGCCAATCGTTGACCGGCTGGGCGCGGCCCGGCTCTTCCCCTTCAACGCCATTCCCTTCGGGCTGGCGCTCGCCGCTCTATGGGTCGGCGGCCCCGGATGGATGGGGATGATCTATCTCGGCCTCGCGGGGCTGGCGATGGGCTTCTATATCAACCTGTCCACGGCGCTCTGGGCCGAGGTCTACGGCACGGCCAATCTGGGGGCCGTCCGGTCACTGGCAGCGACCCTGATGGTCTTTGCCGCCGCCGCCGCACCCGCGATTTTCGGCTGGGCGCTCGAAACGGGCGTCCCGGTTGATACGATCCTGGTGCTGGCCATCATCTACACGGCCCTGGCGGCCCTCTGGGCCGACGCCGCCCCCGGCGGGCCCAACCACCAGCGCCGCCCGACATAGCAGGGGCCGCCTGCCCGCGGCGCGCCTGTCATTAAGTCGGGTGATTTCCGGGCGCCGACGCAGCGTCTCAGCCGGCTCGTGGAATGCCGGCCGGCCTATTCGGCAGCGAGTTGACCGCGCGCCTTGCGCGCCTGCCAGTTCTTCAGGACGTCATGGGCGGTCCTGATTTCCTGCGCCATTAATTCATCGTAATTTTCGTCTTTCGCCGTCAGTTCGATGACGTACCCGTTCGGGTCGCGAAAGTAGATGGAGTGCATGAGCTTGTGATCGCTCGGCCCGCGGAACGGAATTCCCGCTTGCCGCGCCTTTTCCATGTATTCCTCGAGGGCCGCGCGGTCGGTCACCTCGACAGCGATATGAAGATCGAAATCCGACTTGTCGCTGAAATCGAATTCCTCCTGCCCCTTCGGCACTTCGAAGAAGGCCAGAAAGGAGCCATCATTCATTTCGTAAAATGTGTGGAGGAACTGCACCTTGCGCCGAGTATAGCTTTGCTCGACGTCCAGTGCCGACGACAGTCGCAGACCCAGAAAATCTTCGTAGAACTTGCGAGTTTCCTCGGAATCGCGGATTCGATACGCGTTGTGGTGAAGCCCTTCGATCTTGACAGAATAGGTCATTTCTCGTCTCGCTAGGGACGTGTCCGATCACACTGACACTACCCTATTCGCCGAAAACCGTCCACCGGCGCCTGCCGGGCTACGAGCACGGCGGTCGAACGACTGCGCCCAGTCTAAAAGAACCGGTCGAAATGAACGTGCTGGTGCGATACCTCGTATTCCATCATCAACATGCGCTGAACGGCATCGACCATGGGTGGTGGCCCCGCCATGTAATATTCGAACTCGGGGATGCTATCCCCCAGCACCTCCTTAACCACCTCGTGGATGAAGCCGGTTCGCCCCTTCCAGGTCTTGTTGGCATCCAGCTCGGGCATGCTGATGGCGACATGGAATTTGATGCGGTCGCCATAGCCCGGCAACTCCGCCAGCATATCCTCTCCGCAGAGGTCCATCGGCCCCCGGCAGCCATAGAAAAAATGCATCTTGCGCCCGTCCATGCGCGGATCGGTCACCATGCCCCGAGCAATCGATACGACCGGCGCCAGGCCGGAACCGCCCGCGACACAAACGATATCGCGCTCGACCTCGGGGCGCAAATAGGCCACGCCGTAAGGCCCGTCCAGTTCGATCTTCTGTCCCAGCCCGAAGCCGTCGTCGCCAAAAAGATACCCTGTCCCCGCGCCGTCAGGCACGCGCTTGATCTGGAAATCCCAGATGCCTTCCCGATTCGCGATGTTTGACATGGAATAGGCCCGCACGCCGCCGACCCCGGGGAGGGACATCAAGGCATATTGTCCCGGTAGAAATTCAGCCGGCCCCTCACCCTTGAAGCGGAACTCTTTCATGTCATGGGTGAGATCGTGAACCGCGATCAGCTCGCCTTCAAACCGCCGCGGGATTACATGGGGGCGACAGGCCTCGTCCAGGCGCAGCTTGATGACGCTGTCTGTCTTGGGAACGCACTGGCAGGCCAGCTTGCGCCCCTTACGGAGGTCGCGCTCGCTCAAACCGGTCGCTTCGTCCCAGAGAACATCCACCTCACCGTCGACGAGCTCGAACTTGCAGGTGCCACAGGCTCCCACATTGCATTCGTAGGGCATCGGCTCGCCCGCCCGCAAGCCGGCCCTCAGAATTGTGTCGTTCGGCGCGCACTCGAAGGATGCTGACCCGTCTTCTAAGCTGATCTTTGGCATTCTCGGACCCGTTGTGATTTGTGCCGCCGGCGGCGTTCGGACAGGGGCGCGGACTTATTCCGCGCGTTCGCACAAGGGCTAGTCAGGCAACTCGACAAAGACTGTATCGCCCTCGATCACCGCTTTATAGGTCTTCAGCGGTATCGTGCAGGGCGCGCCTGTCGCCTCGCCCGTCTTGATATTGAACGTGCCCTCGTGCCAGGGGCAGACGATGTCCTCGCCCTCGATATCGCCGTCCGACATGGAAGCCATGCCGTGCGTGCAGATATCGTCCGTGCAGTAAAATTTCCCACCCAGGTTATAGACGGCCAAGGGGGGGCGATCGTCGATCTCGACCTGCTTGACGGCGTTTTCCTCGAGATCCCCGACCTTGCACACTTCGATCTTTGTCATAATCCTCACCAAACTCCGTGTCGCGCCCCACCGGGGCCTTTTGGCGGCCCGTTGGGGCCGGGCTTCATCCAGCCCGGTCTTCCCCTGATCCGGGGAGGCCGGGGGACCACCGTTCCCCGGCGGTCCTTCTCTCGAGGTCGGCGCGCCGGCGCCCGGCGCGGTGCCGGCCCCGGGGCTGGCGGGGCCTTTGTAACCGAAACAACATCGGACTCCTAGCCCGGATTTGGCGCGGATTTCCAGCCCGATCCCGCCTGTTTTCCCTTATTTTTCAAGGGGCTTTCGAGCCCGGGGAAAATGCGACGGGGTGACGCGACAGCGCTCCTGCGAATCAATCTTCTGTCGCCAATTGCGGGAACTTGCCGCGATAGAACAGGAGCGGCTGGCCGTCACTCCAGCGGAAGCGGTGAATGCGACCCAGAACGATCGCATGGTCGCCCCCGGGGTAGATCGCCTCGGTCGAGCACTCGAAATGCGCCAGGGCGCCGTCAAGGATCGGCACACCCGCCAGCCCGTCAGTCCAGGTGCCGTCGGCGAATTTATCCACTTCCGGCGTGGCGAACCGCATGGCCAGCTCCATCTGGTCCCGAGCCAGGATGTTGACGCCAAAATGCCGGGCCTCGCGATAGGCCTGATAGCTTTGCGCGCTTTCAGCGATGTTCCAGAGAAGAAGGGGAGGGTCTACGGACACGGAACTAAAGGAATTGGCCGTGCAGCCAACCGGCACGCCATCTTCCGAGCGGGCCGTGACGATCGTGACACCGGTCGCGAAGGCACCAAAACCGTGCCTTAAATCCCGCGAATTGAGCGGCCCGTCCTCTTCCTTCCATTCAACGTCAAAAACAGCCATTCATTCTTCTCCTGAACCAGTCGGATTGATCGTTTGCGGCGTCGCGCGGACGCCCGGTGCGCGCGTGTCATTCGAATACGGTTGGTCGACGGGGCACCGGTATGCGGCGGTCCCACCGGGACGACGAGCGGATATACCTGTTACCTAGAGAATGTTTTTAGAGAATGTCCCATTCGGGCTTTTCATTGGGACTGAACAGCTTGAGCATCAGCCGGATATGGTTCCAGCGCCATTTCCCATCAGCTTCCCGGCGCAGATCGGTTTCGTACCAGCCGCCGATCCAGGTCGATTTTCCCTCGGCCTCCCTGTCATCCCGGGCAATGGCGGTCTCCCAAAGATACCACATGGCCGTCGCGGTCTTGCCGTCCTCGGCGATATCGATCAGGGGCGAGGTCATGAAATGTAGCGCCCATAGAATCTTTTCCTGCGCGACTTCCGAAAGGACCTTGGTGATCACGTCGCGGCCCTTGTGCTGGCCGAATCCCTCCGCTTCCCAGATCGCGTCCTCGGTAATCATCGGTCCAAATATGTCGGGATTATTTTTATCGTCCCCCGCCTGCGCGTAGCGCGCGATCATTTTCTTGATTTCCTCGATATCCTCGAGGCGCTGGATCCGCTTTTCCAAATCGGCCGACATGGTTTCCCCTTCCTCATCCCCGGTGACAATGGTGCGTTTTGCGACGGGCGCCGGCCACCGCCGCGCGGCGCTCGCTGGTTCGAGACTATCCGGCATGGCCGGGAAAATACAGGCCCCCACCCACTCCGGACCAACAGCCGGACCCGTTTTCAGGGTCGTTGCCTCAATCTTCGCGGTCCCCGTGACCGGCGATGACGCGGCTGGCGAGAAAGCTGTTGGGCACTTCGGCGCTTCCGCCGTAGAGCTCGATATGGGGGGCGACCTCGGCGAAGGCGAGGGCCAGGTAATAGAGTGGTCGGGCAGATTCGGGTAGGTCGTTCAGGTCGTGCCGGTCGAGATCCGTCAGGATCGCCTCGATCCGGGGCAGCATGGCGTCATAAAACTGCTGAAAATCCTCGGGCGCTGCGGCCCAGCGGCGGCGGGAGCGTTCGTTTTCCGTCGGATGGGCCCAGACCGGCACGAAGGGCTCAAGATCGTCGTAAGCTGGCGGCAGCGCACTCATCCCCGCCTCCCTAACCACGGCCCATATAGTCATGCCAGACCTTGTTGGCGTGACGGATCATGATTTCCTCATCCTGTAGCACGAGTTCTTCCAGCACGCCTGATTTCATCGCGTCCTGCGAGTCTTCCATCGTCCAGGTGTCTTCAAGCCAGGCATTGCGATGCAAGGCGTTGACGTGCTGCAAGGCGAATTTTTCGCTTACCGTCCGCGGCTCTCGAAAATAATTGGTGCCGATCCAGAGCGTGCGGTCATGAGCGATCGGCCAGAATTCGTGCGTAAAAAAGGCCATGCCCGGATACCCGTTTCCGGCGCCGAGGTGAATTCCCAGGTTCGGAAAAGTCACCGGCAATTCAAACTGGAAGTCTCCGCGCTGGTCGGGGTTGATCGATTTCGGCAATTGCTCGGGATGGGGGCGATGGCGGTCGCTGGCGTGCAGGATCCCGGCCGCAATAGCGGTCACCGGAGTGGGCTCCAGCCCCGGTACCGGTGGGACATGAATGGCCGAAGTGCGGTGCGGGCCAAAAAACCGGAAATTCTCATGTTCCACTCGCGCCAGGCTGGGAAAAGTGCCGGCATGGATGGTGGGGACGTGATAGGCCTCGGTAAAGGCGTAGAGTGACACTTTCCAGTTGCAGTGGAGCACCGAATAATACTGCTTGGAACAGGTTGCTTCGCCATAGGGATACCCGGCGAAATGGTGTCCCATGCCGCCCAGAAACTCGGTGAGCGACTGTTTGGGCCTGTCCTCCAGATTAACGAAGATGAAGCCTTCCCAGGTCTCGCAGGCGACCTCTTTGAGGCCGCGGCAGGCCTTGTCCAAGTCGGGGAACAGATCCTCTTTCGGCACGTGGCGAAGGTCACCGTCGGTACCAAAGACCCAGCCGTGAAACCGGCATGTCAGCGCGTTACCGCGTGCCCGCCCGAAACTTTCGAAATCCCCTTTTTCGGGCACCACCTTGTTGCCGCGATGGGTGCAGATGTTGTGAAAGGCCCGGATCTTCCCGGCCTTGTCCCGAACGATGATCAGGGAAGTCTTGAGAACGTCTACCCGGCGGAGTTTGTAGTCGCCCGGCTCGGGAATTTGCTCCACCCGGCCCATATACAGCCAGGCATGGCGGAAAATCTTTTCGCGCTCCTCCTCGAAAAGCTCTTCCGAGATGAGAGGTTCCACCGGAATGGGTCCGGTCCCGAGTTCAGGGTACCGGCTCGTCCATTTGTGTCCGGGACGGTTCTCAGCGGCTGTCTCTGACGTCATCTCGCCCCCCTTGGTGATATCCTCGCAGGCCGGGTCAGGATAACTCTCTCGAACGCGTTCGTCACGGGAGCTTAAAATGCAGACAGCCCCGCCGCAGCGGGCGGGGCCGTCAACTCGGGTCCGGCAGGCTCAGCCGCGGTCGTTGCCGTGTACCGCGACAAACCGGCTTTCCTCGAAGGAGTAGGGAACCTCGGGATTGCCGCCATAAAGTTCGATATGGGGCGCCACCTCGGCGAGCGACAGGGTCATGAAGAACAGCTGTTCCACGTCCTCGGGCATCTCGCCTAGCGGATACTCGTCCGCCTTGTCGAGCGCGTCTTCGAGCCGCGGCATCATGGCGTCGTAAAATGCCTGCAATTCCTCTGTCGTCGATTCCCGGCGAACCTTCTGTCGCTCATTCTGCGTTGCCAGTGCCCATTTCTCGGAAAGGGGCTCAAGCTTCTCGAAACCTTTTGGCAGCTTCGCCATTTCAACCTCCCTCTGGTGGCATGATCGTCCCGTTGTCTGGCCGGGACCGGCTCAGCCAAGCTCGATTTTACCGTCGATCCAGTCCTGCACCACCTTGTAGCCGTGCCGGATGAGAATCTCGTCATCCTGCAGGTGAAGATACTTGCGCCGGCCGCTTTCGATGGCGCGGTGCGTATCCTCCATCGTCTGAGTGTCTTCCAGCCAGGCGTTGCGCTGCAGAACCTGCGAGTATTCCATCGACCACCGCTCGCTGTTCTTTTCCGGCGTCACCATATACTGCGTGCCCTCCCACAGGCACTTGTTATGGGCAACGGGCCAGAACTGGTGGGTGAAGTAGAAGCCTTCCGCCGGGTGGGGCATGAAGCAGGGGAAAATCGTGCCCAGCTCGAACGCCCAGGCGGGATCGTCATCGGGATTGAACTGCTTCGGCAGCATCGTGCGCCCGCGGCTCGCATCAACGATTGACGAGTTACTTTTCTGGAAACTCATCGCCTGCACGGGGCCGAGGCTGATCGAGTCCATGTTGAAGGTGATGGACGATGTCCGATGCGGTCCGAAGAGCTGGATGTTCTCGATCCCGCACCAGTCACACGGGAACGAGCCGGCGTGGATCGTGTCGACGTGATAGCCTTCCTGGAAGGCATCCAGGCAGACTTTCCAGTTCGCATCCAGCATCGTGTAGTACTTGAACTGCCGCGTCGCCGCGCCATACGCATAACCCGACAGGAACTTGCCGTAGCCGCCGAGAAATGTTTCGAGATCCCAGAGCGGCTTTTCCATGAAGTTGATGAAGATAAAGCCTTCCCAGGTCTCGCAGGGCAAGGGCACCAGGCCGTGGCCTTCTTCCTTCGCCACTTCCTCGAAGCTGTCGAAGAACTTTTCCTTGGCCGGGATGTGAAGCAGCTCGCCCTTCGTGCTGTACACCCAGCCATGGAACCGGCACGTCATGGCATGGCCGCGCGCGCGGCCGTAAAACTCGTGCTGGCCCGGAATTTCCGAGATCACGGTGTTTCCGCGGTGCTCGCAAACGTTATAGAAGGCGCGGATCTGGTCGTCCTTGCCCCGAACCAGGATGATCGAGGTATTGGCCCAGTAAATTTTCTTGACCTTGAAGTCGCCCGGCTTGGGGATTTCCTCGACCCGGCCGACTTTCCACCAGACCTTCTCGAAGATGTGCTTGCGCTCGAGCTCGAAATATTCCGGCGAGCTGCAGGTGCTGGCGTCGATCGGACCCGTGCCTGTCTCCGGGAACTTGTCGTGCCACCTGTGTAACGATTTCTCTTCAACGGACGGATTTTTCACGTCGGTCATCTGAGGCCTCCTTCAGGAGCTGTCGTCCAGGGTCTGTCCGGAGATCGTCCACGTGGCGCGTTGATCTCCGACGTTGCTATGCGCGCTTGAAGACGCCTGCGCAATCCTGCCGCCGCTACCACTAAGCGCCGCGACGCCTGCCCGGCTTCTTCCCTCACCTGGAGCAAAGGATCAGGGAATAAAAATTGAATGTAAAGCTTATTTTATAGATTAAATTAAATAGAGCCGAATCAGGCGATTATCCGTTGCGCCCAAAAGCCACACGGGAAGTGCGGGAAACGCCCGGGACTCCGGGCGCCGGATCACTGCTCGGAAAAGGCGGCGAGTTGATCGGCAAGGTCCCAGCCGCCGGTGCCGACGACGTCCCGGAAATGGGCTGCACTCACCGGCCAGATATAGGCTTCGTCCTTCATCACACCTGCAAGGGTATCGGCGACCACCCCCTCGGGCGGGTCCTTCGGTCCCTCGTAATTTGCCGTCAGCGGCGTGTCGATCGCGGCCGGCAGCACGGCATAGACCCGCGTGCCCTGCCCCTTCAGGTCGGCCCGCACACTTTGCGTCAGCGAAAGCTGCGCCGCCTTCGAGGCTGAATACGTGCCCATCATCGGGAAACTGCCGATTCCGGCGATGCTCAGGATGTTGATGATGCCACCGCCGCCGTTGCCGGCGAGAACCGGCGCGAAGGTGCGGCACATGTTCAGCGTCCCGAAAAAGTTGGTCTCGATCTCGGTCCGGGCGGCGTCGATGGCGTTATCCGCGAGCACCCCGGCATACAGATTTGCGCCGGCGTTGTTCACCAGCAGGCTCAGATCCGAACACTGACTGGCGGCGCCGGCGGCCTGCGCCGGGTCGTTGATGTCGAGGCGAACGGTCGTGATGCGATCGTCAAATTCCGAGGCGAGGCCCGACAGCGCACCGGGATCGCGCGCCGCTGCATAGACGTGTTTCGCGCCCGCCTTCAGCAGGCCCCGGACAAAAGCGGTCCCCAATCCTCCATTCGCGCCGGTGACCAGCGCGACCGCGCCCTTGATTTCCATGTTCGTGCCCCTCGTGTGCGATGTTGTGTATGGCGGACTCGCGCAGCCCTGGCCCGGTTCCCCCGGGCGCTCCCCCTGCCCTTATCGCGGCGCAAAAATATGGTCGTCCTGCGGCTTTTCCGGCGTCGGAAACGCCTTCTTGGAATGCGAGAGCCCAAGCTCGAGGAAAACCTCGCAGAGCTTGTAGGCAATCTGGCCAGGATTGATGACCGGCACCGGCAGCTTCTCGGACAGGTATTTGTGAGACTGATGCATGGTGGTCGAGCCCAGCACGATCACGTCGGCTCCATCCTCATCGATCGCCTTGCGCGCCTGCTCCTCGAGCTTGCCGAAAACGATTTCCTCCTTGCCGGCCAGCAATTCCTGCACGTCCGGGCGCGTATTGATCGAGCGTAGCGAGGCGACCTTGTCCTCAAGTCCGTACTCACGCAGCGATTTTCGATACATCGGGAACCATTCATCCCACATCGAGATGATCGAAAACTTCTTGCCCAGCATCGCCGCCGTGTGGAAGGCGGACTGGCCGGGGCCGATCACGGGAATTGTCAGGCGCGAACGCAGGGCGGCCAGCGCGGAATCGCTGACCGTATTGATGCACACGCAATCAAAGCCTTCTTCTTCCGATTTAAGCCCGGCCTCGAACACGATCATCTCCATGATCAGCATATCGTAGTAGCTGCTGGCCAGAGACATCAGGCCCTTTGAGCCGACGAACTCGATCTCGAATTCCGGCCGCACCATTTCGGGCGGAATCTGCGGCTCGACCATGCCCCGCGTGTGTTCGTTCAGTGGCACGGGGAAAATGATCTTGACGCGTTTCTTGTTGGCCATGCGATTACCTCCCGGGGATCTGCCGGCCCGCCGCCCCCGACCGGCCGTCTAGCTTTATTTCCGGTGAGTTGTAGCAAGCAGGCCGCCGGAAGGCCAAGCTCTTCTGCCCGCCGGAAGGAAAAGCCCGAGCCGGGAGGGGCCTGACGACACACGAGCGCTTGTTCGCGGGCGAAGGCCTTATTAAGCTCTCGCCTGCCGATGGTCTTCTACCAGACGCCGGACGTGGCGCGCGGTAGGGAAAAGGGAATCCGGTGGTGCCTGCGCGGCAACCCGCGCCGGCAGATTCCGGGACTGCCCTCGCAACTGTGACCGGCGAGCCGCATCGATGAAGCCACTGGGACGGCAGCGTCCTGGGAAGGTGGGTGCAGAGGCCGCGACCCGGGAGTCAGGAGACCTGCCATCGACAGCGTCATCCACTCCGGGGCGAGGCGGTCCGGGGTGCGGTCCATCCGTCCGGATGACGCGGTTCAGGCTCACGCGAAGGTGTCGAGAGATCTTGACGCCAGACCAGACCCGGCCCCGGATTGCGGACGTATGATCGACAAGGCGCGCGCTGCTGCTCCCCCTCTCCCGCTCTGGCTTACCGCCGGCGGCTGGTCACTCGCCGTCCACAGCGTTGCCGTAGCGGGACTGCTGGCATGGGGCGCAATCGAGGCGCCCCGATTCCAGACCCGACAGGTCGAAGTCGAAATCTCCGGTCTGCCTGCCCCCGCCGCGTCGCGCGCCGAGCCGGCGCAGCCGCCGTCGCACGCCGAGCCCCCGGCCGATCCGGCGCGGGCCGGCGCCACCCCTTTCGCGAGTCCGACAGCCTCACTCGCAACCTTGCCCACCGTCCGGCCACCCGTACCCTCGCCCGCCCCGCCGCCAGTGCCGGGCACGGTATCATCGGGGACCCAGGGAGCCGAGCCACGCGAGCCGGTGCCGCCGGCCAGGGTTTCCCCCGGACGCGCGGCCGCTGTCGCAGCGCCCGACTACCGGCCCGCGCAGCTCAATAACCGCAAGCCCCATTATCCGCTGAGCGCGCGGCGCCGAAATCAGGAAGGCCGGGTGGTGCTGGAGGCTGAAGTGACGGCGAGCGGTTCAAGCACGGCCGTGCAGATCGTCCAGAGCAGCGGCGTGGCCGCCCTCGATCAGGCGGCGATGGAAGCGGTCAGGGATTGGCGGTTCTTGCCCGGTCGGCGCGACGGTGTCCCGGTGACGGCGAGCGTCTCGATTCCGGTCGTCTTTCGCCTCAAGTAAATGCCTTGAAGGCAATTATGGTGAACGTGTCCTTGACTCCGGGCAGCGGCTGCAGCTTCTCGGTGACGAAATGTCCGATATCGGCCTTGCTGTCGAGGACGCATTTCACCAGCAGGTCATACTGGCCCGAGACCGAGTGCACCTCGGAGACCTCCGGCACATTCTCCACGGTCTGGTCGGCCACCTCGTAGGCCTTCCCCAGTTCGCATTTGATCAATACGAAAATGGTCTGCACGGCAAACTCCGTCTGTCTCCTGATGCGGCCAAACCCTAGCGGAAAACAGCCCGAGACGCCAAGAGTCCCGTACGCCGGCAAATGGGCCGGCCCGGTGTCGCGCGAACTTCGGTTGCGCGACTGACAACGGAAGGATTCTGGGTTACGCTGGGCCACCGGGCCACGGCCCCTCGCAGATGTCAGACCGGGCCGGGGTAACGGCACGAAAAGGAGGAGGAAAGCTAATGTGTCCCGATTCCACGCCATCCACCGGCGTCCACGGCGCTGATTTGGTCTGGCCGGCAAGCGACTACTCCCGCGTCCCTTATCGGGTTTACACGGACCAGGAAATTTACGATCGCGAGCAAGCGCGGATCTTTCGGGGCCACACATGGTCCTATATCGGTCTCGAAGCCGAGATTCCCAATCCCGGGGATTTCTTCCTCAGCTTCATTGGCGATACGTCGATCATCGTGAACCGGACCGAGGCCGGCGAGGTCGCTGCGTTTCTCAACAAGTGCACCCATCGCGGCGCGGTCCTGTGCCGCAAGCTGCGCGGCACCGTGGACGACCACACGCACACCTGTGTCTATCATCAGTGGAGCTTTGATCTGGAAGGCAACCTTCAGGGTGTGCCCTACCGGCGGGGGATCAAGGGCCAGGGTGGAATGGCCAAGAGCTTCGATCTGAAGGAACACGGGCTCGAGCGCGTCCGCGTCGCCTGCCACAAGGGGGGCATCTTCGGCACCTTCAGCGAGGAGGTCGAGCCGTTCGCGGATTACATCGGCCCGGAAGTGCTCGCCTATGTCGACCGGGTGTTCTACAAGCCCCTCAAGGTGCTGGGCTACGCGCGCCAGGCCATCCCGGCGAACTGGAAACTCTATGCCGAGAACACCAAGGACCCCTATCACGCGGGCCTGCTGCATCTTTTCCATGCAACGTTCGGAACCTATCGCTCGACCCAGAAGGGCGGCGTCGTGCTGGACCAACTGGGCCGCCACTCGGCACTGTTCGCCAAGGCCGGGACGGACGACAAGGCAACGCTTAAAGACGCCTATGACGAGACCAGTTTCAAGGGCGTCAGCGAGAATCAATCGGCCTTCAAACTGTCTGATCCGTCCCTGATGAAGGGGCGTCCCGAGTTCGAGGACGGCATTTCGAACCTGATCACTCTTTTGTTCCCGAGCGTCGTCATCCAGCAAATCGCCAACACACTGGCCACTCGAAAAATCATTCCCAAGGGGCCCGACGCGTTCGAGCTTTACTGGACATATTTCGGCTATGCTGACGATGACGCGGAAATGGATTCGTTCCGCCTCAAGCAGGCCAACATGATCGGCCCGGCCGGATTCATCTCGATGGAGGACGGCGAGGCCACGCGGCTGGTGCAAAAAGCGGCCGGACAGGGCCGCCGCGAGCTGTCCGTTCTCGACATGGGCGGGGACGGCCCGATCGAAACCCAGACACACCTTGTCACCGAGGTGCCGATCCGGGGCATGTGGCGCGAGTATGCGCGGTTCATGGGCTACGCCCCGGCGGGAGGCAGCGCATGAGCGATCTGGCCACCAAAATCCGTCCGGTGATGGTCCACGTCTCTCCCGAGCGCCAGCTTCAGATCGAGACGCTGATCGCCGACGCGGCGCGCCTGCTCGACGATTCGGAGTTCGAGGAATGGGTCGGCCTGTTTACCGATGACTGCGTCTATCGCATCACGAGCCGCGAAAACTATGACGGGAACCTCCCGATGGCGGTGGTATTCTGCGACAGCAAGGGCATGCTGCGCGATCGTGTGGTCTCCTTGCGCGAAGCCAATATCTATAATCCGCACTACGCCCGCCATCTGGTCACCAATATTCGTGTCCTGGCCGAGGAGAACGAGGTCTATCACGTCCATTCGAGCTACCAGGTGACCCAGACGTCACTGGACGGCGAGACGCGGATTTTCTCGGTCGGCCGGTATCTCGATCGCATCGTGATGGATGGTGACGGACCCCGGTTCAAGGAGCGTAGCGTGATCGCGGATACCGGCGCCATTCAAAACCTGCTGGCCGTACCGCTCTAGCGAATAGGCCCGAACAGGCCCGCTCCCCCCTTTACAGACGGGCCGGAAAGCCTCATTTTTTTGCAGCGCAACATGGCGCTTTGTGCTACACAGCGGCCGTTTGTTGCAATTGGGTTTCCAACGTGCGGGCTTTGCCATGCAGATCAAGGTTCTCCAGTCCAAGATTCACCGGGCGACAGTGACCGACGCCGATCTTCACTACGAGGGCAGTCTCACCCTCGACTGGACGCTGATGACGCTCGCCGATCTCGTCCCTTATCAGCAGATCGCGGTTTACAATGTCACCACCGGCGCCCGGTTCGAGACCTATGTGATTGAGGGCCCGGCCGATTCGGGAGTTGTCCAGGTCAACGGCGCGGCCGCCCATCTCGCGACCAAGGGGAACTTGCTGATCATCGCCGCCTATTGCGATATCAGCCGCGAGGCGGCCCGCAGTTGGCATCCGCGTCTGGTTTACGTGGACGACCATAACCGCCCGCGCCGAGCGACTCCGCACGCCGTTGCGCTGAACGGCTAACGCCGATCCGGTACCGGGTTGATCCGCCATGCCCCGTCTCGTTCTTCTGCGCCACGGCCAAAGCGAATGGAACCTCCAGAACCGCTTCACCGGCTGGACGGATGTGGACCTGACCGAGGCCGGCGTGACCGAGGCGCTGGAAGCCGGCGAAGCGCTCAGGGAGGCGGGTTTCCGTTTCGACCGGGCCTATACCTCTTATCTCAAGCGCGCCATCCGCACCCTCGATCTTGCCCTCTACCGGCTCGACCGGATGTGGATTCCGGTCGAAAAGACCTGGCGTCTGAACGAGCGCCATTACGGCGCGCTGCAAGGGCTCGACAAGGCCGAGACAGCGGCAAAATACGGCGACGAGCAGGTTTTCACGTGGCGTCGCAGTTTCGACACGCCGCCTCCCGCCCTCGAAAGCGGCGATCCACGTCTTCCGGATGATGACCCGCGCTACACCTCGCTCGCGCCCGATCAGTTGCCCCACACCGAGAGCCTGAAGGACACGATCGCCCGTGTCCTGCCCTATTGGAACAGCGAGATTACTTCGACGCTCGAAGCGGGCGAAGAAATACTCGTCGCAGCCCACGGCAACAGCCTCAGAGCCCTGGTCAAGCACATCGACGGCATTTCGGACGCTGACATACCGGGCTTCGAGATCCCGACCGGCCGGCCGCTCGTTTACGAGCTGGACGATAGCCTGCGGCCGGTGCGCCGCGCCTATATCGACGAATACTGAGCTTTCGGCGGATCTTCCGGTCACCCACCCTCTCGGCCGCGCCTCATGCACAAAATCGCGATCAAGTCGATTTGTCTATTGGCCGGGCTGCCGTATGCTTCGCCGGTTGGAACAAGATCATAAAGTGCCAGTGCCAGTGCCAGGCGGCCGGGGAAAGACGCGCCAACGTCCTCGAACGGTCCAGGCGACCGCAGTTCCGCGTCCCGCGAGAATGGGGGCCACTCGATGACACGTGATGCGTCCAGCAGTCGCTTTTCCGAGTCCGAACCCGGACCCACGGCGGCCATCGCCATGGCGACCGAAAAGGAACGCCTTCTCCTCGCCCTGGTGCCGCGAGTTTTTCGCGGCGTTCCCGGTGCCGCAATCATCAATTCAATCAACGCCGTTCTGGTCGCGGTGGTCTTCACACTGGAGGCGGAATCGGGGCTGCTCGCCGCCTGGACCGGGGCGGTGCTGCTGGTCGCGGGGTTCCGCATGCTGGCCTGGTGGCGGTTCAACCGTACGCCGCTCGATCGCCGGAACATCCGCTTCTGGTCCCATGTGTATCTGCTCGGCGCCGGGTTGCAGGGCCTGACCTGGGGCGCGGCCGGTATATTGCTGTTCACCCCGGATGCCTTGCCGCTCCAGGTTTTCCTTATCCTCGTGATCGGCGGCATGGGAGCGGGCGCGCTCGTCGTGTCGAGCCATTACATGCGGGCCTTCCACGCCTTCTTTTTTGCCAGCATGCCCTTCATCACCATCAGCGTGGCGAGCATGGGCACGGTCATGCACACGACGCTGGCCATCCTTATGGTGATCTTCATGGCCGCCATGTACGTATTCGCTCGCTATCTCGGTGAGACGATCCGCGAGATGGTCACTCTCGAGCTGGAGCGGGAAGCGCTTCTCGATCAGTTCCGGGATTTTGCCGAAATGTCCGGGGACTGGTTCTGGGAGACCGGGCCTGATATGCGATTCACCTATCTTTCCGATCAGGTGCGCCATGTCCTGGGGCTGCCGCCGAGCCATTTTATCGGCCGCACCCAGGCAACCAGTATCGATTGGGAGGATTCGGCCGACGCCTGGCACACTTACATGGAAATGGTGGATGCGCGGGCCGCATTTCGTGACCTCGTATGCTCGATCAAGCATCCACCCGACCACAAGACCTATGTCGCCTTGAGCGGCAAGCCGATCTTCAGCCCCGACGGCCGGTTTCTCGGCTATCGGGGAACGGGCCGCCAGATCGGCGGGCCGAGGGAAGTCATCAGCAATACGGGCTGAGGCGCGGCCCCGGTCACACGCCAGCCCGCGGGTCGGGCCCGCCCGTCGCCCAATCGAGCAGAGCCACGGTGTGCACCACCGGCAGTCCGCTATAGGCGGAGATCTGCATCTGGCAGCCGATATTGCCGCTGGCCACCATTTCGGCACCGGTTCTCGCGATGCGCTCAGCCTTGCGCCGGCCCAGCATATCGGCGAACCCCGGCTCCAGCAGATTATAGGTTCCGGCCGAACCGCAGCAGAGATGCCCTTCCGGAATATCGACGACCTCGAAGCCCATCCGGCGCAGCAGCGCCTTGGGAAGCGCCTCGATCTTCTGCCCGTTCCGGAGGGAACAGGCGCCATGATAGGCGATCCGCGGACGCGGCCCGCGCGATAGCGTCGGCGATGGAACTTCGTTCATCAACCGCTCTACCACTTCGCTCACATCGAGAGTGCACGCGGCCACCCGGGCGGCCGAGTCGGCATAGCGCCGGTCTCCAGCCAGAAGGTGACCGTAATCCTTGATCAGCGTGCCACATCCGGCGGCATTGGCGACGACCGCATCGAGGCCCGGCCTATCCAACGCTCGCGACCAGTGCCGTACGTTGCGCCGCGCCTGGCGCCGGGCCCGCTTGTGATCGGCGAGATGATGTGCGAGCGCCCCACAACAGCCGATGCGAGGAACAATGTGAACCTCGGCGCCAAGACGGGTCAGCAACCGGATCGTGGCGCCGTTGATGTCCGGCGCCAGCGTGGTCTGCACACAACCCTCGAGGAGCGCCACCCGGAGACGCGGCGGGCCCTCAGCGGGAGCGAAAACGCGTGCCCTTGCAGCTTGCGCGGGCGCTCTTTTCTTCGGGATAAGGCGACCAAGCGTCCCGATACGCCCGGGCAGACGGGCCAGGCCGCCGGCCAGCGGGCGTCCCAGACCGATCGCCAGCGCGAACAGACGGGGCGACGGCAGAACCCGGGCCAGAACGCCACGGAACAGACGATCGACCGGAGGTCGTTTGTAGCGCGCCGCAATCCTTGCGCGGGCGATATCGGCCAGATGCATGTAATCCACGGAGGACGGACAAGTGGTCATGCAGGACAAGCAGGAAAGACAGCGATCGATGTGGGTGACGGTCGCGTCTTCCGGAGCGACGTCTCGCTCGAGCATGTCCTTGATGAGATAGATACGTCCGCGCGGACTATCGAGCTCGTCTCCCGTCAAGACGTAGGTCGGGCAAGTGGACAGGCAGAAACCGCAATGAACGCAGGAGCGGAGAATCGCGTCCGCCTCCCGATAGACCGGGTCCTTCAACTGTGTCTCGGTAAACCGGGTCTGCATGCCTAAACCTCCCGGTACAACCGGCCGGGGTTCAGGATGCCCTTGGGATCGAAGGCCGTCTTTATCCGCCCCGTCAGCGCCGCCAGGCCGGGCGAAAGCGGCTGGAACGGGTCCACCGCCCGGCGCAACGGCACCGGCGCCACCACCAGCGTCGCGTGTCCGCCGTGCCGGGACGTGACATCCCGGATACGCCCGGCGCCACCATCCTCCGCACCGCCGGCATCAGGACTGGGCACCGCCAGCCAGAGCAGCCCGCCTGCCCAGTCGAGGAAGTATTCCCCGGCGACCGCGGCACGGATGCTTTCGAGAATCCCCGGTGCGTCTCCCGGCGCGACCGAGAGGCGCCAGATCACGCGGTCCGACTGTCCCGCGAGGGGCGTCACATCGCGCACCTCCCGCCAGAAGACCTGCGAATTGCGGCTGTGCAAATCCAACATTTCCCGCTCGGGAAAGGCGGCGCGAAGCCGTGCGAGACGTACCTTGACCGAGGCCGCCGTGCCTTCGAGGCGCAATGCCGTGACCGCGCCGCGGACTCCCGCGACCTGAGCGACCTGAGAACCCGCCCCCAGCGGGGGCGGCAGATAGGCCGCGCCGGAGATATCCACGGGGAGTGCCGCCGCGCCGGCCATAGCGGCCACCGCCTCCCGGGGCCCGAGCCCCAGCAGCAGAAGCGTTCGCGTCTTCTCCGCGCGCGGCAGCACCTTGACCGTCACCTCCGCCAGCAGGCCCAGCGTGCCGTAACTCCCGGCCATGAGTTTGGAGAGATCATATCCGGTGACGTTCTTCATGACCCGGCCGCCCGAGCGAAAGACCTCGCCGCGCCCGTTCACGCCCTCGAAGCCAAGGATATGATCGCGCGCCGCACCGGCGCGAAACCTTCGCGGTCCCGAGAGATTGGTGGCCAGGATTCCGCCGATCGTCGCCGTGCCCACCGAGCCCAGGAGGCCGCGCCAGTCGGGGGGCTCGAACGCCAGGGTTTGCGCGTGCGCATCGAGCATCTCTTCGATTTCACCAAGCGGCGTCGCGGCCCCGGCCCGCAGCACGAGCTCATCCGGCTCGTAGAAATCTATCCCACTGAGGGCGCCCAGATTGAGCCGTCGATCCGCGGCCATCGGCCGGCCGAGGCGCGATTTTGTGGCGCCCGCGACAATCTCGAGCGTCGTTGCGTTCGCGCAGCACTCCTGCACCATCTCTGCCAGGTCTTGTACGCCTGACGGGCTCAACGCGTCGACCATCGCCCCTAGAACCTCGGCAGCTGGGGATAACGCAACTGGCCGCCATGAACATGAACCTGGCCCAGCTCCGCACAACGATGCAGGCGCGGAAACATCTTGCCCGGATTGAGCAGGGACTTGTCATCAAACGCGCATTTGACTCGCTGCTGCTGCGCGAGATCGATTTCGGAGAACATGACCTCCATCAGATCGCGCTTTTCGACGCCCACGCCATGCTCGCCCGTCAGTACACCGCCCACCTCGACGCAGAGCTTGAGAATTTCGGAACCGAACGTCTCGGCCCGGTGCAGTTCGTCCGGATCGTTTGCATCGAACAGGATAAGCGGATGCAGATTTCCGTCTCCCGCATGGAAAACATTGGCGACGCGCAGGCCGAACTCTTCCGAGAGCCGGGCGATGCCATCGAGTACCTCCGCCAGACGTCGGCGGGGGATCGTGCCATCCATACAGTAATAATCCGGCGACAACTGGCCCATCGCCGGAAACGCAGCCTTGCGACCGGCCCAGATGGCAAGCCGCTCCTCCTCGCTGTCGGAGACACGCGTGGAGGTGCTGCCACTTGCCTCTGCCAGGGCGACCACGCGAGCGATCAGGTCATCAACCTCCGCGGCCGGGCCATCGAGCTCGGCGATCAAGAGCGCTTCGCAATCCAGGGGATAGCCAACCTTGACGAAGGATTCGGCCGCGCGGATAGCCGGCCCGTCCATCATTTCAAGCCCCGCCGGCACGATGCCGGCTGCGATGATCTCGGCCACGCAGCGGCCCGCCGCCTGGCTTGACGGAAAGCCGAACATGACGGCGCGGGCCGTTTCCGGCGTCGCGAGGATTCGGACCGTTACTTCCGTGACCACGGCGAGCAGACCTTCGGAACCTGTCAGAAGTCCGAGCAGATCATAGCCCGGCTGGTCGAGATGCTTGCCCCCGAGCGAGAGCATCTCGCCCTCGATGGTCACGATCCGGAGGCCCATGAGATTGTTGGTGGTCAGCCCGTATTTCAGGCAATGCACGCCGCCCGAATTTTCCGCGATATTGCCGCCGATCGTGCAGGCGATCTGGCTGGACGGATCGGGCGCGTAGTAGAAGCCCTCGCCCGCCACCTCTTCGGTGATCGCAAGATTGGTCACACCGGGCTGGGCAGTTACCGTGCGGTTCACATAGTCCACATCCAGGATCCGGTTCAGCTTCGACAGGCCGAGAAGGACGCCATCGCCAAGCGGCAGGGCACCACCTGAGAGCGACGTTCCGGCGCCGCGCGGGACCACCTTGATTTCGTGCTCAAAGCAGTATTTGAGGACGCTCGCCACCTGTTCGGTGGTCTCTGGCAAAACCACCACCATCGGCAACTGTCGGTAGGCCGTCAGCCCGTCGCATTCGAAGGCACGCAGGCTGGTCTCATCCGCGATCACGCCATCGGCGGCGACAAGGCGCCGGAGATCGGCGACGATCTCGCGGCGCCGGCTCAGGATTTCGGGGTCGGGATCAGGAAGTCTCATGGGCCGACCCTAGCACAGCCGGCCACCCGAAGAACGCCTGAAGAGGTCACCGGTCGCGGACAAGTCGTCAATCCCGCCCAGCTTCGATGATCGCCTCGGCCAGGAGAGCCGGGTTCGTAAAGACCACCTCGTGGCTGCCCGGTTTCTGGATCAGGCGGAACAGCCCCAGCCGATTGGACATACGCGGATGCCAGCCTGTCTCCGGGCCCTGGGGCAATGCCTGATCCTCGGTGAAGTTGATATAGCTCTTGGGAATATCGAGGCTGTAGAATTTTTTCATATCGAGCTTGTCGAAGAACGGCTGAGCTGGCTCCGGAGTCAGATACTCGTAAGTGGATCGGGCCAATGGCTCGTCGCCGTCATTGATGAAAGCCTCGCGCCATATCGGATAAGGCAGCATAACCGTGTGGTCGGCGGCCTGCCCGGCCAGATCGCGGAACAGGCGCTGGAAATGTGGCGGTGTCTCGTCACTCAGGCTCTTGCCGTCCCGCACGACAAATCCGTTCTGAAACACGAGCCGTCGGATGCGCTCGGGAATCTGCTCCGCCACTTTGGATATGATCGTGCCGCCAAAACTGTGCCCCACGAGCACGATGTCCCGCAGGTCACCATCCACGATGAACTCTGCAATCGATCGCGTGCAGGCCGCATGATCCACGTCGCGATCCGCCCCCGGCCCATGCCCGGCGATCGTCGGCATATGCGCCGAGTGGCCGGCCTGTTCCAAATGTGCGGCCACTTCCGACCAGCTCGACCCCTCGTGCCAGGCGCCGTGCACTAGGACGATTTCCATCTTTCCCCCTGTCCGGATACTGTTGAGACCGGTGCCATCCTTAGCGCGCCCGGCCAGAAGATTCCAGTTGCCTGCCACGGCGCAGAAGCGGGACGGCCGGCGATGGACCAGGGCGCTCGCGCCCCGGGCCCGATCCCGCCGCCCGAAGGTTCCCCTTTTATCGACGGCCCAATTCGGTATGATCTGCCCGCCAAAACCCCGGGCGGCCGGCCCAATCCCGAGAACACCATCCGAATAGAGGAACTTCATGGCCACCAAGAATTACGTTTTTACGAGCGAATCGGTTTCCGAGGGACACCCCGACAAGGTCTGCGACCGGATTTCCGATGCGCTGGTGGACCTGTACCTGACCGGCGATCCCTCTTCCCGGGTGGCAGTCGAGACACTCACCACGACCAACCTCATTGTCCTGGCCGGCGAAGTCCGCAGCGCTCAGGAGGTTAGCCCTGAAAAGCTCGAGGAAATCGCCCGGCATGCGGTCAGGGATATTGGCTACGAACAGGATGGCTTCCACTGGTCGAACGCCGAGGTGCGGATCCATGTCCACGCCCAGTCGGCCGATATCGCCGTCGGCGTGGACGCGCTGGGCAACAAGGACGAGGGAGCCGGCGACCAGGGTATCATGTTCGGCTATGCCTGCCGGGAAACCGAGGCGCTGATGCCCGCCCCCCTGCATTTCTCTCACGCCATCCTGAAATCCATGGCCGAGGCGCGCCATTCGGGCGCCGCGACGGGGCTTGGGCCCGATTCGAAGAGCCAGGTGACGGTCAAATATGTCGACGGCAAGCCCGTGGGCGCGACCACGGTGGTGGTCTCTACCCAGCACGACGAAGATCTGACGCAAGACGATGTGCGCGAGATCGTCCGCCCGCATGTGGAGAACTGCCTGCCGGAAGGCTGGATGTGCGACGAAGAGAATTTTTACGTCAATCCGACGGGCCGTTTTGTGATCGGCGGGCCGGACGGCGATACCGGGCTGACCGGACGCAAGATCATCGTGGATACCTACGGTGGTGCGGCCCCCCATGGCGGCGGCGCGTTTTCCGGCAAGGATCCGACCAAGGTCGACCGGTCGGCCGCCTATGCCGCCCGGTATCTTGCGAAAAACGTGGTCGCGGCTGAACTCGCCGATAAATGCACAATCCAGCTCGCCTACGCGATCGGCGTAAGCAAGCCGCTTTCGATCTATGTCGATCTGCATGGCACGGGGCGGGTCGGCGAGGAGAAGCTCAGCCGGGTGCTTGGCGAGGTAATGGACCTCAGCCCGCGCGGCATTCGCGAACATCTCGCCCTGAGCCGGCCGATCTACGCGCGTACCGCCGCGTACGGCCATTTCGGACGCCATCCCGAACCCGATGGTGGATTTTCGTGGGAACGGACCGATCTGGTGAACGCCATCAAGGGCGCCTTTTAAGGCCGCCGGTCAGAGCGGCTCCGCCTCGCCCGGGGGCGCCCGGACAGCCCGCCGCCTACCACTTGTTGCGGAGTTCCCGGAGCTTGAGAAATACCGTCTTGGGGTCCGGGTTTTCAGGCAGATCCGGAAATGCCTCCTGCAACTGACGGATGACCGACGGGCTTTGCAGACGGAAGAAGGTGTTGATTTCCTTCTCCAGGCCCAGTGTCGAGACCAGCGGCGCGTTCGGGTCCTGTCCGCTGACACCTCCCAGAACATCGGCGGCCCGGGTGTTGTCGGGCTCGCGGTCGAGGGTGAATTTGAGGTTGTTCTCGACGTAATCGTGTCCCGGATAGACCAGCGTCTCGTCGGGCAGCTTACTCAATTGGCGGGCAAAGGTGTCGTAGAGCTCTTCCGGATGCCCGCCATTGTGGCAGTTCCCCGCCCCCGCATTGAACAGTGTGTCGCCGCAAAACAGCGCCGGCGTGTCCGTATGGGAAAGCAGGCAGACATGGGCCATGGTGTGGCCCGGTGTGTCCAGCGCCTCCAGCTCCACTGACTTGCCGATCCGGACCACGTCTCCGGCCTTGAGGCCCTGGTCGAGATCGGGGATCGAGCTTCGCGCATTTTCATGCGCGATGATCCTGGCGCCGGTCGCCTTCTGCAGATCGGCGTTGCCGCCGATATGGTCGAAATGCTCGTGGGTGTTGAGGAGCGTGGTGATCGTCCACCCGTTATCTTCAGCCGCTTTCAGACATTTCTCATGATCGAGCGGGTCGACCGCCATCGCTTCCCCGGTTTCCGGGCAGACGATCAGATAGTTGAAATTGCGGTATTTATTAGCGGTCCAGATCTGTTTCACGAGCACGGCTAAAATCTCCCTTGCTGTTGCGCCACTCTAGCCCGCCGGCGAAGGCCTGACCACAGCCTAACCGCCTGCCATCAGCGTGCGCGCCGTCAGAAGAAGGGCGATGAAGAGCGGCAGGCCACGGCCAAGGGCCACCATCACCCGCGCCAGGCGGGGGTCCCTCAGGCCCAGCCAGCTCGCCAGCCTGGCGCGCGGTACGAACCAGCAGAACAATGCAGTCCCGATCGCGCCCGAGGCGATAACCACATTGGTTCCGCCAACCTGATCCACAAACTGAAGGAAGGGCACACCCCCGACGCTGAGAGAGACCGGGCTGTAACTAAGAGCCGAGGGCAGGCCGAGCAGCGCCAGCAACCCGCAGGTGAGAAAGACCGCGTGGCGGTCAGTCAGCCCCAGCTCGTCGGACAATGCGGAAATGACCACCTTGAGCCCCGCCAGGCAGGAGCTGAAGGCCGCCGCGAAGAACATGAAGAAGAAAGCAATGGCGAGCCAACTGCCGCCAGCCAGATCGGCAAACACACCGGGCAGGACCGTAAAGGCCAGATGGCTGCCGCTGGCCGGGTCATGGCCGAAAGTGAATACAAAGGGGAAAATCATCAGCGCCGCCAGAAGGGAGATCGTCACCTGGCTTCCGGCGACGACGAGAGAAGCGCGCGGCACTCGCGCCGTCGGGGGGATATAACTGCCATAGGTAATGAGGTATCCCTGCCCGATGGTCAGCGAGTAAAAGGCCTGGCCAAGCGCCAGGACCCAAAGGCCGGGCCGAGACAATTCGGCCCAGCGCACGTCGAACATGAAGGACCACGCCTCGGCCTGCCCGTCGAGGGTCTGGGCAAAAATCGCGACCCCGCACACCATCGCGGCGAGCATGGGAAGCAAAAATTTGGACACGGTTTCGATTGCTGTGACTCCCCGGATGAGCACGAGCATCGCAAGAAATATCACCGCCAGGAAATACCAGACGGACTTGAATCCCGACGTGAACCGATCGAAAGGCTCGAGCGAGAACCCGACCGCCGCAACGCTATAGCCGAGTGTCCAGCCGGTGATGACGAGATAATAGCTTGTGATAAGGACCGTCAGGAGAACGATGAACCAGCCGTAAGGCCGCCCCCAGTGGCGCAACCGGCCAAAGGTCCTGACCACGCTGCCATGAGCGAGGTGACCGGCGCCGACCTCCAGCATCATGATCGGCAGCGCAACCACGACCAGCATGCAGAGATAAGCCAGGATAAAGGCGCCGCCGCCGTTTTCCCCGACCATGTAAGGGAAGCGCCACAGATTTCCGAGTCCCACCGCGGCGGCGGCCATGGAGAAGACGAACCCCGCCTCGGACGACCATTGCGCGCGCTGGCGCCCGCTTCTCGGTGCCTCCGCGCCGTCGGACTCCTCTCGGCCCCGCCTGTCAGTTGGCCTGTATCCGATCAAGATCCCTGCGTTGCTGCTTTGTCGACCGGCAACGCCTCTGGTCCGGCCGCTTTTGCTTCACCTCATCTTTAAATTTAACAGATCGGTTCCGGTGGCGCAAAAAAGCCGGCCGGGGATAATGCCGATTAAATCCGCCAGGGCGCCCGTGATGTCGCGGCTGGCGTGCCGGCAGACGTTCAGCGCGCCCGGCACGGCCACGAGCGCTGTTCGTGCGCCACTCCAGGATTGACGCCATGGGCCTCTCAGGTCTGTTGGTTCGACAATGGGAAATAAGTTCGATATAGGTATTTCCGCCAACGCGCGCACGACCGTAGAAACAAGATCGAAGCCTTCGAAGCGGCACCGGCAAAGATGACGCGCGCCGCGCGACAGTGGACCACTTCCGCCAGTACATCCCGCCCCCGCCCGCCCGAAAAGGACATAACCGGTCCCCGCAGGTAAGCAGGAAAGTCGCGATGAGCCATTACAGGAGCCGCAAGGAAAAAGAGGCTGATCGGGGACCGGCGCCCGGACCGCAATTTGCGCCATGTGCGTGGGAGTCGGCCGGGGCGTCACGCGCGCCCTGGAAAAGCCCCGGCGCGATCATGACAGGAGAGCGGTCATGACAGAATTGCACTACAAGGGCTGGACGGCGCGGGCGATCGAGGAGCGCGACATCGCCACCCCGTCTCCAGTCAACCGTCTCCTCGCCACGCTCGACGATCCGTGCCGCCTCTCGCACGGTGATCCCCTGCCGCCTCTCGCGCACTGGCTGTATTTCCTGGACGACACGCCCGAGGCCGACCTCGCCCAGGACGGCCACGCGCCGCGCGGCGATTTCCTGCCGCCCGTCGATCTCTCTCACCGCATGTTCGGCGGCAGCGACGTCGCCTTCCTGGCCCCGCTGCATCTTGGTCCGGCCATGCACCGGCGCCGGGAAGTTATCGGGATCGAGGAAAAATCTGGCCGCAGGGGCGCGATCGTGCTGGTACGGATAAAATACGACGTCTTTCAGGAAGACCGTCATTGCCTGAGCGAAATCCGTACGATCCTCTACCGGGACGGTGGGGCGGCCTTTCCCTTGCCGGACCCGGGCTCAGGCTTCTCGGAGGCCGAGCCGGGCGAAGTCACGCGTGACGTGTGGCCCGATCCAGTTCTGCTGTTCCGTTATTCCGCGTTGACCTTCAATGCGCACCGCATCCATTACGACACACCCTATGCGACCGGAACCGAATCCTATCCCGGCCTCGTCGTTCACGGCCCCTTGCTCGCCACCCTTCTGGCCCACGACGCCTGGCGTGGCAACAGTGCGGCGGGCGGGGACCCGCCTGTCGCCGGCGTGGCGTTTGCACATTTCAGCTTTCGCGCCACCGCTCCCGCCTTCGCCAGCCAGCCGATCCGGCTTTTCCGGAGCCGTCTCGCAAGCGAGACGCGCTTGCGCGCCGAGCGGCCCGACGGCCTGACAGCAATACGGGCGACGATGACAGCGCGCTGACCGGCCTAATCAGCGTCGTGTGGCGATGAGATCGTCGAGAATGGCCTTTTCGATCATGCAGTGGATTCCCTTGTTTCCGTCCACCACCTGTGTCACGCGGAGATCTGCCGCCAGGCTGCACAGCCGATAGGCGTCTTCGGCACTCAATCCGGTCCGCACCGTGATCAGTTTTATCATGTCGCGCAGGGCTCGGGTTGCCGCGTCATCGAGATCGGGATCGAAGGCCAGCGTGATCACATGGGTCGGTGTCTCCGCCTCGGGCAGGTCGAGCGACAGGTCTTTCCGGAGATGCAGTTCGAAGGTGCCGCTCAGGCAGGTTTCGAGCGCGGTCAGGCAAACCTCGCCATCGCCCTGCATGCCATGCCCGTCACCGGCCGAAAACAGCGCGCCCTTATTCCAGATTGGCAGATAAAGGGTCGTCCCGACGGTCAGATCCTTGAGATCGATATTCCCCCCGTGCTCGCGCGGCTCAATGGAGCTGATTTCACCGTAGCTCGCGGGCGGTGCCACACCAAGAACACCGAAAAACGGGCGCAGATGCAGCGTCCCGCCCCAGGGCGGCGCCGCCGTCATCATCGTCTCGTCGATTTCGATATGGACACATTTGAGATACGGGAAATCCGCGGGCAGCGCGCCCCGATGGGGGCGGATCAGGTTCCAGCCCCAATTGGTGCGCAGACGAATGTCGATAACCCGCACCTCGAGAACGTCACCCGGCTCCGCCCCCTCCACCCAGACGGGACCGGTCATGAAATGCGGCCCCGGCCCGCGCCGGCATTTCTCCGTGATCTCACGATGGTCGTCGAGAATGCGAAAGGGCGGACCGGGAAAATCCTCGGGCGCGCCCGAGACGCAATCCATCGTGACCCGGTCGCCGGAGCGCACAGTCAGGACGGCGGGATAGGCAGCCGAGAAACTGCCCCACCGGACCGTCTCGGGCGTCGCCGGAAGATAGTGCTCGCTCACTGATCCGCCTCCGATCCGCCCGGCCACCGCATCCCGTCCTCGGCCCGGCTCAAATTGCGGGCCGCCTGTTGCGGGCGATCATTCACCTGAAGCTGAAACACGTCCGGCCGCGCGTAATGACCCACCGGATCGAAATCGTATTTCCCGCGAACCACATCATCGAGATCCAGCTCGGCGGTCAGGATGACCTCTGACTCGTAATCCGGGCCAGCCAGCACCTCGCCCGCCGGCGAAATGATGCAGCTTCCGCCGCGGCTCTTGATGGTCGCGGGCGGATCATCGGCGAAGGCGGGATAATCTGCGGGAAAGTCCGACTTGCGCTGGAACTGGCAGCACGACAGAACAAAGCAGCGCCCCTCCAGCGCGACGTGGCGCATGGTGGTCAGCCACGTATCGCGCGTATCGGCTGTCGGGGCGCAATAGATCTGGATTCCCTTCGCGTACATGGCCGTCCGCAGCAGCGGCATGTAATTTTCCCAGCAGATGACGGCGCCGAGACGGCCATACGGTGTCTCGATGACCGGCATCGTCGACCCGTCGCCGAAGCCCCAGACAAGACGCTCGCTTCCCGTCGGCATCAGCTTGCGATGCTTGCCAAGATAGGTGCCGTCGGGCGCGAAAAAGACGACGGTGCAGTACAGCGTACCGTTGTCGCGCTCGATCACGCCAACGACGAGATAGAGCCCGGTGGATTTCGCGATCTCGCCCAGACGGTCCATGTGCGGCCCCGGGATATCGACCGAGCTGTCGTAATAGCGGCGATACTGATCGCGCCCCTCGGGTGAGCGCGCGCCAATGACAGCGCCGAAATCGAGGCCGCGCGGATAGGCGGACACGAAGGCTTCCGGAAAGACGGCGATACGGGCGCCGAGGCGCGCCGCATCGGCGGCCAGATCGGCCAGCCTCGCGAGCGTGCCGTCCGGATCGAACATGACAGGCGCCGCCTGCACCACTGCCGCCCGTACTGTCGTCATGGTCGGTTCCTTTCGCGTTACGTCTGATCCTCGGGCGGGCTCATGGCGGGGTCCGCCATCGCCAGAATATCGTAAAACACGCGTGTAACGGGCGTCGGCACATTGTGCGCCTCTCCCAGCCGGCAGACATGCCCGCTGAACGCCTCGTTCTCGATCGCATTCCCGACGGCCAGATCTTCAGCCATGGAAGAGGAGATATCCATCCGGTGGCCCACCTCGATAACCCGCTCGCGCACATCCGGCCGTAACGGCGCGCCGGCCGCCCGGCCCGCCGCGATCGCCTCGTCGACGAGCTCGAGGAAAAGCTTTTCTCCCTGGGCGTGCGCGAGAAGGAAGCCCAGCCTGCGCGCGGTCAGGGTTGTCAGCGGGTTGAGGCCACAATTGAAAATGAATTTCTGCCATTTCGACGCGAGAATTTCCGCGTCGTAGCTGCACTCGATCCCGGCCGACTCGAACATGGACAGAATAGCCGCCCTGAGATCGTCGCTCCCCATACCCTGGGTCCCGAAGACCACGCGCGGCGGCGAAGAGCAGGTGATGTCGCCCGGCCCCGTGCGCTCCGCCCCGATATAGAGAACACCCGGCAGAACGCGGTCGCGACCGAAAAGCCGGGACAGAATGTCTTCGTTGTGGACACCGTTCTGCAGACAGAGAATCCGCCCCGTCTCGCCGATCACCCGCCCGATTCCCGGCGCCACGGCCCCGGTATCGTACCCCTTGACGCAGAAAAGGGTGAGGTCGGCCGGCGTGTCCGCATCTTCCAGCGACAGCACGCGCGCCGGCCGAACCTTGATGTCCAGGTCGCCCGGACCGCGGATATGCAGCCCCCGTTCCGATACCGTTCTGAGGCTTTCTCCGCGCGCGTAAAGCGCGACATCCACGCCGCTCCGGGCGAGCCGGGCGGCGAGATAGCCGCCGGTAGCACCGGCACCCACAATTGCAACCGTCAGATCACCCATATTCCCCCACGCACTGCCTGGATCATGTTTTCTGCCGCCATCCCCGACCCCGCGAACCCGCCTGCCGGACGGGTCGAGAATGCCCCACGGACCCGGGCCGCGCTATCCGGATGATGCATCATTAAGCTCCTGACGACATCTCGATTCCGGTCGGCGGAGCCAGCGGTCGGGCCGATGCCTTTCCGCCGCGGCGCATTGCCGCGCCCGCTCGATGCCGATGGGCGCGCTACAGTTCCTGATTGACTGGTTGTCGGTGGACAGTACCGTAGGGCGACGCTGCGAAAGTCCGGCGCTGGAAAAAACCCTCGCACCGATGCCCGGCCCGGGCCGGAATCACCCATGGAAACGCCGATTATCACCACCAGTCTCTCGCCGCCCATGTCCGGGGACGCGCTCATCATGCGCCCCCATCTGGTCCACCGCATCAACGATGCCAGCCAACACAAGCTCACGGTCGTCAATGCACCGGCCGGGTTCGGCAAAACCACGCTGCTGACAAGCTGGTATCAGGCGCTGAAGCGACGGAGTGAGATTGTCGGTTGGCTCAGCCTCGACGAGGCCCATAACGACGTCACCACCTTTCTCACTTATCTCATCTCCGCCCTGCGGGTCTCGCTGCCCAATTTCGGAGAGGTGGCCATGACACTTCTCAGGACGAATCTTCTCGTCGCCGCCGATAGCGTGATCACCACGCTCGCAAACGAGATGGCGTTTCTTAACCGCAACATTTACATCGTCCTCGACGATTTTCACGTCGTCACCGATGAGGACACTCTGGCAGCGCTGGACCAGCTTGTTCATCGCTCGACCGAATCCGTCCACTTCATCATTGCCGGACGAGGACAATTACCCCTGCCCGTCGCTCGCTTGCGTGAACTGCGTAAGCTGCTCGAACTTGGACCGAAAGATCTTCGATTCTCGCAATGGGAGGTGGAGGCGCTCTTTCGCGATCATTCCTCGCTGGAACTGGAGCGCGCGGACCTGGTGGCCCTGGGAGATAGCACCGAGGGCTGGGCGGCGGCGCTCCAATTGGCCCTCATCATTCTCAGGGACGAGGATGATCCCGCCGCCTTCGTCAAGTCGTTCAGCGAAGGCCATCGCCATGTCGCGGACTTTCTCTGGGAAGACGTGATCGGCCGGCTGCCGACGGAGTTACGGGATTTTCTGACCCAGACGTCGGTATTGACCCGCCTGTCGGCGCCGCTGTGCGACTACGTTCTCGAGCGCAGCGACAGCGCCCGGCGGCTGGAGGACGTC
This sequence comes from Alphaproteobacteria bacterium, assembly GCA_040220875.1. Taxonomy (NCBI): domain Bacteria; kingdom Pseudomonadati; phylum Pseudomonadota; class Alphaproteobacteria; species Alphaproteobacteria bacterium. Next base: position 36,926 of record JAVJVX010000007.1, on the reverse strand, counting down.
GAGCGCCGAGGCATGTTCCTCTTTCCGCTCGATGAGAAACGGGCGTGGTATCGCTACCATCACCTGTTCGCTGAAATCCTGAAACGCCGACTCGACGAGGAGCGGCCCGACGCGGCGCGGCGCCTGTCATTGCGCGCCTCGCAATGGTGCCGCGACAACAATCAGGTTTCGGAAGCAATCCACTACGCGATCCAGGCCGAGGCCTTTGATCTCGCCGGCGAGATACTCAACGCCGAAGGCGAAACCCTGATCGCCACCGGTCAGGTCAATACGGCGATGCAGTACGCGCGCCGCCTGCCCGACCAGGTGCTTGACAAATTTCCCAGCCTGCAACTTGACCGCGTCTGGGCGCTGCAGTTGCAGTGGCAGTTCGAGCGGGCCGATAAAATTCTCGGCCGCGTGGCCGCCCATCTGGCGCCAGACATCGAAAGCGGCGGGATCCAGCCGGGTCTGTACGAGAAGTTGCTGCACCGGCAATTCATGTCCGCCGTTCTCCACGAAGACATGCCGAAGGCCGAGGAACTGACGCGTAAATGGCTCGAAATGTGCCAGACCCCCGACCCGTATTTCGAGGCGGCCGCCCGGTCGTGCCTGATTTATGCCCGGCGCGAGCAATTCGATTGCGGGCTGATCGAAAGTGAGGCCCGGGTCCGGCAGGGCTACATACAGGCTGGCGCGGATTATGGTGCCATCTGGCATGACTGTATCGCCGGGCCGACTTACGTCATGCTTGGGCAGCTCGACCGCGCGGATGAAAGTTACCGCAAGGCACTCGATGTGGCGATCAAGCTTAATGGCAAGGAGTCGGCCATGGCTGCCATGGCCTCCCTGCTTCAGGCCAGCATAGATTACGAGCGCAATGACATCGAAAGTGCGCGCATGCGCGTGGATCACTACCTGCCCTTCGCTGGTGGCATCGGCCTTATCGACAAGCTTATCAGCGGATACGTTACAGCCTCGCGCGTCCAATTCCATCTGGGCAAGGAAAGTGAGGCCGACGAGATCCTCTTCACGGGCGAAAAGATCGCGGATGAAAGGGATCTCCCACGGCTCAAGATCAATCTCGTGGCCGAGCGGCTGCGCCAGATGAGCGGACGCGCCGAAGCATCCTTTATCCATCAGGCCGCGAAGCCGGTTCTCGATTACCTCGCCCGGCGCGGCCACGATCCGGCCGAAAAATGTGTCAGCACCGATTTGACCGCCACGCTCGCCTGGGCCCGGGTCGTCCGCAATACGCCGGAAAACGCCGCCGCCATTGCCAGTCTCCAGAAATGGCTCCGGTTTCTTGAAAGGCGGGAAGTGGCGCTGCCCGTTGTGCAGGCGGCCCTGGCACTGGCGGGCGCGCTGTTCGTCGCAGGCGACCGGACGGGCGCGCAACGCGCCTTTAACCAGGCGCTGACACGCGGCGCCCATGCCGGATTTGTGCGTACCTTTCTCGACGAGGGGCCGATCGTGGCACGGTTGCTCGAGGATCACGCTGCGGGCGGCACGCTGGCGACCGAGTCCGGAAATACCGCCCTGCTGATCCGGACGCTGATGACCGAACTGGGCGACAGCGTGCCGGACCCGTCGGCCATCGAGAATGAGACGGCGGCGACGGTCGAGGCCTTGAGCGAACGGGAAATGGAAATCCTGCGCCTGGTCGATGCCGGACTGGCAAACCAGGAGATCGCCAACCGACTCGGCCTCGGCTACGGCACGGTCAAATGGTACCTGCAGCAGATCTACGGCAAACTCGGCGTCCATCGTCGCTCTGCTGCGGTGCACAAAGCCCGGAGCCTCGGCTTCATCCGCCATTAGGCACCCATCCGTTTCCCAAAATCATCTTAATCATCAAACGGTTACGCCTTTTTATCCGAACCGGCGAGCGGCCTCCTCGCGCGACGGGCAAACCATCCGTTTGACAGGTGCGCCTGTCCGCCCCGGCGCTGTTAGACTGCCGGCCGCATCAAACATCTGTGGCTTGGGAGGCCTCGCATGAGTTACGTCGAAGTCGTCGATAAAATCGACATCCCGAAACCGGACAAGGCGTATACCGAGCCCGACTGGGTCGAGGTTGGCGGCATCCCGGTCGCCTACCGGCGCAAAGGATCGGGCGAGCCCGTCGTTTTCCTGCACGGGGGTGGCTATACACGGCGCTGGATCCCCTACTACGAGGAAATGTCCAAGAAGGTGGATTTCATCGCGCCGGAGCATCCCGGGTTCGGTGAAACCCCGGCGCCAAGCTGGTTCCGCAATTTCGATGACCTGACGATCCATTACGACGAGTTCATGGACCTGCTTGGCCTCGACAAGGTTCACCTGATCGGCTTCTCCATGGGCGGATGGGCAGCGGCGGAATTCGCCTCTTTTTATCCCAAACGGCTTAAGAGCCTCACCCTGATTACCCCGATCGGCTTGCGCCTGCTGGAAAACCCAGGGGTTGACCTGTTCCAGTTGAATCCGAGCGAGCTGATGGACCGCCTGTTCGAGGATAAGAAAGCGCAGGAAGAATGGATGGTCGACCTGGACGACTTTGACGAAGGCATCCAGATGTATTCCGAGGCCGCGGCCATGGCGCGGCTGATCTGGGCGCCGCGCTACAACCTGGCGCTGGAACGGCGGCTGCAGCGGCTCATGTGCCCGACACTGATCGTGGGCGCCGAAAACGACCGGTTGATTCCGAACGAGATGGCCGATCGCTTCGCCGAAGTGATCCCGGGCGCCAACCTGGTGCGCAAAAAGGGCACCGGCCACGAGGTCTGCCTGGAGCGCCCCGAAGAACTCACCACGGCCTGCATTGACCTGATTTCTGGAGCGGCAAGATGAACAAGCTTCGGTTCTACTTCTTTCACCTGATGCCGTATCCCTATATCCCGCCTGCGGACGAATGGGACTCGAGCTGGGTCACCCTGTCGAACGAGTATTACGACCCAAAAAAGGGGCATCAGCTCTATAACGAATACATTGACCAGCTTGTCCTGGCCGAAAAATTCGGTTTTGACGGGACCATCGTGAACGAACATCACGCCAATTATTACGGCACCATGCCGTCACCGGACGTGATCGCTTCCTTTGTCGTCTCGCGCACATCTCACATCCCCGTCGGGATTATCGGCAACGCGATACCGCTTCACGGCAACCCGCTCCGGGTCGCCGAGGAAATCGCGATGCTGGATGTAATCTCGGGCGGCCGGATCATCTCGGGCTTCGTCCGGGGGATCGGGTGCGAATATTTCAACAACGACGTGACTCCGGCCGATTCGGCCGACAGGTTCAACGAGGCCCACGACCTGATCATCAAGGCATGGACTGAAAAGGGACCGTTCACCTGGCAGGGAGACCACTACTACATTCCCAATGTGAACCCGATCCCGCTTCCGATGCAGGACCCGCATCCGCCGATCTGGATCCCGGGCCAGGGCTCGCTGGAGACGCTCAAATTCGTCGCCAAGCATAAATACACTTATATGATGATTTATGCGCCGCAGTGGTTCTGCAAGATGGCCTTCGACGGATTGCGCGACGAATGCAGCAAGCTCGGCTACGAGGCGCCGGCCAATATGTTTAACGCGGCCGTCCCCACCTACGTGGCGGAGACGGATGCCCAGGCCCATCGCGAGGCCAAGGCCCATATCAGCTGGATCTTCAACTCGGGCCTCAAGATCCCCGATCAGATCTTCTTCCCGCCGGGGTATATGAGCCGCAAGTCCTTCCGCAACTTCACGAGCGCGCTCGCCAAGGGCAAGGTCAAGCCTCAGCACAAGCTGAGCTATGACGAGATGCTCAAGGAGGGCTACATCATCGTGGGCTCGCCGGAGACTGTGAAGAACCGGCTTGGCGAATACTGCGACGATGTGGGCGCCGGCGGAATCCTCAACGTCGGTTCGGCCTTCGGACCGATGCCCGACTGGATGGTGCGCAAGAACATGCAGATCTGCGCAGAAGAGGTCATCCCCGAGTTTCGCGAAGCCGACGGCAAACCCGATTACCTTCGCGAAGAACGGCTTATGCCCTATACCCGCGCGGAAGCTGCCAAACGGTTTGGCAAACCGGACCACGCGGCGCAATCGCGTATTACCGGATTGGACGAGCTGGTCGATCACCGAACGAGCCACGTGCCCGAAGTCATCGATCGCTCCAAGGGCAAGAAGATCGCCGCCGAATAGACTGGCGCAGATCCTCATCACATGGCACGGAAATTGGGCCGCCCCGCCGGGCGGCCCATTCTTTTCGTCCGATCGCGTAATCCGGACAATTTTCCGAGAATTCTCCCCACTAAATCGTGATTGGCACCGCACCCGCCCTTGAATACGATGGCGCCGAGGGACCTGGGGTCAGTTCATACGCGGAATCGGACAAAAAATTTATGAGTGAAATAACGCTGGAAACAGAACAGGCCGTCCTGGAGCGATATGCCAGTGCATCGGCGAAGAAGGAAGAGGCGCTCTGCTGCGCCGTAGATTACGACCCGAAATACCTCGAAGTCATTCCGGATGAAATCCTGGAGCGGGACTACGGATGCGGCGATCCATCGCAATATGTCGCCGAGGGTGATGTGGTCCTCGATCTCGGCAGCGGGGGCGGCAAGATCTGCTACATCGCCTCGCAGGTCGTAGGGCCGGCCGGCACGGTGATCGGCATTGACTTCAACCCGCCCATGATCGCGCTGGCAGAACACTACCAGGCCGATATCGCCCGCGCTATCGGCTGGGACAATGTCGATTTCCGTTTTGGCCGCATCCAGGATCTCAAAACGGATTACCGGAAGCTGGACGCTTATCTCCGCGAAAATCCGGTCCGGGACTGGGAGACGCTCAGGCAATTCGAGCGCCATCGCGACCGTCTGGTCGCCACGGCCCCGCTTGTGGCGACTGGTTCGATCGATGTCATCGTCTCCAATTGCGTGTTGAACCTGGTCGACATGGACGACCGCCGCATGCTGTTTGACGAGATGTTCCGGACACTGGCGACCGGCGGCCGTGCGGCCATCTCGGATATCGTGGCGGACCGTGAAGTCCCCGAGGCCCTGCGCCGGGATCCCGAATTATGGTCGGGCTGCCTTTCGGGGGCTTTCGAGGAGCAGGCTTTTCTGGTCGCCTTCGCCGATGCAGGGTTCCGCAATATTCGGATCGACAAGCGCGACGACGCGCCCTGGAAGGTGATCGACGGGATCGAGTTCCGTTCCGTTACCGTCCTGGCCGAAAAACCCGACGGGGGCGCGGGCGAGGTGCCCGTCTATGGCGAAAGCCGCCCCGCCGCTGCCGGCCGCTGCTGCTAGATCCGCAGAGCAGCCGGCCGGGCGCGAGGGCCTCTTCAAATCAGGCCCAGCCCACGCAATTCCGCCATCAGCTCGGGCGGCAGCTCATCGGACCTGCCGCCCCTGCCTGCCCCGACCAGATCGGGCGGCGCGGCCTCGGGCTTGAGGTAGCGCCAGCCCTGAAAGGGCCGGTGCGGCATGGGCTCCGTCGGAATCAGCGCGGGATCGATCTGGATACGGCAGAAGCGGCGGCCACTGTCGTCCGTCTCCGGCCCAAGAAAGACGATGCGGTTTCGGGCGACGATAAATCCCTTCACCACCCAGTACAGGGACCCGCCATCGACGATCTCATCGGCCCGCTTGGGCATGAATCCGGTCCCGTAATTCAGAACCTTCTGGCCTTCGGGACCGCGCGCCACCTTCAGGAATTTTTTCTGACGGGCGCGCAACTCGGTCAGGGACTGGCAGCCCGGCGCCAGTTTTTTCAGATGAACGGTCATGCGTAATATATAGCCCAGGACGGCCGGGATTGCGCCCCTCCCGTCCCGGCTCAGCGCCGGCGCGCCTTCTCCAGCCGAGCCGATACCGCGTTGAGTTCCCGCAGGAGCGTTTGCGCCATCGGATGCGTCGTCGGGAGGTTTTTCTCGAATACGAGCCTGAGTGCCTTGGCGTGGGCGATCGTGGTCGAGAGCGTCTTTTCCGACCCTTCCGGATGGGAAACGACGAACCCGTGAAGGGAACCGGCGATCAGTCCGACCATCGGGAAACCAAAGGACGCGGCCTGATTCTTGAGATCCCAACTCAATTTTCCCAGCCGATCGACCTCGGCCGTCCAACTGCGGCCGTCCGCTGCCATCCGGCGTGCGATTTCCCCGATCTCGGCCAGATCGCTTGCAAGCCAGCCCGTCAGATCCTTCTGCAACCCGGAGATTGCCGCTTCGGCTTTCCGGACGCGCTCCATTGCCGACAGCCGCGACGGGGGTGCCTTGCGGCGCAACGTATCCGGCGGATTGAGGAGTTGTCCGCGTGGCGCGCCTTTTCTGTCTCCCGACGGTTCGTCCATCAGTCAAACATTGCATCGATATCGGCATTGGACAGCGTCCCGCCCGCTTCCTCCCCGCTTTCGGACTCCAGCAAGACGGTATTCTCGTCCGCGCTCGGGAGGTTTTCATGCCGGCGTTCCTCTCCGGCATAATGCACATCCCGCCGCCGGCGGCGACAGGGGCCGAAATATTTTGCCGTTCTGACGAAGGGACGGGGCTGCTCGATCAGCGCCTGGATCCGCTCGTAAAGCGATTTCGGCGAGACCGGCTTGGCGAGGAACTCATTCACGCCGATATCACGCGCTTCCACCACATGCCCCGCTTCGGTGTGTCCCGTCAGCATGATAATCGGCATATAGGGATTCGGGCTGTCATCGGCCATGCGTACCAGGCGCACGAAGTCAAATCCATCGAGCGGACTCATCGCCCAATCGCAGATGATAAAGTCAGGCAGCGCGATCTTGATCTGCTTGAAGGCATCCGCGCCGTCGCTGGCCAGGCGGATGTCCTTCATGCCGAGACCGTGGAGAATGGTCGACAGCAGAACCTGCATGTACTTGTTGTCTTCCACGACCAGAGCGCGAAGACGTTCCAGGCTGTAATCCTGCATCCAACCCGCCTATCGTCCGGATAACCACCATAGCTGAGCCTCTGGCCGGGGACTTCGGCCGCAGATTACAACTATAGGTAGTATACCGATCTTAACAGCCCGTTAACGGGCAGGGCTAGAGCAGGAAGGTGGCGCCCAGCGCCAGGAAGACGAAGAAACCGACGATATCGGTCACGGTCGTCAGAAAGACCGCCGAGGCCACGGCCGGGTCCACCCCGAGACGGTCCAGCACCAGCGGAATCGAGGCACCCGACAATCCGGCCACCAGCAGGTTTGCGAGCATCGCGAGCCCGATGACGAGCCCAATTTGCGGCTGATCGAACCAGACCCAGGCGACGACGCCGGCCAGAACCGCAAACATCAAACCGTTGAGCAGGCCGACACCGAGCTCGCGCATGATGACCCGGCGTGCATTGGTCGCCGTGAGCTCTTTCATGGCAAGCGCCCGGACGGCGACGGTCAGCGTCTGGGTGCCGGCATTGCCGCCCATGGAGGCGACAATCGGCATGAGTACCGCCAGCGCCACGATTTTCTCGAGCGTATCCTCGAACAGGCCGATCACGACGGAGGCCGCGATCGCGGTCAGCAGGTTGACAAAAAGCCAGGAAAAGCGCGAGCGCGTCGTATCCAGCACCGCCATGTGCAAATCGCCGTCCGAGACCCCGCCCAGGGCCATGATGTCTTCCTGCGCCTCCTCTTCGATCACGTCCATGACGTCATCGGACATGACCACGCCGAGGAGCCGGCCATCGGCGTCGACGACCGGTGCCGAGACGAGATCGCGCTGGCGGAACAGGAAGGCAACTTCCTCCTGGTCCATGTTGTAGGGCAGCGACGTCAGCTCCGAGTCCATGATATCGGTCAGCGGTACACGGCGCTTGGCGCGAACGAGCCGGTTAAGCTCGATCATCCCCACGGGCTTGTGCTTCGGGTCGACGACATAAATATCGTAGAAGTAATCGGGCAGGTCACGGGCAGCCCGAAAGAAGTCGATCGCGTCACCGACGGACCAGTATTCCGGCATGCTCACCAGATCGCGCTGCATGAGCCGGCCAGCACTGTCCTCCGGATAGCTCAGCCCTTCGGCCAGATGCGCGCGCATTTCGGCCGGAATCGAACGCAGCACCTTCTCGCGGAAATCCTCGTCCAGATCCTCGACCAGGTCGAGCGCGTCGTCCGAATCCAGCCGGGTCACGACCGAAGCGAGCCCGTCCGCCCCGAGCTCTTCGTATACCTGCTCGCGGACGGTATCGTTGAGCTCGGAAATCACGTCGGGATTGAGCCGCGGCCGGATCAGGCCCATCAGCGCGCGGCGCTGCTGCGGCGCCAGGCGTTCGATCAGATCCGCGATGTCGGCCGGGTGCTGGGTCCGAAGCGCGCTCAGCAACTGCATACGGTTACCGGTGGACAGCGCCTCGATAACCGCGTCCACGATCTCGCGGTTCAGACCGTAGAGGTCTTCCGCGTTGGGTCTCTCCCCTTCCGCGAGGAAGGGCGGCGGATCTTCCGCTGGCTCGGTCATTCGGATGCCCGCTCCTCGATTGCGGATGGCGTGGCCTGTTTGGCCTCATGCTGCGCTTGCGCATCGACAACGGCAAGCGCGCTGATATTGATGATCCCGCGCGTGGTTACCGCCGATGTCAGCACATGGGCGGGATAGGCCGTGCCCAGCAGGATGGGACCGACGGAAAGGGCGTCGGCCATTTCCCGGACCAGGTTGAAGGCGATATTGGCCGCGTCGAGATTGGGGAAAATCAGCAGGTTGGCTTCCTCGGCAAGACGGGAATTGGGAAACAGGCGATGACCGAGCTCCGGATTCAGGGCGACGTCGGCATGCATTTCGCCCTCGATCCGCAGCTGCGGGTCACTCTCCTCGATCAGCTCGCGCGCGCGGCGCATTTTTTCGGGCGACGGACCGGGACTGCTGCCAAAATTGGAATACGACAGAAGCGCTGCCTTCGGTGTGATGCCAAACCGCCGCATTTCGGCGGCCGCCAGCAGGGCCATCTCGGCAATCTGTTCGGCCGTAGGGTCGGTGATCACCTGGGTATCACACAGGAAATGGGTGCCGCGCTGCGATAAAAGCAGATTCATGGTCGAAACCCGGCTCACGCCGGGCGCGCGGCCGATGATGTCGAGGACGTGGCGCAAATGGCGGTGAAAGCGCCCCACCACCCCGCAGATCATGGCGTCCGCCTCTCCCCGGACCGTCATCAGCGCGGCGATAGCGACGTTGCGCGTGCGCATGATCGTGCGCGCCTCGTCAGGGGAAACACCCTTGCGTTCCATGATGCGGTGGTAATGGGTCCAGTATTCATCGTAGCGGGGATCGTCCTGGGGATCGACCACTTCAAAATCCTCGTCCGGTCGAATCCGGAGTCCGAGCCTTTTGAGGCGCGACAGCACGACGCGCCGGCGTCCCACGATGATCGGCGTGGCGATCCCGTCGTCGATCACGGCTTGTGCGGCGCGCAATACCCGTTCGTCCTCGCCATCGGCATAGACGACGCGCTTGGGGTCGCTGCGCGCCCTGTCAAATACCGGCTTCATGACGAGTCCCGAGCGGAACACCGACTGATTGAGGCGCTGCTGATAGGCCTCGAAATCCTTGATCGGACGTGTCGCGACGCCCGAGTCCATGGCCGCGCGAGCCACGGCAGGCGCCAGGGTCAGCATCAGGCGCGGATCGAACGGTCGCGGAATGATGTAGTCGGGCCCGAATGTCTGGCCCACGCCGCCGTAGGCCTTGGCCGCAACGTCCGAGAACTCCGCCTTGGCGAGCTCGGCCAGCGCCGTGACACAGGCAATCTCCATCTGCCGGTTGATCGTCACCGCCCCGACATCCAGCGCCCCGCGGAAGATGAAGGGAAAACAGAGAACGTTGTTCACCTGATTGGGAAAGTCGCTGCGCCCGGTGGCGATGACCGCATCCGGTTTGGCCTCGCGCGCGAGATCGGGCATGATTTCCGGCACCGGGTTTGCCAGCGCGAGGATGAGCGGCCGGTCGGCCATGCGCCGCACCATGTCGGCCGACAGCACGTTGGGCGCCGACAGGCCGAGGAAAATATCGGCGCCGTCGATCACGTCGTCGAGCCCGCGCCCCGGAATATCCTTGGCATAGCGCGCCTTGCGCGGGTCCATCTCCTCCTTCCGGCCGGGATAGACCACGCCGTGCTTGTCGGTCACGACGATGTTATTCATATCGAGCCCGAGATCGACGAGCAGGTCGAGACAGGCCAAAGCCGCCGCCCCGGCACCCGAGGCCACGAGGCGCGCCTCGCCGATTTTCTTGCCAATGATCTCGAGCCCGTTGAGAACCGCGGCACCGACGATGATCGCTGTCCCATGCTGATCGTCGTGGAAAACCGGGATACTCATCCGCTCGCGGAGCTTCTGCTCGATCTCGAAACATTCCGGCGCCTTGATGTCCTCGAGATTGATGGCGCCAAAGGTTGGCTCGAGCGCCGCAACGACATCGACAAAGCGATCCGGGTCTGTCTCGTTGACCTCGATATCGAAACAGTCGATCCCGGCGAACTTCTTGAACAAAACCGCCTTGCCTTCCATCACCGGCTTGGCGGCGAGCGGGCCGATCGGTCCCAGCCCCAGAACGGCGGTCCCATTCGAGATTACGGCGACCAGGTTTCCGCGCGCCGTATAAAGCGCGGCGTCATCGGGATTGGCGGCTATCGCCTCGGAGGCAAAGGCCACGCCGGGCGAATAGGCCAGGGCCAGGTCGCGCTGGTTGCCCAGCGGCTTGGTCGCTGTGATTTCGAGTTTCCCCGGCTTCGGCCGCCGATGATAGGAAAGTGCGTTATCGCGCAGGTTGTTGGCCATGAGATACGCTCACCCGGTCCCTGAATCGGCCAAGACGCCTTCAGAACGACCGAGACCCGCTGGCCGGGCCGCGGGTCTCGGGAATGATTGGTGCGGTCGAGAAGACTCGAACTTCCACGGGGTCTCCCCCACAGCGACCTCAACGCTGCGCGTCTACCAGTTCCGCCACGACCGCATCCAGTGCCCATTTCCCGAAGGTTTTATCGTATGATGGCCGTGAGGGGATACCAGATGCCGGGCCCCCGATCAAGCAGCGCCCGCAGGGCCCTGGAATGAAAAAAATGGCGATATTTGAGACATCTAGAACGACAGGCGGGACGGGCGGCGCGAGACGGGCGAGCGTGGAGTGGCGCGTGGCGTCGGCCCCGGTGCCCTACGAGACGGCTCTCGCCACCATGGAGGAGCGGGTAGCCGCCATTCGCGACGGTACCCTGCCCGAACTCGTCTGGCTTCTCGAGCACCCCCCGCTTTTTACCGCCGGGACCAGCGCAGACGAGTCGGAGATGCTGAATGCGGGTGGGCTTCCGGTCCACCGGACCGGGCGCGGCGGACGCTATACCTATCACGGGCCGGGGCAACGCGTGGCGTATGTCATGCTTGATCTCAAACGGGGCCTGTCGGGCGGGCCGGGCCAGGGTCAAGGCCAAGGTCAGGGTCAGCCGGGGGATATCCGGGCCCATGTCTGCGCCCTCGAGGACTGGATGATCGCCACACTGGCCGCCTTCAACGTCAAGGGCGAACGCCGCCCGGGGCGCATCGGAATATGGGTCGATCTGGCAGCGCATGGCGGGGCGCCCGGCAGCGAGGCCAAGATCGGCGCCATCGGGGTCCGGGTGCGCCGCTGGGTCGCTTATCACGGACTGGCGCTGAACGTGGCGCCGGATCTTTCGAATTTCCGGCGGATCATCCCCTGCGGCATCCGCGAGCACGGTGTCACCTCGCTCGAAGCACTCGGCATCACCGCCAGTCTCGAGGAGGTGGACATGGTCATGCGCGACACCTTCCCCGAAATCTTTGGCCGGCCGATCGCCGGCGAGGCCGCGGACAAGACCTAATCGAATTCCAGGATCGGCTGGTCCACCATCAGATTCTCGCCGGGCCGGGCCTTGATCTCCGAAATCACCCCGTCCCGCTCGGCCCGCAACACGTTTTCCATTTTCATGGCCTCGATCACGGCCAGCACCTCGCCCACCTTGACGGCCTGGCCCTCCTCCACCGCCAGCGAAGCCAGGAGTCCCGGCATTGGCGACAGCAGGAATCGGGTCATGTCAGGTGGCACTTTCTCCGGCATCAGACGATAGGCTTCGGCCATGTTGGCCGGAATCGTCAGAGTCTCCGCCGCCCGTCCCTGCACGGTGATCCGGGTGCGAATACCCGCAAGGTCCAGTTGCGCCGAAAAATCCCCGCGGTTCAGCCTGGCGCGGAAGATCGGCTCCCAGATGTGCCAGTCCGTGACCAGCCGCAGGGTCTCGCCGCCCACCGAAATCTCGAAGGATCGGGCATCGAGACGCTGAATGGAGAGCGGCACCTCGTTGCCATTGTCGAAAACGACCCAGTCCGCGGGGATCGGCAAAATCTTGTCACTCTGCCCCGAAATCGTCCGCTCGCGCTCGGCCTGGATCAGCCGGACCACCGCCGCAACCGCCGGAATGGCCCGCGCGTCATCCGGCACTACATCGGCGGCAGAGAACCCGTCGGGATACTCTTCCGCGATAAAGTTGGTCGTGAGCCGGCCCGCGACGAAGCGCTTGTTGGCAAAGACCGAGGCGAGGAAGCCCAAATTGTGATCGACACCGCGGATGTAATATTCGTCGAGCGCCCGGCGCATGACCTTGATTGCCTCTTTGCGGGTTGCCCCATAAGTCACCAGCTTGGCAATCATCGGATCGTAGAACATTGATATCTCAGAGCCTTCCGACACTCCGGTATCGACACGCACATTATCGCCATTGGGCGGAATGTAGTGACTGAGCCGGCCGATGGAGGGCAGAAAGTTGCGTGTCGGATCTTCGGCATAGACCCGCGATTCCATCGCCCATCCCGTGAAGCTCACGTCGCTCTGGCGATGACGGAGCTTCTCGCCCGCCGCAATCCGGATCATCTCCTCGACGATATCGACCCCGGTCACGAATTCGGTAACCGGATGCTCGACCTGGAGGCGCGTGTTCATCTCAAGAAAATAGAAGTCCTTGTCGGGCCCCATGATGAACTCGACCGTCCCGGCCGAGACATAATTCACCGCCTTGGCGAGGGCTATGGCCTGCGCGCCCATGCGCTGCCGCAACCGCGCATCTACCGCCATGCTCGGCGCTTCCTCGATCACCTTCTGATGGCGGCGCTGAATGGAGCATTCGCGCTCACCCAGATGGATCGTGTTGCCACTCTGATCCGCCAGGACCTGAATTTCGATATGCCGGGGCTGATCGATGAATTTTTCGATGAAAACCCGCTCATCACCGAAACTGGCGCGGGCTTCGTTCGCGGCCGACACAAATCCTTCGCGCACCTCCTCGTCGGTCCGGGCGATCCGCATACCCTTGCCGCCCCCGCCGGCCGAAGCCTTGATCATGACCGGATAGCCGATATCGGCCGCTATGCGGAGCGCCTCATCGGCATTCTTGATCACCCCCACATACCCTGGCACCGTGTCGACACCGGCCTTCTTGGCAAGTTTTTTCGATTCGATCTTGTCGCCCATGGCGGCAATCGCCTTGGGGCCAGGGCCAATGAAGGTAATTTTCGCTTTCTCGAGCGCCTTGGCGAACTCGGTATTTTCGGCCAGAAAGCCGAAACCCGGATGAACTGCCTCGGCCTTGGTCTTTCTCGCGGCCGCTACCACCTTGCGAATATTCAGATAACTCTGTTTCGCCTCCGCCGGCCCGATAAGGACCGCCTCGTCCGCCATTTGCACATGAAGGGAATCCGCATCCGGTTCGGCATAGATTGCGACGGTGCTGATCCCCATCTCGCGACAGGTCCGGATAATGCGGCAGGCGATTTCGCCTCTGTTAGCGATCAGGATTTTCTTGAACATCATTTACGCTGCGTCAGAGAGGGATGTTGTCGTGCTTACGGGCGGGGCGCGTGACCTTCTTGGTCCGAAGTCGCGCGAGAGAACGGCAAATTCTTTTCCGGGTATTGTGAGGGATGATGATGTCGTCCAGATAGCCCCGGCCGGCCGCCACGAAGGGATTGGCGAACTTGGCGCGGTACTCCTCGGTCCGGTCCTCGATTTTCTGGGCGTCCCCGATATCGCCCCGGAAAATGATCTCGACCGCCCCTTTCGGCCCCATCACGGCGATCTCGGCGCTGGGCCATGCGTAATTGACGTCGCCCTTGAGATGTTTGGAACTCATCACGTCATAGGCGCCGCCATAGGCCTTGCGCGTGATCAGGGTCACCTTGGGCACGGTCGCCTCGGCGAAGGCGAACAGCAGCTTGGCGCCATGGTGGATGATTCCGCCGAACTCCTGCGTGGTACCCGGCAAAAACCCGGGCACATCCACGAGCGTGACCAGCGGAATATTGAAGCTGTCGCAGAACCGGACGAACCGTGCCGCCTTGCGCGAGGAATCGATGTCCAGACACCCGGCCAGCACGAGCGGCTGGTTCGCGACGAACCCCACCGTGTGTCCTTCCATGCGTCCGAACCCGACAATGATATTTCCCGCGAAATCGGGCTGGATCTCGAAGAAGTCGCTATCATCCACGATCTTGAGGATCAGCTCCTTCATGTCGTAGGGCAGGTTGGGGTTTTTCGGCACGAGGGTGTCCAGCGACATATCCGGGCGGTCGACCGGGTCCTCGGTATAGCGCACCGGCGGCGCCTCGCTCTCGTTAAGCGGCAGGAAATCGACGAATCGACGCGCCTGGAGAAGCGCCTCGACGTCGTTTTCGAAGGCGGCATGCGCGACACCGGACTTGGCCGTGTGGGTCACCGCGCCGCCCAGCTCCTCATGGGTCACCGTCTCGTGGGTCACGGTCTTGACCACGTCGGGACCGGTCACGAACATGTAGGACGTGTCCTGCACCATGAAGATAAAATCGGTCATCGCCGGCGAATAGACCGCTCCTCCGGCGCACGGGCCCATGACGAGCGAAATCTGGGGTATGACGCCAGAAGCCTCGACATTCTTGTAAAATACATCGGCATAGCCACCGAGCGACGCGACGCCTTCCTGGATCCGGGCACCGCCCGAATCGTTGAGGCCGATCACCGGCGCGCCGACGCGCACGGCCTCTTCCATGATCTTGCAGATCTTGCCGGCGTGGGTCTCGCTGAGCGATCCGCCGAAAACCGTGAAATCCTGGCTGAAAACGAAGACGAGGCGGCCATTGATGGTGCCGTGGCCCGTGACCACGCCGTCGCCCGGGATGGTCTCGTTTTCCATGCCGAAATCGTGACAGCGATGCTCCACGAACATGTCCCATTCTTCGAAGGAGTCGGGATCAAGCAGGATATCGATCCGTTCCCGGGCCGTGAGCTTGCCCTTGGCGTGCTGCGCGGCGATTCGCCGCTCGCCCCCACCGGCGCGCGCGCGCGCGCGGCGCGCGTCGAGTTCGCGAATGATCTCCTGCATTACCTCCCCCGCTCTGACCCGCTCGGTTTCTTCATAGCACCTCTTTTTCGGGGCTGCCAGCGGCGGTTGCCCGGTAAAGGCTTCCTAATCCCTTGCGGTAAAGGCATTTTCATCTCACCACAAGGCAATCAGGTCCCGATGCGGCCCAGCGCGCGCCAGAACGCATCGATCGTGCGCAGTTCGGCCTCGAGCGAATTGAGACGCTGCGCGGCCAGATCGTCATGCCCCCAGGTCTCGAGCTGATGGCGATCTTCCACGAGGGCGGCAGCCGTCACTTCGCCCATAGTGGCGTGGCCATGGAGCACGGCGAGCGGCAGGACAAGCGAACCCGACAGGGCGACCGCGCGATGCAGCGGGCCAAGCGCAAGATCGTTCTCGTCCCGCACGGCCGCCGCCAGCGCCGCCTGGCTGGCGCCGCTTTGCATGGTCGGCATGATCGAGTGACTCACCGTCAATTCCGCCCCCAGCGCCTCTCGCGCCCAGTCGAGATAGGGCTGCCACAGATGATCCTGACGGTTCACCAACTCGGGCGGCTCGGCCGCCCGGTAGCAGAGGAGATCCGTCGCGCCATATGCGGCGATCTCCTCGATCACGGCCTCGCGGCGGGGCGTCACGCGGTCCAGCACCGTCACGGCATGTTGTGTCGCGGGCATGGTGGCGGGCTTCACCTCCGCCCCTTGCGCCGCCCATTCCGAGGCGATGAGCCTGGCGAGGGACCGGGTCGGAACGATGACCGCCCGGCCGTCCGGGGTCCGGATTGGCCGGCCATCGAGTTCGACCGCGTAACCATCTGCCGTTTCGGCAATTCCGACGGACTTATAGACCCGTTTCATAAACGATCCGTGTCCCGGTCCCGGGTCGCGGGTGGGGTCGCGGGCGCGCCGGCCGCAGATTCAGACAGGAAAAGCCTCGGAACGATTGGCGGCAGATCGGCAAACCGGTCGAGCACGGCACGTGCTCCCGCCCCTCTCAACTCCTCGGGCGCGTGATAGCCCCAGCCCACGCCTATGGCGAGCGTGCCGGCGTTGCGCGCCATCTCCATATCGAAGGTGGTGTCACCCACCATGATCGTCGTCGCGCGCTCGGCGCCGGCTTCCGCCATGGCGCGGCTCAACATTTCGGGATGAGGCTTGCCCGGTCCGGTATCGGCCGTCTGCAAGCTGATGAAGGCTCCGGCCAGACCGTGATGTGCCAGGGTCCGCGCCAGTCCACGCCGTGACTTGCCGGTGGCCACCGCCAGCAGCACACCCGACTCGGCCAGGGCCGTCAGACATTCCCGCGTGCCGGGATACAGCGGCTCGTCAAAATCCCGATTCTGACGAAGCAACAAAAACTCATCTTTATAATGGTTTGAAACGGTTTCTATCCCGTCTTCCTCAAGTTCCGGGAAAAGTCTGTGCACGGCCTCATGGAGGTTGAGTCCGACCACGCGGCGGATCCGCTCAGCCGCCGGGACAGCGAGGCCCGCGCGGCGGCTCGCCTCGCACATGGCGCCAACGATGGCCACCTGGCTATCCACCAGCGTCCCGTCGCAATCGAACACAACTAATTGAATTTCTGCCATTTCTTTCCCAAGATGCGGATCCCTGCCCGCGTTTATATCCGCCCCTTTTCCGATCGGCAAACCGCCTTATGTCAGGGCCTTGCCGCCAGCACTCTCCCGGACCGCTGCCCATGCCATCGCCCACGCCACCGCCCACGCGCCAGCCCACGCCACCGCCCGGCCCGATCCCCTCGCCGCCGTCTTCCGGCAACGGCGACGCCTGGCGCCGGGCGCTCGGGTTGCTGGCCGGGCTGGGCGCCTTTGCCCTGATTTACGCGCTGCCCGCACCGGCAGCGCTGGATGCGGACGCCTGGACGGTCACCGCCGTCGCCGCCGTCATGGTCATCTGGTGGATCACCGAGGCCGTGCCCGTGGCCGTGACCTCGCTTTTGCCGCTGGTGCTCTTTCCACTCACGGGCGTGGCCGAGATCGACGAGGCCGCAGCCCCTTACGCCAATCCGCTCACCTTTCTATTCATGGGCGGGCTTATCATTGCTGCCGCGGTCGAGAAATGGGGTCTGCACAAGCGCATCGCGCTCCGAATTCTGAGTCTTTTCGGCACCCGGCCGAGCGACCTCGTCGGCGGGTTCATGCTCACCGCAGCCCTCCTTTCCATGTGGATTACCAACACCGCGACCACCGTGATGATGCTGCCCATCGTGATTTCGGTCATCACCCTGCTCGAGGCGACGCCCGCGGCCGCTCCGCTCATGCAGGGCAAGCGCCTCACCCTGGCCCTGCTCCTTGGTGTCGCCTATGCCGCCACCATGGGCGGGCTTGGCACGCTCATCGGAACCGCGCCGAACGCACTGATGGCGGGCATGCTGCGCGAGACCTACGGGATCGAACTGGGTTTCGCGCGTTGGATGCTGGTGGGGGTGCCGGTCTTTGCGATCATGCTGGTGCTCGGCTGGTGGGTCTTCTGCCGTCTGGTCTTTCGCCTCGACCGCCGGCCGCTGCCGGAGGCAGCCCGGATCCTGGCCGAGGAGATCGCGGCGCTCGGCCCGCCCTCCCCGGCAGAGCGGCGGGTCGCCCTGGTTTTCACCCTGACGGCGGCCCTCTGGATCCTGCGCCCGCAGCTTCAACCGGTCCTGCCGGCCCTGAGCGATGCGGGGATCGCGATCATCGGCGCAGCGCTGATGTTCATGGTGCCGGTTTCCGTCCGCAAGGGTATCTATCTGCTTGACTGGGAAACGGCCCGCCAGATCCCATGGGGCGTGCTGCTGCTGTTCGGCGGCGGACTGAGCCTCGCAGCCGCCGTTTCGGCCACGGGCCTGTCCGATGCGATCGGGACCGCGCTTTACGAGGTAACCGCCCTGCCTTTTGTTCTGATCGCCCTCGTCTTCGTTGCCGTCGTCGTCTTTCTCACGGAACTCACGAGTAATACGGCGACGACCGCGACATTCCTGCCCATCGTCGGCGCCGTCGCCGTCAGCGCCGGAATCGGCCCAGCCGAGTTGATGATCCCGGCCGCACTGGCGGCAAGCTGCGCCTTCATGCTGCCGGTCGGGACCCCGCCCAATGCCATCGTGTTTTCCTCGGGCCGAATCACCGTGGCCGAGATGGCCCGCGCCGGGTTCCGGATCAACCTGATCGCCATTCTGGTGATCTCGCTCGCGGCGGTCACCGTGATCCGCTGGGTTTACGGCTAGACGCCAGCCTCGGCCAGATTTGCGTCCAATCCCAGGAAGGCGCAGGTGTCCGTCATATGCGGGGGAAGCGGGGCCGTAATATCGATCATGCCGCCGCGCGGATGGGAGATGACCAGCCGCCGGGCGTGAAGATGCAGCCGGGGGCGCGCCAGCGCCTCCCCGCCACGCTGGAGGAGTGGCGCATCGAGATCCCTGTCGCTGTACCTGGCGTCACCGAGGATCGGTGTGCCGAGCGCCAGGGCATGGGCCCGGATTTGATGGGTGCGACCGGTGAGCGGGCGAAATTCGACCAGTGCCGCCCGCCGCGCCACGCGGGCAAGAACGCGATACAGGGTCTCGGCCATCTTGCCGGTCTCGTCCGCCACCATCTTCTCCTGCCCGCCGATCCGCCGCTTGGCCAGCCGGTCGTGCACCCGCCCCTCGGCCGGGGCGGGAACACCCCGAGTGACGGCCCAGTAGGTCTTTTCCGCCGTCCCGCCACGAAAGGCCGCCGTCAGCCGCCGCGCCGCCAAATCGGTCCGCGCGGCGACGAGGACGCCCGACGTATCCCGGTCGAGCCGGTGGACCAGCTTCGGCCTGGCCTGAGGGGGACGCTGCGCCTGTGCCCAGGCCGCAAGCAGCCCGTCCAGATGACGCGTGGTCTTGCTGCCTCCCTGGGTCGCGAGACCGCTTGGCTTGTTCAGGACCAGAACGTCTTTGTCCTGATAAATAATGTTATTTTCCAATAACTTGATGTCTTTATCTGAGAATCCGGATTGGATGTTCCGGGAGGCTGGCGCGGGACTGTCCGCCGGGCTGTCGAGGGGCGGAATGCGGACCGATTGGCCGGCTGCCACCCGGTCGCCCGCCTTGGCCCGCCTGCCGTCCAGTCGAATTTGCCCCGTGCGCAGCATCTTGGCGAGCCGGCCGTGGCCGAGCTGCGGGAAGTGCGATTTGAACCAGCGGTCGAGGCGCAAGCCCGCCTCGTCCTCGGTGACTTCAAGATGGCGGACGCCGGTCATGCTAGCCCAGCATCAGCCGCCCGGCCCGCAGGCCGAGAAACAGCCCGAGCACCGAGAGACAGACCGAAGCCAGGATATACCCCAGCGCCGCGCTGCGCGCGCCACCCTCGGCCAGGACGAAGACGTCGAGCGAAAAGGTGGAAAAGGTGGTGAAGGCTCCAAGAAGGCCGACCACGAGAAAAGCTCGGATTTCTGCCGCCGGCTGCCAGGTGAGGGCCATTATTTCGACGAGGATTCCGAGAGCGAAAGAGCCGGCCACATTCACAAGAAGCGTCCCCCAGGGAAAGCCATGGCCCAGCCAATGGCCGGCCGCGCTCATGGCGAGGAACCGGGCCACCGCCCCGAGAGCGCCCCCGGCGGCGATGGCGAGAACCAGACTCCACTGCACCGTCATTCCGTCTCCTCCCCCTTGTCCCGCCGAGTCTCCCGGAGTTTCGCCCAATAATCGAGGCGTTTGCGGATTTCCCGCTCGAACCCGCGCTCGACCGGGCTGTAGAAACGCTGGCGGGCCAGGCCGTCGGGAAAGTAATTCTGCCCGGAAAACCCCTCCTCTGCCTCGTGGTCATAGGCATAGCCCGCGCCATAGCCGATATCCTTCAAGAGCCGTGTCGGCGCGTTGAGAATATGCTTGGGTGGCGCCAGGGACCCGGTTTCGCCCGCCGCCTTCATCGCCCGGCCGAAGGCCTTGTAGGCGGCGTTGGATTTGGGCGCGGTCGCGAGATAGAGGACGGCCTGGGCGATTGCGAGTTCGCCTTCGGGTGAGCCGAGGCGCTCGTAGACGTCCCAGCCAGCCTGGGCCTGATGAATGGCCTCGGGATCGGCCAGGCCGATATCCTCGGACGCGAAACGGACCAGGCGCCGGGCGATATAAAGCGGATCCTCGCCGCCGGCCAGCATGCGCGCCAGCCAGTACAGGGCGGCATCGGCATCGGAGCCGCGCAGGGATTTATGAAGCGCGCTGATCAGGTTGTAATGCTCTTCCCGGCTTTTGTCATAGAGCGGGGCGCGTTTTTGCACGGCCGCCATAAGATCGGCCCGTGTCACCGGCGCCGTCCCGCCCCTGCCCAGCGCCAGAAGCTCCTCCACCATGTTGAGCAGATAGCGCCCGTCGCCATCGGCCATCGCAATCAATGACTCGCGGGCGTCCGGATCAAGGGCGAGGTTGGTGCTTTCCAGCTCCTCTGCCCGCCGGATCAATGTTTCGAGCGAAGCTTCGTCGAGACGGCGGAGCACGAAGACCTGACAGCGCGACAAAAGCGCGCCGTTGAGCTCGAAGGACGGGTTTTCCGTCGTCGCACCCACGAGGATCACCGTCCCGTCCTCGACAAAAGGGAGGAAACCATCCTGCTGGGCGCGGTTGAAGCGGTGGATCTCATCCACGAACAGCAGCGTCCCTTGCCCCATTTCGCGCCGCTTCCGGGCCGCCTCGAAAACCTTGCGCAGATCAGCCACGCCGGAAAAGACGGCCGAGAGCGGCTCGAAGCTGAGCTTGACCCGTTCCGCCAGAAGCCGCGCGATCGTGGTCTTGCCGGTGCCGGGCGGTCCCCAGAAGATCATTGAAACCACACGGCCGGCTGCCAGCATGCGCCCAAGCGGCCCGTCGGGCCCGAGGAGATGGTCCTGCCCGATCACCTCCTCGAGGCGTCGCGGCCGCAGCCGGTCGGCCAAAGGGCGGTCCGCCCCGGTATCGAAAAGGGTCGTCACCCGCTGAAGGCCAGGGTGAGGGTACGCCCGCCGCGCTCGATCCTGAGCCGCCAGCGCCGGTCCGCCTCGGCCACGACCCGGCGGAGCTGGCGAACGTTGAGGATCTCGACCCCATTCAATTCGCGGATGATATCGCCCCGCCGGAAACCGATACGGGCCGCCGCACTGTCCGCCCGGATATCGGCGATGACCACGCCGCGCAGCGTCAGATCGAGGGACAACTCGTCAGCCACGGCGGGCGACAGGTTGGATACGGTGACCCCGGTAAAGGGTGTGGCGCCGCCCAGCGTGGTGTCGTTGCGGGGCGGGATTTCCGGTGGCGCCCGGAGCGGGACGGCCAGTTGCAGCACCCTTCCATCGCGAATAACCGAGAGCCTGGCCTCCCCGCCAACCGACAGTGTCGCGACGCGGAAACGGAGCGCCTCGGCGTCATCGACGATATTGTCACCGACACGGGTGATAATGTCGCCCACCCGAAGCCCCGCCTCGGCCGCCGGGCTGCTCTCGTAGACCTGGTTGACCAGCACGCCAGCCGGGCGCGAAAGGCCTATATTTTCGGCGATTTCCGGTGTCACAGGCTGGCCGGCCGCGCCCAGCCACGGGCGGACGATACGCCCGTCCTCGCCGGCACCGGCAATCACCGCCCGGACCATGGCCGCCGGAATGGCAAAGCCGATTCCCTGAGAACCGCCGCTTCGGGAATAGATGGCGGTGTTGATCCCGACCACCCGTCCGTCGAGGTCGAGCAGCGCGCCGCCGGAATTGCCCGGGTTGATGGCCGCGTCGGTCTGGATGAAGAAGCGGTAATCGGTGATCCCCACCTGCGTCCGGGCCAGGGCCGAGACGATCCCGCTGGTCACCGTCTGGCCGACGCCAAAGGGATTGCCGATCGCCAGAACAAGGTCCCCTACCTCGAGAGCGTCCGAATCACCGAGCCGAAGATAGGGCAGGTCCGCGGGCGGGTCCTTGATCCGCAGAACCGCCAGGTCCGTACGTTCGTCCGACACCAGGAGTTCCGCCTCGAATTCCCGCCGGTCCGAGAGCACGACGTTGATTTCATCCGCCTGGTTGACGACGTGATGGTTGGTTACGACAACCCGCTCGCGTCCGATGATCACGCCGGAGCCCAGCGCTGTCTGCTCCAGCGGCCGCTCCTCTCCCGGTCCCCGACCTCCCGGCCCGCCGAAGAACCGGCGAAAGAACGGGTCGGCGAACAGCGGCGAAGGCCGCCCCTGAACCGACCGCCGTGTGTAGATATTGACCACCGCGGGTGCGGCGTCGCGCACGAGGGGGGCGAAGCTGAGCTTGACCTCGCCGTCCGACCCGGGAAGGACGCGCGGGGGCACGGTTTCGTCACTGGCCGCGCCGGCGACCGCCGGAACCAGGACCGCGCCCAGCACAAGGAGGATGGCGACGCGGGCAAGCCTGCGAAACCGCGCCGCCGGCCCCCGGTTGCGGCCCCGGCAATTCCCTGACGCTTTAGCCGAACTCATTGTTTTTCTATATTAATATTCGAAGACATCGCCGCCCCTGTCGCGCCAGGAGCCTAGCATGTCCGGCCGGGACAAGGCCAAATGCAAAGAGGCAGCCACGAGGCTGCCTCCGCTGTCCGGGCTCCGGCCTGAGGGGCTAGGCGGCGGCCGAGTCGCCCTCGGCATCATCCGTTTGCACGGGACCCGAATCCTGGCCTTTGGCCTCGGGGTCGCGGTCGACCAGCTCGATGATCGCCATCGGCGCCTGGTCGCCGTACCGGAAGCCGGCACGCAGCACCCGGGTGTAGCCGCCGGGCCGATCCGCGTACCGGTCGGCCAGCGTGTCGAACAGCTTATCGGCCAACCTGGCGTCCTGCAGCAAGCTGATCGCCTGACGGCGCGCGTGGAGGGTGCCCCGTTTGCCCAGCGTGATCAGGCGGTCCACCACCGGCTTGATTTCCTTGGCCTTGGGCAGGGTCGTCCGGATCTGCTCGTGCTTGATCAGGGCCGCGGCCATGTTGGCAAACATGGCCTTGCGGTGCGTGCTGGTCCGGTTGAGTTTCCGGCCACTCAGACGATGGCGCATCTCTTTTCACTCCCGCCGGGACGTTTCCCGCCCCGGCCTGTCCTTCTCGCCCGGCCTAGTAAGGCTCTTCCAGGCGTTTTGCCATTTCTTCGATATTCTCGGGCGGCCAGCCCGGGATCTTCATGCCGAGCCGCAGCCCCATCTGCGACAGGACCTCCTTGATCTCGTTCAGAGATTTCCGCCCGAAGTTCGGGGTCCGCAGCATTTCGGCCTCGGTCTTCTGCACCAAATCGCCGATATAGACAATATTGTCGTTCTTCAGGCAGTTGGCCGAACGTACCGAAAGTTCGAGCTCATCCACCTTGCGCAACAGATTGCGGTTGAACTCGAGGTCCTCATCGGCCTCTTCCTCGCGCCGCTGGGTCGGCTCCTCGAAATTGATGAAGAGCTGAAGCTGATCCTGAAGAATGCGTCCGGCCAGTGCCACCGCATCTTCCGGCGAGATTGCCCCGTCGGTTTCAACCATGAGCGACAGCTTGTCGTAGTCCGTGACCTGCCCGACACGAGCGTTGTCGACCTTGAAGGTCACCTTGCGCACCGGGCTGAAAATCGCATCCACCGGGATGAGGCCGATCGGGGCGTCCTCGGGCCGGTTCTGCGCGGCCGGGACATAGCCCTTGCCGTTCTGCACCGTCAGTTCCATCGATATTTCGGCGCCGTCATCGAGGTGGCAAATCACCAAATCCGGATTGAGGATCTCGATATCGTGCCCGGCCTCGATCTGCGCCGCCGTTACCGCACCCGGGCCCGTGGCGCGCAGATGCATGCGCTTCGGCCCCTCGCTGTGCGAGCGCACACAGAGCGACTTCACGTTGAGGACGATATCGGTCACGTCCTCGATGACACCGGGAATCGAGGAGAATTCGTGAAGCACGCCGTCGATATGAATCGATGTCACCGCCGCACCCTGCAGCGATGACAGCAACACGCGTCGAAGCGCATTTCCCAGCGTGAACCCGAAGCCCCGCTCCAGGGGCT
The DNA here is from genome assembly GCA_040220875.1 of Alphaproteobacteria bacterium. Taxonomy (NCBI): domain Bacteria; kingdom Pseudomonadati; phylum Pseudomonadota; class Alphaproteobacteria; species Alphaproteobacteria bacterium. The sequence continues at coordinate 12,681 of JAVJVX010000007.1, read as the reverse complement.
GGGCCACCACCGTCGCCATGCGCGTCGCATCTCGCCCGGCTTCAATGTCGAGTTTCTGCGGCTTAATGAGTTCTTGCCAATTCTTCTTGATCAAGGCGATGACCTCTTCGTAATGCGGCGAGCCGGATTCGCATGCGCCCCGACCCGTCCCGGGGACAGCCCCCGGATTTCAAAATACGTCCTCTGCCGCCGGGCTCAGACCCGCCGGCGTTTCGGCGGCCGGCACCCGTTATGGGGGACCGGTGTCACGTCGCGAATCGACGTGATGGTGAAGCCAACCGTCTGCAGCGCCCGGAGAGCCGATTCACGGCCGCTGCCCGGACCCTTGACTTCGACCTCCAGCGTTTTCATGCCGTGATCCTGCGCCTTGCGCCCGGCATCTTCCGCCGCCATCTGCGCCGCATAGGGCGTGGACTTGCGTGAGCCCTTGAACCCCATGGCGCCGGCAGAGCTGCCCGAAATGGCGTTGCCCTGCGCATCGGTGATGGTGATCACCGTGTTATTGAAGGTCGCGCTCACATGGGCCACGCCCGAAGTGATGTTTTTTCGCTCGCGCCGTTTGACGCGTGCCCCGGTTTTTGCCGCCATCGTTTTTTCCTACTTCTTCTTGCCGGCGATCGGCCGGGCCTTGCCCTTGCGGGTGCGCGCGTTGGTATGGGTCCGCTGGCCCCGGACCGGCAGGCCGCGCCGGTGGCGCAATCCACGGTAGCTCTTGAGGTCCATGAGCCGCTTGATATTCATCGAGGTTTCCCGGCGCAGGTCGCCCTCGACCTGGTACTCCCCGTCGATAACCTCGCGAATCCGCGAAATCTCATCTTCCGTAAGCTCGCTCACGCGGCGGTCGGACGATACGCTCGTCTTGGCGCAGATTTCCTTCGCCATGCTCGGCCCGATGCCGAAAATATAGGTCAGCGCCACTTCTACACGCTTTTGCGTGGGAATGTTGACGCCAGCAATACGTGCCACGTCTAAGTCTCCAGAATTATTACGGAATTAGCCGCCGTCAGCCCTGACCCGCCGCTTCGGGGAGCGGATTATAGGCCGCCAGCCCCTCAAGTCAACCGACCCGGAATTTGTACTAATTCCCCGTAATCATTGACGAATTATCGCTTCAATCTGGCCTGCCACCCCCTCGGGAGCCGCCTGGCCGTCGACCGTCTCGAGAACGCCTCGATCACGGTAATAGGGCAGGATCGGTGCCGTCTGGCGATGATAGGCTTCGAGCCGGCTTTTGACGACCTCCGGCTGGTCGTCGGGCCGGCGCTTGAACTCCGTCGACCCGCAAACATCGCACACGCCCGCTTTTTCGGGCCGGATGAATTCATCATGATAGCCGGCCCCGCATTTGGCGCAGCTATAGCGTCCCGCGAGCCGGGCGATCAGCACATCGTCGTCGACCCGGATCTCGATAACATGATCCAGTGTCATGCCCTTTTCGGCGAGCAGCCCATCGAGCGCCTCGGCCTGTGGCACCGTGCGCGGGAAACCGTCAAGAATCACGCCATTGGCGCAATCGGCCTCGTCAAGGCGGGACGATATGATCTTGATCATGATCTCGTCGGGCATCAGTTCGCCCTTTTCCATGATTTCCTTGGCCTCCTGGCCAAGCTGGCTGCCGCTCGCAACCGCGGCGCGCAGCATGTCACCGGTTGATAACTGGGCGAGGCCATGCTCATCGACAAGCCGCTTGGCTTGGGTTCCCTTGCCGGCCCCCGGCGCGCCGAGAAGGATGAGATTGATCGCCATCAGCCGCGCCGCCCCCGCAACTTGGACTTGCGAATCAGCCCCTCGTACTGATGCGCCAGCAGGTGGGACTGAATCTGCGCCACCGTATCCATGGTGACGCTGACCACGATCAGCAGGCTGGTGCCGCCGAAATAGAACGGGACGTTGAAACGCGAGATCAGGAGTTCGGGCAGAAGGCAGACGATCGCCAAATACGCGGCGCCGATGACGGTCAACCGTGTCAGCACATAATCCAGATAATCGGCCGTGTTCTTGCCTGGCCGGATACCGGGAATAAATCCGCCGTACTTCTTGAGGTTATCGGCCGTATCGACCGGGTTGAAGACGATGGCCGTGTAAAAGAAGCAGAAGAACACGATGAGCGAGATATAGAAGACAATATAGAGCGGCTGGCCATGGCCCAGATAGGCGGTCGCGGTCGTCAGCCAGTCGGGCCCCTGTCCGGCCGAAAATCCAGCCACTGTCAGTGGCAGGAGCAGGAGGGACGACGCGAAGATCGGCGGGATCACGCCCGATGTGTTGAGCTTGAGCGGAATGTGGGACGATTCGCCACCAGTCATCCGGTTGCCCTGCTGGCGCTTGGGATACTGGACGATGATCCGGCGCTGGGCGCGCTCGACGAATACGACGAAGCCGATGACGCCCACGACCATCACGATCAGGCCCAGAATGAGAAGCGTCGGCAGTTCGCCGGTGCGGCCAAGGTCCATGGTCTGCGCGAAGGCCGCCGGCAATTCGGCCACGATGCCGGTAAAGATGATGAGAGAAATACCGTTGCCCACGCCGCGCTGCGTGATCTGCTCGCCGAGCCACATCAGGAAAATCGTGCCGCCTGTAAGCGAAATCACCGTCGAGATCCGGAAGAATGCCCCCGGATCGATCACGGCACTGCCGGCGCTGCCGGTCATGCCTTCAAGGCCGACCGCAATGCCGTAAGCCTGGACCGCCGCCAGTAGCACGGTGCCGTAGCGGGTGTATTGATTAAGCTTTTTGCGCCCCGATTCCCCCTCTTTCTTGAGGGCTTCCAGCTTGGGCGAGACGGCTGCCATCAGCTGCATGATGATGGAGGCCGAGATATAGGGCATGATCGAAAGGGCGAACAAGGTCATCCGCTCGAGCGCGCCGCCCGCGAACATGTTGAACACGCCGAGGATGCCGCCTGCCTGCTGCTGGTAGATCTCGGCCAGAATGTTGGGGTCGATGCCCGGCAGCGGAATATACGTGCCGAGGCGATAGATGATCAGGGCGCCCAGCGTGAACCACAACCGCTTCTTGAGCTCCGTCGCCTTACCGAAGGCGCCGAGATTGATATTGGCAGCAAACTGGTCGGCCGCAGAGGCCATTAAGCACTCTCACTGGAAGTGTCGGCCACCGGAGCGGGAGCCAGCACGGTTATGGTGCCGCCTGCCTTTTCGATGGCCGCGATGGCTGATTTCGAGGCGCCGGCCGCCTCGATCTGTAGCTTCGCCTTGATTTCGCCCCGGCCAAGCACGCGTATCCCGTCCTTGGTGCGCCGGATCAGGCCCGCTTCGGCAAGTGATTTGGCGGTCACCGTCTCGCCGTCCTTGATCCGGCCCGCTTCGACCGCCGCCTGGAGCTGGGCCAGATTGACGATCTGGTAGGATTTCGCGAACACATTGTTGAACCCCCGCTTGGGCACGCGGCGGTGAATGGGCATCTGGCCGCCCTCAAATCCCTTGATGGCGACGCCCGAGCGGGCCTTCTGGCCCTTGTGGCCCTTGCCCGATGTCTTGCCCAGGCCGGAGCCGATTCCGCGGCCGACCCGTTTGCGGGCGTGCGTGGCCCCGGCATTATCGCGGATCTGATTGAGTTTCATCGTCTTTGCCCTTCGGCGGCGAAACCGCCCTATTTAATCTCTTCAACTTCGACAAGATGGCCGACCTTGCGGACCATGCCCCGGATGGCGGGCGTGTCCTCCAACTCCCGGCTGCGGCCCCGCTTGTTGAGACCAAGCCCCTTCAGCGTCTCGCGCTGAACCTTGGGGCGGCCGAGCGGGCTGCCGGTCTGAGTGACCCGGATTTTAGGCATTTTCCGCCTCCACCAGATCGCCCTCGCCATCCGCCTCCGCCGCCTCCGCCGCCGAGGCGGTGCGGGGCGAACGACGGCTCACGATCTCGCTGACCTTTTTGCCGCGGCGCGCCGCCACAGCCCGGGGCGACTGGACCTGCTCCAGCGCGCTGAAGGTCGCCCGGATCATATTGTGCGGGTTGGCCGTGCCGGTTGATTTCGCCACCACGTCCTGCACGCCAAGAGCTTCGAATACGGCGCGCATCGGGCCGCCGGCGATGATCCCGGTCCCCGGCGGGGCCGCCCGCAGGACGACCTTGCCTGCGCCGAAGGCGCCACGCATGTCGTGATGCAGCGTCCGTCCCTCGCGAAGCGGCACCCGCACCATGTTGCGTTTCGCCTGTTCTGTCGCCTTTCGGATGCTTTCCGGCACCTCGCGCGCCTTGCCCGAGCCAAACCCGACACGGCCCTTGCCGTCGCCCACGACCATAAGTGCCGCAAAACCGAAACGTTTGCCGCCCTTCACAACCTTGGCGACGCGATTGATTCCGACGAGCTTCTCGACGAATTCGCTCTCTTCGCGCCGGCCCTGATCTCTTTTTTCACCGCGTGCCATGCGTCACCCTTCTAGAAGGACAGGCCGCCCTCACGGGCGGCGTCGGCCAGAGCCTTGACCCGGCCATGAAATTTGTATCCACCGCGGTCGAACACCACGGCCCCAACGCCAGCCTTCTGGGCGCGCACCGCTACCAGCTTGCCGACTTCGCTCGCCGCCGAAACGTCCGCGCCGCTCTTCAGCTTGCCCTTGAGATCGCGGTCGACGCTGGACGCGGCCGCGAGGGTCCGTCCCGTTGTATCATCTATCACCTGGGCATAGATGTGACGGCCCGAGCGGAAGACCGACAGGCGCGGCCGACCGGTGGACTTCTTTTGCAGCTGCGCCCGTGCCCGGCGCTTGCGGCGCATAAAGAGTGCTTTTGCGTCCATTACTTCTTCTTGCCTTCCTTCCGCAGGATGTACTCGCCTTCATAGCGGACACCCTTGCCCTTATAGGGCTCGGGTGGCCGGAACGCGCGGATGTTTGCCGCCAGCTGCCCGACCTTCTGGCGATCGGCCCCCGAAATCGCGACCTTGGTAGGCTGCTCACATTTGATGGTGATCCCGTCCGGAATCGCGAAGATCACGTCATGGCTGAACCCGAGCTGAAGATTCAGGCTCTTGCCCTGAACCTGAGCGCGATAGCCCACGCCCACCAGTTCAAGGTTGATGGTAAAGCCTTCGCTGACGCCCTTGACCACATTGGCCACGAGGCTGCGATAGGTCCCCCACATCGTCCGTGCCTGGTCGGAATCGTTGGCCGGCGACACGGTCACCTCGCCATCAGCCATCTTCGCGACGACTCCATCCACGAGATCGATCGAGAGTTCACCAAGCTTGCCTTTGGCCGTCAGCGATTTCTCGCTGATCTCGACGGTCACGCCATCCGGCACGGCGACAGGGTTTTTTCCAACACGTGACATAGCAGCCTCTAAAACACGCGGCAGATAACTTCGCCGCCCACATTGGCCTCGCGCGCATCGTTATCCGACATTACGCCGCGGGGCGTCGACAGAATTGCAATCCCGAGTCCGTCATACTGGCGCGGCAACTCGCTGATCTTGGAGTAGACCCGCCGGCCTGGCTTGGAAACGCGGGCAATCTTGCGAATGACGGGCGCGCCCTCGTGATACTTGAGCTCGATCGTGATCTCGCGATGTCCGGCCTTGATCTCGGTCTCCTGAAAGTCGCGGATGTAGCCTTCGCGCTTCAGCACCTCGAGCACGTTGCATCGGATCTTCGAGGACGGGCTCGAAACGGTCCGCTGTCCGACCCGCTGTCCGTTGCGGATCCGGGTCAGCATATCCCCGATGGGATCAGTCATAGACATTCCGAAACCCCCTACCAGCTCGATTTCACGACACCCGGGATCTGCCCGGACGACGCTAGCTCACGCAGTGCGATCCGCGACATGCGGAATTTTCTGTAATAAGCCCGCGGACGACCCGATAGCTCACAGCGGTTGCGTACCCGTGTGGGCGCACCATTCCGCGGCATCTCGGCCAGCTTCAACCGGGCGCGGAAGCGCTCTTCCGGCGTCAGCGAGCTGTCCCTGGCGAGGGCCTTCAGGGCCGCCCGCTTGGACTTCTGGCTCTTTGCCATTTTGGCCCGGCGGCTGTTTTTCTCGATTGCGCTTTTCTTCGCCATGTCTCTACCGTCTCAATTAGGCGCGAAAGGGAAAGTTGAACCCGTCCAGAAGGGCGCGTGCCTCTTCATTCGTCTGGGCGGTGGTGCACAGGATGACGTCCAGACCACGAATGTCCTGGACTCTGTCGTAATTGATTTCCGGGAACACGATCTGTTCGCGGACGCCGAGCGCGTAGTTCCCCCGGCCATCAAAACTCTTCGGCGACAGCCCACGGAAGTCACGCACCCGCGGCAGCGCGATGTTGACCAGCCGGTCGAGGAACTCATACATGCGTGCCGCGCGAAGCGTTACCTTACAGCCCAGCCCCATGCCCTCGCGGACCTTGAAAACCGCCTCGGACTTGCGGGCACGCGTGATGACCGCTTTCTGCCCTGCGATCAGGGTCAGTTCTTCCACGGCGCTGTCGAGCTTCTTGCTGTCCTGTGCCGCCTCGCCGACGCCCATATTCAGGACGATCTTGTCGAGCCGGGGGACTTCCATGGGGTTCTTGTAGCCGAACTTCTCAACCAGGCTCGGCTTCACCACCTCGTTATAGTGATCGCGCAAACGCGTCATTCTTCGTTCCTCTAGCGGTCGATGACTTCGCCCGATCCCCGGGCGAAGCGCACCTTACGGCCGTCGTCGAGCGTCTTGATGCCCGCGCGAACCGGCCTTTCGGTCTTGGGGTCGATCAGGGCGACGTTGGAAATGTGGATCGACGCCTCTTTCTGGATGATCCCGCCCGAGCCCTGCATGCTGGGCGCCTGGTGGCGTTTGACCATATTCACGCCTTGCACCAGCACGCGGTCCTCCTTGCGCAGGACCCGCAGGACCTCACCGGAGCGGCCTTTGTCGCGGCCGGTGCGGACAATCACCTTGTCGCCCTTCTTAATCTTGAATTTCTCGGCCATCACAGAACCTCAGGCGCAAGCGAAATGATTTTCAGATATTTGCGCGACCGCAGCTCACGGACCACCGGACCGAAGATACGGGTCCCGATGGGCTCACCCTGCTTGCTGATCAGCACAGCCGCATTACGGTCAAACCGGATGATCGACCCGTCGTCCCGCTTGATGGGGCTCGCTGTGCGCACCACCACGGCTCGGTGCACGTCGCCCTTCTTGACGCGTCCCCGGGGGATCGCGTCTTTCACGGAAACGACGATCACATCGCCGACCGAAGCGTATTTGCGCTTCGAGCCTCCAAGCACCTTGATGCACTGGACACGGCGCGCGCCCGAATTATCCGCCACTTCCAGGTTGGTTTGCATCTGGATCATTGCGTCATTCCAGTCCTAGCTCGTCCGGCTTACGTTCTGGACCACCTCGAAACGCTTGCGCTTCGAGATCGGCCTGCATTCCTGAATCCGGACCGTATCCCCGACCTCGCAGGCATTCCCGGAATCGTGGGCGGCAAACTTCTTAGATTTCGTCACGAACTTGGCGTAGATCGGGTGCTTGATGCGCCGCTCGACCCGTACGACGACGGTCTTGTCGGCCCCGTTACTCACTACCGTTCCCTGAAGGACACGCTTCGGCATCGTCTAAACTCCTAGGACCGACCGGCGGACGCAGCCGCCTCACTGTTCTCGGCGCGCTCGTGCAAGATGGTCTTGATCCGCGCGATATCGCGGCGCACCTGGCGCGCCCGTGCCGTGTTTTCCAACTGCCCACTCGCCTTCTGAAACCGCAGGTTCAGCGATTCCTTGCGCAAGTCGCCCAGTTGCTTCTCGAGCTCGTCGACCGACTTTGCCCTGACTTCCGCGATCTTCATGCCCTAGTTCCCTTCGCCCAGGCGGGTGACGAAACGTGCCGAGATCGGCAGCTTGGCCGCGGCGAGCGAGAATGCCTCTTCCGCCATGGCTCGTGAAACGCCGTCGATCTCGAACATGATCCGGCCCGGCTTCACCCGGCATGCCCAGAACTCGACCGAGCCCTTGCCCTTGCCCTGGCGGACTTCCGCCGGCTTCTTCGTGACCGGCACGTCCGGGAAAATCCGGATCCAGACCCGCCCCGTCCGGCGCATATGCCGGGTCATGGCCCGCCGGGCGGCCTCGATCTGGCGCGCCGTCACCCGGCCCGGCTGCGTCGCCTTCAGGCCGAAGGCGCCGAAATTCAGGTCGGTCCCGCCCTTGGCGAAGCCGTGAATCCGTCCCTTGTGGGCCTTGCGGTACTTTGTGCGTTTCGGACTTAACATCGTTGTTTCCTAATTCGTGATCCCTGACCGGATGCCGGTCTCGGGTCGGTGCCGTCTCCAAGCTAGATCTTGCCGGCTGGCTCGGGACTACGGCCGGCCGCCCCCGCCGGGCCGGCCCGTCCGTTCGGCCCCCTTGGCCGCCCGGCGATCCTGTGCCATGGGGTCGTGTTCCAGGATTTCGCCCCGGAAGATCCATACCTTGACCCCGCAAGTGCCGTAGGTGGTCTTGGCGGTGGCCACGCCATAATCGACGTCTGCCCGCAGCGTATGCAGCGGCACGCGTCCTTCGCGATACCATTCCATGCGCGCGATCTCGGCCCCACCCAGGCGACCGGAGCAGTTGATTCTGATCCCGTCGGCCCCCAACCGGATGGCGGACTGCACCGCCCGCTTCATGGCCCGGCGAAAGGCAACACGCCGTTCGAGCTGCTGCGCGATGTTCTGCGCCACGAGCGCGGCCTCGAGTTCGGGCTTGCGCACCTCGACGATGTTCAGGCTGACATCGCCGTTGGTCATTTTGCCGAGATCCCCGCGGAGCTTCTCGATATCGGCGCCCTTCTTGCCGATCACGACGCCGGGACGGGCGGTGTGGATCGTGACCCGGGCCCGCTTGGCCGGGCGTTCGATCACGATGCGGCTGACCCCGGCCTGATCCAGGCGCTTTTCCAGGTCACGGCGCATGCGAAGATCCTCGTGCAGCAGATCCGCGTAGTTCTTTTCCGCATACCAGCGGGAATCCCAGGTGCGGTTGATGCCGAGCCGGAGCCCGATCGGGTTTACCTTTTGGCCCATCAGGCACTCTCCTCAGCTTCGCGCACGACAACCGTGAGGTTGCTGAACGGCTTCATGATCTTCGACGCGCGGCCGCGCGCGCGCGGCCGGAACCGGCGCATCACCAGCGACTTGCCGACCCAGGCTTCGGATACGTACAGCCGGTCCACGTCCAGCTGGTGGTTGTTCTCCGCATTCGCAACTGCCGATTGCAGGCATTTGCGTACGTCGCTGGCGATGCGCCGGCGCGAGAATTCCAACTCAGCCAAAGCCCGCTCGACCTTTTTGCCGCGGATCTGGCCGGCCAGCAGGTTCAGTTTCCGCGGGCTCACCCGAAGCCGGCGGATCATGGCCATTGCCTCATTATCCTTGAGGCGGCGCGGATGGGACGGTTTACCCATGACTAGCCTCGTTTCGCCTTCTTGTCGGCCGCGTGGCCGACATAGGTCCGGGTCGGCGAAAATTCGCCGAATTTGTGCCCCACCATGTTTTCGGTCACGAGGACCGGAATATGCTTGTTGCCGTTGTAGACGCCAAAAGTCAGGCCCACGAACTGCGGCAGGATGGTTGACCGGCGGGACCAGATACGAATGACGTCGTTTCGGCCCGACTCGCGTGCCTTATCGACCTTTTTCAGCAGGTACCCGTCGACGAAGGGACCTTTCCAAACAGAGCGTGCCACAGCGAACCTCTATTTCTTCTTCTGGCGTCGGATGATCAGTCGATCCGACGACTTGTTCCGACGCGTCTTCTTGCCCTTGGTCTGCACACCCCACGGACTCACGGGGTGCCGGCCACCCGATGTCCGGCCTTCGCCGCCACCATGGGGATGATCCACCGGGTTCATGGCGACGCCACGCACGTGGGGACGCTTGCCTTTCCACCGCGAGCGCCCGGCCTTGGCGAATTTCTGGTTCTGGTGATCGGCGTTGCTGACGGCCCCCACGGTCGCCACGCATTCCTGGCGCACCATGCGGACCTCGCCCGAACCCAGACGAAGCTGGGCGTAACCGCCATCCCGTCCGATCAGCTGCGCGTAGGCTCCAGCCGACCGGGCCAGCTTGCCGCCAGCGCCCGGCTTCATTTCAACGTTATGCACGATGGTCCCGACCGGCATGTTTCGCATCGGCATGGCGTTGCCCGGCTTGATATCCGCCCGCTCGGCCGCCACCACTTGATCGCCGGCGGCCAGGCGCTGCGGCGCCAGGATATAGGCGAGCTCGCCGTCTTCATACTTGACGAGAGCGATATGGGCCGAGCGGTTGGGATCGTATTCGATCCGCTCCACCACACCCGGCATGTCGCGTTTGGCGCGCTTGAAATCGATCAAGCGATAGCTGCGCTTATGCCCGCCGCCGCGATGGCGCGCGGTCATATGGCCGTTATTGTTGCGCCCGCCCGATTTCGGACTGCCCTGGGTCAACGCCTTGACCGGCTTACCCTTCCAGAGGCCCGCGCGGTTCACAAGAACCAGGCCGCGCTGTCCGGGGGTTGTGGGCTTATACTGTTTCAGTGCCATGCCTAGAGACCCGTCGTCACGTCGATGCTCTCGCCTTCGGCGAGCCGTACCATTGCCTTTTTCCAATCGGGGCGGCGCCCGCGCTCACCCCGAAAAACCTTGCGCTTTCCCTTGGACCGAATGGTGTTCACACCATCCACCTTGACCTTGAACAGGGTTTCCACCGCCGCCTTGATCTCGCCCTTGGTCGCATCCAGCGGCACGCGGAAGGCAACATGGTTGTGTTCCGACATCAGCGAGGTTTTCTCCGTGATCAGCGGGCTGCGCACGATTTCCATCATCCGCCCTTCGCTGATCCGGACCGGTTTTTTCAGTCGCGCGTTCATTTCAACCGGGCCTCCAGCCGTTCCACCGCGTCCTTGCTCAGCACCAGCATGTCGCAGCGCAAAATATCGTAGACGTTTGCGCCCTGGGCCGGCAGCAGGTTGATGTGCTTGAGGTTGGCCGCCGCCCGCTCGAAGCCCTCGTCCAGCGCCTCGCCATCAATCATCAGCGCCGAGGTCGCGCCCAGCTTGCCAAGGCTTTTCGCCAGTTCAGCCGTCTTCGGCGTCTTTATCCTGAGCGTGTCGATGATGATCAGCTTGCCATCGGCGAGCTTGGCGGAAAGAGCCGCCTTCAACCCCAGACGCCGCACTTTCTTCGGCAGGTCGAACCCGTGGTCGCGCACCACCGGGCCGAATACCGTGCCGCCGCCGCGCATGATGTTCGTCTTGAGATTACCGCGACGTGCCCGGCCGGTGCCCTTTTGTCTGTAGGCCTTGGAACCGGTACCGGCAACCTCCTTGCGACCCTTGGTCTTGTGGGTTCCGGCACGCCGCTTGGCCAACTGCCAGCGCACCACGCGCGCAAGGATGTCGGGCCGGGCCGGCAGACCGAAGACTTCGTCCGCAAGCTCGATATCGCCGGCCGCCTTGTTATCGATCGTTTTCACGGCGCACTTCATGGCGCATCAATCCTTCTGTTCACTGGCGGCCGCCTCGCCGCTCTCTTCTTTTACCGCTGGTGCCTTGCCACCGCGCGTGGCGGCCGGCATCGGCGCATCATCCGGCCGCGCACGCTTGAGCGCGTCGCGGATCAGCACGTAACCACCCTTGCTGCCCGGCACGGCGCCCTTCACCAAAATCAGACCGCGGGCATCGTCGGTGGACACAACCTCGAGATTCTGGACCGTGCGCCGAACATTGCCGTACTGGCCGGCCATTTTCTTGCCCTTGAACACCTTGCCCGGATCCTGGCTGTTACCCGTCGATCCGTGCGAACGGTGGGAGACGGATACGCCGTGGGTCGCTTCGAGGCCGGCAAAATTATGCCGCTTCATCGCGCCCGAGAACCCTTTACCGATACTGGTGCCTGAAACGTCGACCCGCTGGCCGGCCACGAAGTGGCTCGCCAGCAACTCGTCCCCGACGTTGAGGCGGGTCTCATCCTCGATCCGGAACTCCACCAGTTTCCGCTTGGGCGCCACATTCGCCTTGGCGAAATGGCCCCGCATGGGCTTGCTGACGTTCTTGACTTTCGCCGTCCCGACACCGAGCTGCACGGCGTCGTAGCCGTCCTTGTCCGCGGTTCTGACGGCCACCACCTGACAATCCTCGAGCTGCAGGACAGTCACGGGGACATGCTGGCCGGTGGCGAGAAACACTCGCGACATGCCCAGTTTTTTGGCGATCAAACCGGTTCGCATCATTCCGTCCTACAGTTTGATTTCGACGTCGACACCGGAAGCAAGGTCGAGCTTCATCAGCGCGTCCACTGTCTGCGGCGTCGGGTCAATAATGTCGAGAAGGCGCTTATGGGTCCGGATTTCAAACTGTTCCCGCGACTTCTTGTCGATATGGGGCGAGCGCAGCACTGTAAATTTCTCGATCCGGGTCGGCAACGGAATGGGTCCGCGCACCTGAGCACCGGTCCGCTTGGCCGTCGAGACGATCTCCGTCGCAGATTGGTCAAGCACCCGATGATCGAACGCCTTCAACCGAATGCGGATATTCTGGTTATCCATTGTTTGCTTCCGTTTTCCGCGGCGAAACGCTGCCGTACCCCGTAATCTTCAGAACTACTCGATAATTTTAGCGACGACACCTGCGCCGACGGTGCGTCCACCCTCGCGGATGGCGAAGCGCAGCCCTTCATCCATGGCGATCGGCGCAATCAGCTGGATCTCCATCTGGATGTTGTCCCCGGGCATCACCATCTC